>JAODMH010000111.1 GCA_025465035.1 Microbacteriaceae bacterium | reverse complement strand
CCGACGTTCGTGCTGTTCACGACCGGATTCCTCGATCCCGGCTACCGCAGGTTCATCACCAGGCGGCTGCGCGAGATCTTCGGCTTCGAGGGCAGCCCGATCAACGTGAACATGCGCGTGCGGGAGCGCCGCAAGCGCACGTAGGTTTGTAGCTGAGGAGGGTGCCTTCACGTATCGAAGCCGGCAGACCTCGACTCGTTCCGAGCCTGACGGTGCGCGCGAGCTCCACCGCGAAACGGTAAGCTTTCTCTTCGTGCCCCGCAGTTCGGGGGCACAAAGCCACGGGCTGTGGCGCAGCTTGGTAGCGCACTTGACTGGGGGTCAAGGGGTCGCAGGTTCAAATCCTGTCAGCCCGACCACGGGGTCGTACCCAAAACCGTCCCAAGAACTAAACACGAAATCCCTTGTGATGAAGCTCGCGAGGGATTTTGTCGTTTTTAGTGTCGGATGATCGCAGCATTCCCCGCCCAGTGAGCGTGGCGGCGGGCACGAAGTCGTTTAACGACGAAACGCGCCCGTTTCGGGGCGCGGAAAATCGATCTACCGTGCGGTGTGAATTATCGGTGACGCTGGGGAGCGTCCAAGTTCTCAGCGGGGACGCCAGCTTGCCGAGATAGAGCCACCGACCCAGCAACGGCCATGACGTCTGGGCTGACTACGCTGATCGCGGATGCGGACTGATTCGTTACGGTCCAGTTGAGACGACCTTCCGGGCCCTGCCGCCTACTTCAGTGATTAGCGAGCGAGGCTGATTCCCAATGCGACCCAGCCAAGCGCTTGATCACGAGCGCGGCGGTGGCGGCACCTCGGAGGCTCTGGTGCAGAGGCGGACGGTGGCGCCCACCCCACACTGGGGGGTGCAGTTCAGAGTTTCGCTCGATACTGTCGGGGTCGGGGGAAACATGACGTCTACAGATGACACCGGCCAGCGCACTGACTTCGCGGGCATCCATGCGCTATCGTCTCGCGCGGCTGGCTATTCCGTTGCGCTGAAGTGTCTTGAGGTTCAGTCCCAGGCGGAAGCCCGAGATCCCTCGCTGCGGACTGCGCAACGCGTCGTCCTTCATGACGATGCTTGGCCTTGGTACCAGGGCGCGCTCGGCGAGATCGAGGTCGGGCGGATGCTCTCCGAACTTGGCCCTGCGTGGTTCGTCAGGCACGCGGTTCCGATCGGAGCTGGAACCAAGGATGTCGATCATTTGGTCATCGGTCCCGGGGGTGTCTTCGCGATCAACACCAAGCATCACGCCGGCGCCAAGGTCTGGGTTGTCGACTACATGCTCGGGATCAACAGCAACAAGACTCGCCATCTTGCGGATGGTCATCGCGATGGTGCTGACGTGGCCAAGAGACTTTCTATGAAAGCGGGATTTCCCGTCACCGTGAGGCCAGTAGTCGCCCTCGTCGATCCGCAGTCAGTGATTGACAAGCGTGCTCCATACAATCGCCCGGTGGCGGTGCTCGATGCTCGCAAGCTTGTGGCTTGGCTCAAGGCCCAGCCACAGCAGCTGAGTGATACGAAATTGTCATTGCTCAAGCTCGCGGCGGAGGAACCGGAAACATGGCACATCGATCCCCAGGCCGCGAACACTTTCCGCGTGATGCCGCGTTTCGAGCGACTCATCGCGGACGTCGGAACTCCGCGCCGACCGTTGGCGTCCAATCCTCGCACCCCAACGTCGGTCACACCCCGCCGAAACCTCACGCCCCGAACCCACCGTCCGCCGCGAAGAGCACTCGCTGTACGAAAAGGCGCGCGCGGCCAAACGGCACTCGACCTTGTGAAGCTCTGGTTAGCGGTGGCGTTCATCATCATTGGTATCTTCACTTTCCGCTCGATCGCCAATCAGCCCTGCGTCTCCGCCACCAGCTGCATCGTTCCGTCTCTCTACCTCGGAGTGAAACCGCTTTTCATGTTGGCTGGGGCCGCCGCGATCGGTTTCGGCGGAGTGGCAACATTGATTTGGCTTATACGGAATGCCTTTAGGTGAGTCAGTCGTCCTCGCCGCCTCGCCGCCTCGCCACCTTGCCGCCTCGCTCTAACGTCGGCGATACTCGATCTGACAGCAGCCCCCGCCGTCTCGCATGTGATCGAGGGCGGGAGGCCAGGTTGGTCTAGGGAGCCCTGGCCGGGTCGCGGTCGTGGGAAGGAACTAGCAATGAGAGCTTGAACGTTCTGCTCGTAACGCGCATTTCTCGCGGCGTCGGCTGAGGCTTTGTCCGTGACGAAAACTTCAGTCGTGGGGTGCGACCGCGACCGCTGCTGCGGGCGGCTAACTATGCGTCCAAAGCCTCCGCGACCCGCTCGGTGAAGATCTTCCTCGCTGGTTCCGGTCTTCCCTCGCAGTAGCCGTACAGCAGCTGACCTGATTCAACGAAGAACGTGCTTTCCCAGCCAGATGGCTTCTTTAGTTCGCTGCCGATCGGCGACCCCACGCACAGCAGCCGCGCACCGTTGTGCTCTCGTCGCAGATTCTCGACTAGACGATTGGACTCAGCCCGATACTGATCTGGGACTATGACGCTGAAGACTTTTGCATGTCGGAGGAGCTCATCGTCGTCGAGGACGAACAGCCCACCTGAGGGTGAACCCAGCGGATAACCGCTTGGTTGGGCAGAAACATCAAACCAAGGCTTCTGCGACCAGCCTTTCGTACCGAACCTGTGTTCAACATCAATTGCTCGCTTCGCACTGTTTGCCCGAAGGATCTTTAGCGCTTCGCTGATCAGTGCTCGTAGTTCACCTTTGGCGGCGATAAGACCGGCAGCGTCTCTCGCCGCGAGGTCGGCATCAGCAAGCGACTTCGCGTTGTTCGCAGCTCGGCGTGCGATTATCTCGTCCTCAAGGCTCATGCGACGAGATTATCCGCACGAGGGGGTAATTTCGCATCTATGGCGTGGATACAGCCGCCCTCCCTGCCGGCCGATTCAGACGCTACTTCTGCAAAGCCTCAATGCTCGAACTCGCCACCATGAAAGGCCCGCAAGCGACCGTCGACGAGGTCGACGTCATCCCGGAACTCACCGCCGCCTAATAGTTCGCGTCAATAGACCGGGTGTGGCGGCGAGGTAGGACAGGCACAAAGCCCTGTTAAACACGCATTGTTCAAGGTTCGTTATGCACCGGCTGCTGGCCGAACTGCTCGGCATCAGCATGACCACCGCGCAACGTTGGGCTGCCCTCGCTTCGAGACCCTGGGGCTCGTACATCGCCCAACGTTGAGTTCAACGGAACCCGTTCAACACGCCGCTGGCAACCTCTCCGCTCCTTACTCCGGAAGGAATATGCCGGGAGTCGACTGGTGCGGGTGCGCCAGCACCGGACTAGTAGGTCAGATTCGTCATCGGTGGGATAGCTGCGCTGGATTGATCTGTGCTCGTGTTCAGGGGTGGAGCTGTGTCGATGATCTGTTGGAGGGCAGCCTGTGTCGCAGTTCGCTGGGCGATCTCGGCGGCTAGGCGGTCGCGCTCGGCGATCAGCCTGGACGTCAGTCGGGACGTCTGCGCGGAGGGATCGGCAATGCAGGGCAGGACATCGGCGATGGTGTTGGTACTGAGACCGGCTGCAAGCAGTTCGCGGATATGGACGACCTGCGCAATGGCCGTCTCGTCGTAGCGGCGCTGTCCGCTGACGCTTCGTTCGGCGGCGATCAATCCGCAATCCTCGTAATAGCGCAGCGATCGGATGCTTGCACCGGTACGCTGCGCGAGCTCACCGATCCGCAACGCTTGCCTCTCACATTGATGTCAGGTTTTAGCCTAGCGGTATGAGCAAAGACACCGACGAGAACAAGAACACCGTCTCGGCCACCGTTCGCCAGTTGCGCCTCGTCATCGAAGTTGATGACTTCGATGTCGCGCTCGCGTTCTACCGTGACGTGCTCGGGCTCCCCGAGCAGGCCGCGTTCGAGGGCGACGGAGATGCGCGGGTAGCCATACTTCACGCAGGTGTCGCGACCCTCGAACTGTCGAACCCTGCCCAGGTTAGGATGATCGACCGGATCGAAGCTGATGGCCGTCCCAGCGCGCGTATCCGAATCGCGTTCGAAGTCGATGATGCAGCAACCAAGACAGCCGAGCTCGTTGACGCCGGCGCCGAACTCGTCGCCGCGCCCCGCGAGACCCCTTGGCGATCGATTAACTCCCGGGTGCATGCCCCTGCCGGACTCGAAGTCACGCTGTTCCAGGAAATGGGGACCCTCGAAGAATGAAAGATCCTGCGCGGTTTCACCGCGCCACAAACCCGTTACGGTAGTACCTCGTCAAGGGAACTGATCTCGCCCTGCAAACTTTGCCCCGGGCTGATGGCGGGGTCCCCGCCGCCGGTTCCTTCGATTCGCGCACCGGAGGGTGTGCGCGGAGGGGGCTTGGACGATCCCACTTTGGTGATCGGAAATGATCGACTGTGAAAGGCAAGGTGGTGTAGTGACAGTGCAGTGGATTTTGTTAGTCCCTGGTCTCGTTCTCATTTGCGCAGGTATCGTGGTTTTGAGGTTCCGGGGGTGGGTATTCAAGTTCATCATGGACTCCGAGAGAGCGATGTACGGAAGGTTGGCGGACCCTTTGGTGCGGCGAGCGAAGCCTTGGAACGTAACCGCGTTCGCCGTCGGATGGATTTGCTTCGGGACCCTTTTAATCCTTTTGAGTGTTCTGCTGCCCCCTATCACGGCCGGTGAACCGGCTCAAAGACAATGGCGATTGCGATCCTGGGCCGTGCTAATCGGCCCGTGACCGTGACGTGGATGCGGCTCAGTAGGGGAGTCAAATCCCACCGGCTGCGTTGTCAACGCATGGAACTGCAGACCCCATCGGGCAGGAATGGAGAAGCGGCGTCCGCTGCCCGACCGTACCGTGACTAGTACCCAATAGAGGAGCAGTCCCCATGAATGAATTAGCCACGAGCGATGTACGCGACGGAAGGACGGCTTCCAGGAATGTTGGTTCATCCAGGATAAGAAGGATTGTCTACTGGGTCGCCACGGGCTACGTCGCTTTGGCAATGGTCGTCGGTGGACTTTCGGAACTGCTTGACGCATCCCTGAACATCGAGTTCTCGAGTATCGGCATCGCGACTGTCGTGGCAGTCCTCGGATACCCGCCCTATTTCGTGTACATCATCGGAGTTGCGAAGGTACTCGGAGCAATCGCGATAGTCGTGCCGCGCTTCCCGCGACTGAAGGAATGGGCGTACGCCGGCCTAATCATCAACATGACTGGGGCGTTTCTTTCCTGGCTGATAGTGACCGTCATCCAGGGCGTGCCGATTCCGGCGGGCTACGGTTCTCCGGCATTCCACGTCTTCAACGCGCTTCACCTCGTCGTCCTCATCTTAGTTTCTTGGTTGCTACGGCCTGAGAGCCGAGTGCTGGGAAATGTCCTTCAACCATGGAAACTAAGAACGACGCCGCCGAACCTCGACGGCGTCGTTCCATCACTTCGTTCTAGGCCGCGCTAGCGGCCCGGTGCTTGCGGCTCCTTTCCACATCAGCCAGCTGATGAGAGGGGTCTGTCCGATTCTTTGTGTAAGTGGCATCGTTCATGGATTCTTGACCGTCGTTGGACATGTTCTGCCTCTCTCGCTCTGCGTTACCGTGCCTCCCAGCGGAACCATCGGATGCCGATAAACGCGCTGACGATGGTGTAGCAGATGGCGGCAATGCATTGAGGCCGTTTCACGAATATCCTTCAAACTCTAGACAAGGGCCTACGTCGATGAGGGACCGTCGCCTCAAACCTCTAGCGGGGAAGCTGATTACCCGTTGGTTGACTGAAGCCCAGGGTGGTTCCCGCGGATGTGACCTTGTTGGAGGTATCCGCCAGCCTCGTGCAGTGCTTCGCTGGCGAGCGTGATGAGGCGCCGGGGACGGTTCACTCTGGCATCAATTGGGAACTAGTCGGAGCCGTACCAGATGTTCCGGTTGAGAAGGAGCACCATTGGAGGCAGCGCGTCGCCTTCTTGCACGTTGAAACAGCACCCCGTCGTCAGCGTCGCATCAGCGGGCTATTGCGCTTGCTCGATCGGAGTTGACATGTCGCTCGTGGAGGGAAAGACGCCCCGAGTTACTCATCGCTGAGCGCGTTCAGTGGCTGACGTTCCCAAATCTGCAGTGGCCCTGCACAAAGGTGTACGATGTACGCTATAGTTTACAACGTAAACACGAAAGGTTCGCCATCATGTCATCACACTTCCAAACCGCCCGCGTCACCTCCGCTGACGGGACGCCCATCTCGTATCGGATCATGGGCAACGGTCCTACGCTCATCATCGTCCCTGGCGCCTCCGCACTCGCCGAAGAGTTCGACGGCATTGCTTCAGCACTCGCGGCATCGTTCACAGTGGCGACAATCGACCGAAGAGGACACGGAAAGAGCGGGAGTCAGGGCCCTCGATACTCGCTCGAGCGAGAGCTCGAGGACATCGAGGCAGCACGCGAAGCGACAGGAGCGCAGTTCTTGCTCGGGCACAGCTTCGGAGGGTTCCTCGTTCTCGAAACGCTGCGGAAGTCTACGAGCTATGCCGGTGCCGCCGTTTATGAGCCCGGAGTTTTCGTCGACGAGACCACCGAAACGTTGGAGATGGAATGGGCTGATCGCAGCGCCAAGGAGTTCGCCGCGGGAAAGCAGCGGGACGCGTTCATCACGTTCATCCGCGGCGTCAACCCAGAAACGACCGGCAAGGCGCCGCGCGCAACGCTGAAGCTGATCTTGCCGTTTGCGATGGGACGCACTGAACTCACCCACAAAGCGGGCGTCATCCCCGAGACAATCCGCGAGCATCGCGAAGCCGCGCGCGTTGGTAATCAACCATCCCGCTACGCCCAGATTAAGATTCCTGTTTTGTTCATGGCGGGCAAGGACATTACGACCACCGCTGCAGGGCGAGCCACCCAGCGACTCTCCTTAGTGCTGCCGAACGCCACTCTCACCACGTTCCCCAAGCTCGACCATTTCGGGATGGAGAAGGCACCAGCTACGGTTGCGGAAGTCGTGACCGCGGCCTTCAATTCGTCGACTACGGCTAGCCAGAATCAGACTCGATAAATCGGTACGACAGGACACGGAGGGGAGAGCAGTGGGCAGCGTTGAGCACGACGACGGTCTAACCACCGCCCTTAGGAAAGCGTGGAAGGGGAATCAGCGGCGTTCTGGGTTGACGATCAACGCGATCCTTGATGCTGCGCTCAAAATCGCAGATCAGGAAGGATTAGCCAGCCTGACCTTTCGGAAGCTAGGAGAGGCTTTGGGTGCCTCGGCGATGGCACTGTATCGCCATGTCGAATCGCGGGATGAACTCCTCCTTCTCGTGTTCGACTTCGCGCTGGGCGAACCCCCGAAACATCAGCACGCGCGAGATTGGCGAACCGCGCTCGAGGAGTGGGCCACAGCCCTCTATCGACGGTATGAGTCCCATCCTGCACTGGTCGAAATTCCGATCCGTGGACTGCCCGTGACTCCCAACCACTCCGCGTGGATCGAGCGACTTCTGGTTGGGTCGCAACGCTCAGGGCTCGATTCCTCGCAACGATTGGAGATCGGACTGTTGTTGGATGGCCACGTTCGGAACATCGCGGGTCTGGGCCACACCATCATTGCCGATGCGGAGTCAGAGCGGCGAAGAGCGAGCGCGATGCTAGAGCTCGTAGCCGCCGACCGGTTCCCGGAACTTCGTGCGGTCCTGGCAGCTGGCGCGATGCAAAATGGTGAACCTCCGGGAATCGAATTCGGCATCCGCACGATCTTGAACGGTGTCGATACTGACCGAGTGATCACGGTGAATCCACCAGGCGGCGGGCAGAAAGCATGAACGGAGTGGTCTACGACGCGGGGATGACCGTCGACGGTCAGCCGACCCGGCCCTTGTTTCACGAAGCGCAGGTACGAATGACTCGCTTCCCCGACGCGAAGGCTGGCACGAAAGATCCGGTAGGTCGCCCTCTCGCTGTCGCCCGTGAAGCATGCAAAGACTTCGGTCTGGAGTTCCATCTCGCGTCAGACCGTGCGATGACCGACGACGTCTGGTCAAATGTCATGGCTCACATGTGGGGCTCTCGCTACGGCATCGGCTTCTTCGAGGATCACGTGGAGCGCGGCCTCAACTACAATTTCGTAACAGAGGTCGGCGCAATGATCATGACGGGTCGCCGGGTCGCGCTTTTGAAAGACGGTTCGATCGAGAAGATGCCGACAGACTTCGTAGGGATGATCTACAAGTCCGTAGATATGGCCGTTGAGGCTACAGCGGGTGATCGAGTTATAGATTGGCTCAAAGACAACCTGCGAATCGGAAAAATCTAGCGCCGTGCGCTAATTCTTACCTCAACAAAGTCCTTCCAAGACTTGGCTCCCTTGGGCGAGGTTTCGAGGTTCTTGTCCATGGTGACCGAGGACGCCTTGCCTGCCCGCTTCGTGGTCGAGCGAGTTCTTCCGGCGCCCCCGTTGCTCGCGCCAGACTCGCCGCCCTCAAGCTTTTCGTCGGCAAGCTCCTGAGGGCAGCTTGGCGACTGGCGCGCTTTCACCAAACAAGTGAGCGAAGGCCGCCGTCTGTAGCTCCGGATTGTTTTCGATGGTGCTAATTACCTTGAGCGCGCGCTCAACTTGGTTCAGACGCTCGTCAAACTGTTCGGTAGCCACTATGCCACCATGTGATTCGGGTGGCTCGTTTTAAGGCTGATCCT
>JAODMH010000107.1 GCA_025465035.1 Microbacteriaceae bacterium | reverse complement strand
GGTTGCGAAGAAGGCATTGCTCTTCCCGTTGTTGAGGAACGCGAGGTTGTACTTCTTCGGCAGCGTCTTCGGCACTGCGAAGATCGGCTTCACCTGGAAGGAACCGCTTCCGGCGGCAACTTCTGAGGCGGTAAATGTTCCGCCACCACCGCTACCGGTCGACGAACCCGTGGGTGCGCCGCTCGAACACGCCGCCAGCGCGACCGCCACAGCAAAGGCTGCGCCGAGAGCGAGTGATCGTCTGCTGAAACTCTTGACACTCATGCAAAACTCCTTGTTTGAGGCCGATTGGCCGTCACCTGGGCAGTCCGACGAGTTAGCGAAACCACTGTGTTTCGTCAAAAGTACATCGTTGGACCGTTTCAACTTTGGCCGAGGCTACTATGGGGTTCATCGAGCCGTCAATAGCTTCGTGGGAGATGGCATGAAACAGAGCCCAAAGATGCGGGAACCCCAGCCCTCCGCCGCGCCCGTCATCACGATCAGGGACGTGGCGGATGCCGCGAAGACGAGCGTGGGCACCGTGAGCAACGTCTTGAACCGCCCCAGCGTCGTCGCCCCCGCCACGCGGAGTCGAGTGCAAGACGCGATCGCCGAGCTTGGTTTCGTGCGGCACGCGGGTGCTGCGCTGATGCGCGGCGGGCGGGCCAGGACCATTGGCCTCATCGTGTTGGACATCGCCAACCCATTCTTCACCGAGCTTGCACGCGGAGCCGAGGCTGCGGCCCGCGAACGCGACCATCTCGTGATCCTGTGCAACTCCGACGAAGACCCTGCGCAGGAGCAACGGTACTTCGAGGCGCTCGCAGAACAGCGCGTGCTCGGCGTCCTGGTGAGCCCGGTGGACGAGCGCTCGTCGACGATCGACTGGATGCGCGAACGCGGCACTGCCGTCGTCCTGCTCGAGCGATCGCGCCCGGACTACTGTTCGGTCCAGGCAGATGACATCAGCGGCGGGGAACTTGCCGCCGACCACCTGCTGGATCTCGGTCACCGCCACCTGGTGTACGTGACAGGATCTCTGGCAATCGGCCAATACGGCAACCGCCTGGCCGGTGTTCGCCGTGCCCTCTCCCGCCGGGGGCTGGGAGATGAGGCCCTGGAGATACTCGAATACGGTTCGACCGGGACCATGAAGGAGGGTGGCCAGGCCGCCGCGGACATCCTGGATCGCCAGTCCGGTGCAACCGGCATAGTATGCGCCAACGACCTGCTGGCGCTCGGGGTCGTAGGCGCCCTCGCCCGCGCTGGAGTTTCGGTGCCAGGGGAGTTCTCGATTGTCGGCTACGACGACATCGAGCTCGCCGAACAGAACGCCCTCCCACTCACAACCATTCGGCAGCATAAGCACCGCATGGGTTTCGCGGCAGCGCAGCTCATCATCGATGAAGCCGAGAACAGCGTGCAACACACTCATCAGCAGATCGTCTTCCAGCCAGAACTCATTGTCAGGATGACGACGGCCATCCACGAATCTGGCTCCTAGACATCGGTGCTTCCCCTCGCGCTTCGGTGTTGCGGTGACGGCTCGCGTGGAGTACTTTCCATATGAAACGATTCAAGGAAGCATCGACCCAAGGGATTCAACACAGTGGTGACCTTCACGGAGATTTCTCCCGCTCTTCAGGCTCAGGCGATTGAACTTCCGTCGTGGGCGTTCGGCAACTCGGGGACCCGGTTCAAGGTATTTGCGCACCCTGGTGTGCCCCGAACTATCCAGGAGAAGATAGCCGACGCCGCAAAGGTCAATGAACTCACCGGACTCGCACCGACGGTCGCGCTCCACATTCCATGGGACCGGGTCGATGACTATGAAGCGTTGGGCCGGTACGCGCGAAGCCTCGGCGTCGGCCTCGGAACCATCAACTCCAACACGTTCCAAGACAACGACTACATGCTCGGCAGCCTGACGCATTCCGATCCAGGGATCCGGCAGAAGGCGATCGATCATCACCTCGAATGCATCGACATCATGCACCAGACCGGGTCCCGCGACCTGAAGATCTGGCTCGCAGATGGCACGAACTATCCCGGTCAGGACGACATCCGGAGCCGCCAGGATCGTCTCGCCGATTCGCTCGCGAAGGTCTACGCTCGCTTGGGCGATGACCAGCGGCTCGTTCTGGAGTACAAGTTCTTCGAGCCGGCGGTTTATCACACGGATGTGCCCGACTGGGGCACGAGCTACGCCCACACGGTGGCGCTCGGCGATCGGGCTCTGGTGTGTCTCGACACGGGACATCACGCGCCCGGCACGAATATCGAGTTCATCGTTGCGCAGCTGCTGCGCCTCGGTAAGCTCGGCTCCTTCGACTTCAACTCGCGGTTCTACGCTGACGATGACCTGATGGTCGGCGCCGCGGACCCGTTCCAGCTGTTCAGGATTCTGGTCGAGGTGATCCGTGGCGGCGCGTTAGGTCCCGATTCGACCGTCGCGTTCATGCTCGACCAGTGCCACAACATCGAGAACAAGATCCGCGGCCAGATCCGCTCGGTGCTCAACGTGCAGGAGATGACAGCACGCGCTCTGCTGGTCGACAGGGAGGCACTTTCGGCGGCCCAGCGATCCGGTGATGTCCTCGAGGCCAACGACATCCTCATGGATGCGTTCTACACGGACGTTCGCGCCGACCTCGCGGCCTGGCGTGAATCGCGCGGGCTGCCTGCGAATCCGGTCGCCGCCTATCGCGACAGCGACTACCAGCGCAGAATCGATGCCGAGCGTGTCGGTGGCACGCAAACCAGTTGGGGCGCGTAAGCCGGATATCGAGGAGACACCAATGACCAGCGACAGGACCATGCGGCTGCGCGAACTGCTCCCCGCCACCACCCGCCGCAAGACGAGACTCGGGCTCGTCGCGGGTGGGCTCGGCGCATATTGGCCGCAGTTTCCGGAACTGCGGCCGCAGTTGGAACGGTCAGCTCGCTATGTGGCGAGCCGATTCGAAGCGATGGATGCCCAGGTTGTCGATGTCGGATTCATCTCCGACGCCCAGGAGGCCACCGTCGCGGCCGAGCAGCTGCGCCTCGCCGACTGCGACCTGATCGTGATGTTCCTCACCACGTATCTCACCTCGTCGATGGTGCTTCCGATCGCTCAACGGTCGAAGACACCGGTGCTGATCATCGATCTCCAGCCCACCGCGAAAATGGATCACGAGAACTTCGACACCGGTAAGTGGCTCGCGTACTGCGGCCAGTGCACGGTTCCCGAAGTCGGCAATGTCTTCCGGAGGGCGGGCATCCCGTTCAGGTCGGTCTCCGGCTGGCTCGAAGACGAGAACGCGTGGCGTCGCATCTCCCGGTGGATCTCTGCGGCCAAGGTTCGCGCCGTCCTCAGAAATGCGCGCCATGGGCTCATGGGGCACCTGTACCCCGGAATGCTCGACGTGTCGACCGATCTCACCCTCGTCTCCACCCAGCTCGGGTCGCATGTCGAGGTACTCGAATTCGACGACCTCCGGGTCAGGGTCGACGAGGTGACGGATTCGCAGATCACCGATCGGATGGCCCTCGCCCGGGAGATCTTCACACTCGACGACTCGGTCAACGATGACGACTTCGCCTGGGGTGCGAAGGTTTCGGTCGGCCTCGACAGACTCGTTGATGACTTCGATCTCGACTCGTTGGCCTACTACCACAGGGGGCTCAACGGCGAGCAACATGAACGACTGGGGGCCGGAATGATCCTCGGCGCATCCCTGCAGACCGCGCGCGGCGTTCCCATGTCCGGGGAGTACGAGCTACGCACCTCGATCGCGCAGCTCGTCTCGGAGGCAATCGGCGGAGGAGGATCGTTCACCGAGATCCAGGCGCTCAATTTCGATGACGGCGTGGTCGAAATGGGCCACGATGGGCCAGCGCATCTTGCCGTGAGCTCACAGGATCCGCTGCTCAGGGGTCTCGGTGTGTATCACGGGAAGCGCGGCTGGGGTGTCAGCGTCGAATTCGATGTGAAGCACGGACCGGTCACGACCCTCGGTCTCGGGCAGGAGCGCGACGGCTCGTTCATCTTCGTCGCCTCTGAAGGAGAGGTACTCCCCGGACCGCTGCTCGCGATCGGCAACACGACGTCGCGAGTGGACTTCGGCGTGGATCCCGGCGAATGGGTCGACGAATGGAGCGGAACCGGGATCGGACACCACTGGGCTCTCTCAATCGGCCACCGCGCGGCTGACTACAAGGCCGCCGCGGAGTTGCTCGGCATTGCGTTCCGCGAGGTCTAGATCATGACCAACCCCACTGCAGCAGAACTCATCGCGCGCTCCAACCGTCTCGGCTCCGACCCGCGGGTCACGAACTACGCCGGCGGCAACACCTCGGCCAAGGGCACCGAGATCGACCCGGTCACCGGCGAGCCGGTCGAGTTGCTCTGGGTCAAAGGCTCTGGCGGCGACGTGGGCACACTCACCGAATCGGGCCTAGCCGTGCTCAGGCTCGACCGGCTGCGCGCCCTCTCGAAGGTCTACCCCGGCGTCGACCGCGAAGACGAGATGGTCGCCGCATTCGACTATGCGCTGCACGGCAAGGGCGGGGCGGCCCCATCGATCGACACCGCCATGCACGGACTGGTCGATGCCGCGCACGTCGACCATCTGCATCCGGATTCCGGCATCGCCTTCGCCACGTCGAAGGACGGCGAAGCGCTGACTGCTAAGGCATTCGGCGACCGGGTGGTCTGGGTGCCGTGGCGTCGCCCCGGCTGGCAGCTCGGCGAGGACATCGCGGCCATCAAGCGGGACAACCCGCGGGCGATCGGCTGCATCCTCGGCGGTCACGGCGTCACGGCCTGGGGCGCCACGAGCGATGATGCGGAGGCTAACTCGCTGTGGATCATCGAGACCGCGGAGAAGTTCATCGAGGCGGAGGGAAGGGTCGAGCCGTTCGGAACCATCTTGGATGGTTACGCCCCCCTGACTCCCGAGCACCGGCGCATCCGGGCCGCGGCACTCGCCCCGACTCTGCGCGGGCTCGCTTCGACCGACCGCGCCCAGGTGGGACACTTCACGGATGCCGAGGTCGTTCTCGACTTCCTGGCCGCCTCCGAGCATCCGCGTCTCGCCGCCCTCGGCACCAGCTGCCCCGACCACTTTCTGCGCACCAAGGTCAAGCCACTCGTCGTAGACCTTCCGCCGACGGCGAGCATCGAGGAGCAACTGGCCCGGCTTCACGAACTGCATGAGCAGTATCGCGTCGACTACCAGGCGTATTACGACCGATATGCGACACCGGATTCACCGCCGATCCGCGGCGCCGATCCGGCCATCGTGCTCATCCCGGGCATCGGAATGTTCAGCTACGGAGCCACCAAGCAGACCGCCCGGGTGGCGGGCGAGTTCTACATCAACGCGATCAACGTCATGCGCGGCGCGGAAGCGATCTCCTCCTATGCACCGATCGACGAGTCGGAGAAGTTCCGCATCGAGTACTGGGCGCTCGAAGAGGCCAAGCTGCAGCGCATGCCGAAGGCCAGGCCGCTCGCGACGCGCGTCGCCCTGGTGACCGGCGCGGCATCCGGCATCGGCAAGGCCATCGCCACCCGCCTCAGCGCGGAGGGCGCCTGCGTCGTCATCGCGGACCTCGATCTCGAGAAGGCGCAAGCGGCAGCGGCCGAGCTCGGCAACACGGATGTTGCGATCGGCGTCCAGGCGGACGTCACGGACGAGAACCAGGTGCAGGCGGCCGTCGACGCAACGGTGCTTGCGTTCGGCGGGCTCGACCTCGTCGTCAACAATGCGGGACTCTCGCTATCGAAGTCGCTGCTCGAGACCACGGTCGCGGATTGGGACCTGCAGCACGACGTGATGGCGAAGGGCTCGTTTCTGGTATCGCGCGCCGCCGCGAAGGTGCTCATCGACCAAAAACTCGGTGGTGACATCGTCTACATCTCCTCCAAGAACTCGGTCTTCGCCGGGCCGAACAACATCGCCTACTCCGCGACGAAAGCCGACCAGGCCCACCAGGTGCGACTGCTCGCGGCAGAACTCGGCGAACACGGCGTCAAGGTCAACGGCATCAACCCCGACGGCGTCGTGCGCGGCTCCGGCATCTTCGCCGGCGGCTGGGGGGCGAAACGAGCGGCGGTATACGGCGTGCCAGAGGAGAAGCTCGGCGAGTACTACGCCCAGCGGACCCTGCTCAAACGCGAAGTCCTGCCGGAGAACGTCGCCAACGCAGTCTTCGTGCTGTGCAGTGCCGACCTCAGCCACACCACCGGGCTACACATTCCCGTCGATGCCGGTGTCGCGGCCGCCTTCCTTCGATGACGAGTGCCGTCGCTGCGATCGACCTCGGAGCGACGAGCGGCCGCGTCATCCTCGGGCACATCGGCCACAACGAGTTGCGGCTCACGCCGATCAGCCGGTTCTCCAACGGGCCGGTAGCAGGTGCTGACGGGCTGCACTGGGACGCCTCTGGCCTCCACCGCCACGTTCTGAGCGGGCTCGCCGCGGCCACGCGCGCGGAACCGGGTCTCGTGAGTATCGGGGTGGACTCCTGGGCGGTCGACTATGGCCTGCTACGTGACGGAAGGATGCTCGCCGAGCCATTCCACTACCGGGACGAACGAACGGCCGTGGGAGTCTCTGCCGTCAATGAGGCGGTCTCCGCGACCGAACTCTATGCCGAGAACGGCCTGCAATTCCTGCCGTTCAACACTGTCTACCAGCTTGCCGAGGATCGCGCCGCCGGGCGGCTCGACGACGTCGACTCCTTCCTGCTGATCCCCGACCTCATCGCCTACTGGCTCACCGGAGAGCGCTTCGCGGAACGAACGAACGCGTCGACGACCGGGCTATTGCGAGCGGATGACGGCCGGTGGAACGAGCGGCTCATCGCCAGACTCGGCCTGCCGCGCCGCATCTTCCCGGAGCTCATCGACGCCGGCTCCACAATCGGCCCGCTGCTCTCGGGGATCGCAGCCGAGATCGGCGTCGGCCCAGAGGTTTCGGTGACCGCGGTCGGCTCGCACGACACGGCATCCGCGGTCGTCGCGGTCCCGGCGACATCCCCCGACTTCGCCTACATCTCCTGCGGAACCTGGTCGCTGGTGGGAGTCGAGCTGGAGCATCCCGTCCTCAGTGAGGCCGGACGGCTCGCCAACTTCACCAACGAGCGCGGAGTCGACGGACGAGTGCGCTACCTGCATAACGTCATGGGACTGTGGCTGCTGAGCGAGGCGGTGCGATCCTGGGAATCCGCGGGCGAGACGATCGATCTGCCCTGGCTGCTCGAGGCGGCCGCCGCAGTGACGCAGCCGGTGCCGGTGTTCGATCCAGACGATCCGCGATTCCTTCCGCCGGGTGACATGCCTCGGCGCATTGCCAACTGGTTCGAGGAACACGGCGAGCCCGCTCCGGAATCGCGGGCGGCGCTGGTGCGCAGCATCCTCGAAAGCCTCGCCTGCACCTTCGCCGTCACGATCGAGAAGGCACGCGAACTCACCGGCGCCACCATCTCGGTGATCCATCTCGTCGGTGGCGGATCGCTCAACACCGTGCTCTGCCAGTTGACCGCCGACCGCACGGGGCTGCCGGTCATCGCCGGACCGGTCGAAGCGACGGCGATCGGCAACGTGCTGATTCAGGCGCGGAGCAGCGGCCTGGTGCGCGGCGATCTGGAGTCGTTGCGCGCCATCGTTGCGCGCTTCACCAGCCAGACCCGCTACCTCCCGCGGTAGCCGATCTCCCACGCGGCGCCGTGATGTACTCTTGTATAACAATGTCGTTGCCGTTGAAGACCACCTCGCTGCCCGAAGCCGTCTATGACGCGCTCCGCGAAAGCATCGTGACCGTGCAGGAGGCGCCCGGATCACTATTGACGGAGACCGCGATCGCCCTCCGCTACGGTGTGGCACGGCCGACCGCCAAGGCCGCGCTCGAACGCCTGGTCAGCGAAGGCCTGCTGGATCGTCGGGCGCACCACGCCGCCAAGGTTCCCCAGCTGAGCCGGGATGACATCGCCGATCTCTACTCGAGCAGGGTGATCATCGAGGAGGCGGCCCTCCGTAATCTGGCAGGCACCGGCACGGTTCCCGCCAGGGCGCTGGCCGTGCACCGCGAGCTGCTCGACTACGCGCGCGCCGACGAGGCCGCGCCCTTCGCCAGGGTGGATGTCACCTTCCATCGCGAACTGGTGCTCGGTCAGCCGAGCCTGCGGCTCGCACGCATGCACGCACTCATCATGGGCGAGATCGAACTGTGCATCGGACAGGTTCAATCGCATCGATTGCTCAACGCCACGGAGGTCGCCCGCCAGCACCAGGGCATCCTGGATGCAGTCCAGCTGGGCGATGTCGAACTGGCCGGCCGCCTCACCCGCGAACACATCGAAGGAGCCCGCGACAGGCTCCTCAAACACGTCGACCAGGAGGCACAATGACGGAACAGCGATCGATCGCCGTGGCGCTGCCCGACGAAGGGACCCTCAACCGGCTGTCCCCCGCGCCGGATGGCGTGGAATTCGTGGTCTGGACCCCCGATGACGCGCCACTCGGACACCCGATCGACCTGCTGGTGCTGCCGTACATGGGCTCGACCGCCTCGCTGCCTCGCCTCGCGGAGTCGACTGTCGCCGTCGTCCAGAGCCAGTCGCTCGGCTACGACGGAGTGCAGCAACTGCTGCCGCCCGGAATCACCTACTGCAACGCCGTCGGCGTGCACGAGGGGCCGACCGCGGAACTCGCACTCGCTCTGATCCTCTCCGCTCAGCGCGGGCTGCGTGAGGCGGCAATCGCCCAGGAGAGCGGTTCCTGGCAGCACGAGAACTATCCCGGTCTCGCCGGACGATCCGTCCTCCTCATCGGCGTCGGCGGGGTCGGGCGCGAGATCGAGATGCGTCTGCGACCTTTCGACGTCACGATCAGCCGGATGGCCCGCACCGCCCGCGTGGACGAGCGCGGCGCCATCCTCGCGATGTCTTCGCTCGATGAGGCACTGCCTGTCGCCGAGATCGTCGTGATCGCCGTGCCCCTCAGCACGGACACCCGCCACCTCGTGTCGGCCGAGTTCCTCGCCCGGATGCGGCCGGGCGCGCTGCTCGTCAATGTCTCTCGGGGCGCCATCGTCGATACCGACGCACTGGTCGAGCGACTCGAGAAGGGATCGGTGCGGGCCGCGCTCGACGTGACCGATCCGGAGCCGCTGCCTTCCGACCATCCACTGTGGCACGCTCCGGGCGTCGTCATCACTCCGCACGTCGGCGGCCACGTGCAGACCATGCCCACCCGGATCGATCCCCTGATCCGAGACCAGATCCACCGGCTGCAGAACGGTCTGCCACCAATCAACATCGTCATCGGCCCCTGAGCCATCACCGACAGAGAGCCCAACATGAAGTTACAGAGACGTTTCCCCCGCCCGCGCGATCTCGCGCCGCTCATGCAATTCAAGAAGCCGGAGTTCGACGCCAGGAAGCGCCGGCTCGACAGGGCACTCACCATCTGGGATCTGCGGCGCATCGCCGCACGCAGAACCCCGAAGGCCGCGTTCGACTACACGGAGGGCGCAGCCGAGGCCGAGATCTCGCTCGGTCGCGCGCGCCAGGCCTTCGAGGATATCCAGTTCAACCCGAGCATCCTGCGCGACGTCTCCGTTGTCGACACCTCCTCCACGGTGCTCGGCGCTCCGGTCGCGTTGCCCTTCGGCATCGCCCCGACCGGGTTCACCCGGATGATGCAGAGCGAGGGTGAGATCGCCGGTGCATCCGCTGCCGCCGCCGCCGGCATCCCGTTCTCCCTCTCCACCATGGGCACGACCGCGATCGAGGATGTGAAGGCGGCGAACCCCGATGGCCGCAACTGGTTCCAGCTGTACATGTGGAAGGATCGCGACCGATCCATGGCGCTCGTCGACCGGGCCGCGAAGGCCGGCTTCGACACCCTGCTGGTGACCGTCGACGTTCCGGTTGCCGGCGCACGGCTGCGTGATAAGCGCAACGGCTTCTCGATCCCGCCGCAGCTCACCCTCGGCACCATCGTCAACGCCATCCCGCGGCCAGAATGGTGGATCAACTTCCTCACCACCGAGCCCCTGGCCTTCGCCTCGCTCGATCGCTGGAGCGGCACGGTCGGCGAACTGCTCGACACGATGTTCGACCCGACGGTCACCTTCGAAGACCTCGCCTGGATCAAAGACCAGTGGCCGGGCAAGCTCGTCGTGAAGGGCGTGCAAAACCTGGATGACGCGAAGACGCTCGCCTCCATGGGCGTCGACGGCATCACCCTCTCCAACCACGGCGGCCGGCAACTCGACCGCGCGCCCATTCCATTCCACCTGCTCCCGGATGTCGTGCGCGAGGTCGGCAAGGACACCGAGGTGCACCTCGACACGGGCATCATGAGCGGCGCGGACATCGTGGCCGCCATCGCGCTCGGAGCCGACTTCACGATGGTCGGCCGTGCCTACCTCTACGGCCTCATGGCCGGTGGCCGCGAGGGCGTCGACCGCATGATCACGATCCTGAGCGAACAAATCACACGCACCATGCGCCTGCTCGGGGTCAACTCCCTCGAGGAGCTCACACCCGCGCACGTCACCCAGCTCGAGCGCTTAGCGCCGCGCGCGCTCAGCCCGGCAGCGGCGTCCGCGCCACGCATGCGCTAGGACAGGCTCCGGCGCAGCACCCTGACCTCCCAGGGGCGAAGCGCCTCGACGACCGGCAGGCGCACCTCGTCGTAGTTCGCCAGGAGCAGGTCGGCTCCTCGCCACTCGTCACTGTCGATCTCCGTCAGCCCCGAGATGACCAGCGCCGTGTCCGAGAAGTCCGCGATCACGAGCAGTTGCGCCTCCGTCGTCGTGCGCGTGAAGGCGAACAGGGTCGCGTGTTCGAGTGCGAGCATCCGAAAGTCGCCGTGCACGACAGTCGGTTCCTCGTGCCGCAGCCGGATCAGCGAGCGATAGAACTCGTAGACGGAGCCTTCTGTGCCACGCTGGTGTGCGGCATTGATGAGTCGGTGGTTCGGGTTCGCCGCAATCCACGGCTCCCCCTTCGTGAAACCACCGTGCGCGGCATCCGTCCACTGCATCGGTGTACGCGCGTTGTCGCGGCTGCTGCGCCGGATGCCCGGGAGCGCGGTCTCGGGCGCGATCCCCCGGGTCGTCACCGCCTCCTCGAAGAAGTTGAGCGACTCGATGTCCCTCACCTCCGAGATGTCGGCGAAGGGGGCGTTGGTCATCCCCAGTTC
>JAODMH010000105.1 GCA_025465035.1 Microbacteriaceae bacterium | reverse complement strand
CGGGGCCGTGATCGGAACCCTGGTGACGATAGCCATGGTCGCCATCAGCGTGTCGAGCGGACTCATCCCGACGCTGGGCTATGGCTATCTCCAGCCCGTGCTGCTCCTCCCGATCGTGGCCGTGGTGCTCACCACCTGGCTGGCCTCCTGGATCGGTTCGCGGCGCATGCTCCAGGTCTCGCCGATGCAGGCGATCGGTGTCGCGGTGGAACTGACACGGGAAGAGTCCTCTGGCCGCCGCAGTCGCAATGTCCTGGCGATCACGCTCATCGCCATCGGCATCGGCTTCCTGATTCTCGGAATGCTCATCGGCCTGATCAGTCCGCTCGGCGTGCTCGTCGGGGTCGTCGGCGGATTCCTGTCGTTCACCGGCCTCGTCCTCGGAGCACACCTGGTCATGCCCGTCGCACTGCGACTGACCGGGCGGATGTTCGGCTCGAGCGCCACGGCACGCCTGGCCGCGGAGAACGCGGTCCGCTACCCGGAGCGCAGTTCCCGCACCACCATCGGACTCGTCATCGGGGTGACCCTCGTGACCATGTTCGCCGTCGCTGTCCAGAGCTACCAGCAGCTGATCCTCGAGGCGCAGAAGGCACAGCCGGAGATCTATCAGGGCATCGATCAGACGCTGACCATCACCGTCATCGTGTTCTCCGTGCTCATGGGGTTCAGCGCGCTCATCGCTGCCATCGGAATGGTCAACAACCTGTCGATGAGCGTTCTGCAGCGCACTCGCGAGCTCGGACTCCTTCGGGCGCTGGGCTTCACCGCCCGCCAGGTGCGTTCGATGATCCTCGCCGAAAGCGCCCAGTTGACGATTGCCGCGGTACTGGTCGGCCTCGTGCTCGGCATCTTCTACGGTTGGGCCGGTGCCCAGTCGCTTCTGGGGTCGATCAAGGGGAGCCCTGGGTTCGTTCTGCCGGCCGTGCCGCTTGTGCTGCTGGGGATACTCGCCGTCGCCGCGGCCGTTCTGACACTGGTGGCATCCGTCGCACCTTCACGGCGCGCCACCCGGATTGCGCCGGTGGCCGCTCTCGCCGTTGAGTGATAATCCGGCTGTCAGCGACTTCCCGAGAATTACATGGGATTTTCTCTGAAAGGCCTCACAGAAACAGCATTTCACGAGCCAGAGCGTTCCCCTTCGCCGCATACTTGCCCTCGGTTAAGAAACGAAAGGCATGAATGCTGAACGCACTCCTGTCGCTGCCGCTCACCCACGGACTCATTCCCCCGGCCATCGAGCTTCTCGGAATGCTGGTCTTCCTCGCCCTCCTGGTCAGCAGGCGATGGAAGCGCTGGCTTCCGATCGCCGTGATAGCGGCCGGGGGCGGAGCGATCGTCGGCTACGTGCTGTGCTGGCTGCTGAGCGACGTGTTCGACGTGTTTGGGGTATCGCTCTCCTCCGGCAGTCGCGCCTGGTTCAGCGCGGCCGTCGCCGCGATCGCCGTCGCGATAGCGCGGCTGGTCTGGTCCAGGGGTCCCAGACTGATTGCGGTTGCGGCATCGATCGCGCTGTTCGCGCTGGTCGGAGCCATCGGCATCAACATCGATCTCGGAGAGTTCCCGAATCTCAAGACGGCACTCGGCATCGGGAGCTATGGCGACATCCACCTTCCGTCGGTGCGCCCTTCTGCGGCGACCATCCACCTGTCGGAATGGACGCCGCCCGGGAGGCTTCCGATGGCCGGCCATATCGGGATGATCACCATCCCGGCGACGAACTCGGGCTTCCATCCGCGGTCAGCCCTCATCTATTTGCCCCCCGCCGCGCTGGTCGCCAGTGCTCCTCGTCTGCCCGTGCTCGAGATGATGTCTGGCCAGCCCGGTGGACCGGAGCAGGTATTCACCTCCGGCGGTTTCGGTGCGAGCCTCGATTCGTACGCTCGATCACATCGTGGACTGGCCCCGATCGTGGTGGTGGTCGACCAACTCGGCGCGCCCAACCGCAATCCGATGTGCGTCGACTCCGCCCTCGGCAATTCCGCGAGTTATGTCACCGTCGATGTGCCCCGATGGATCCGCGGTCATCTCAACACGCTCACCGACCGTTCCGACTGGGCAATTGGGGGATTCTCACAGGGCGGGACCTGCGCGATCCAGTTCGGGGCGGGCATGCCGGCCATCTACGGCGGCATCCTCGACATCGCGGGCGAGATCGCGCCGGTCAGCGGCACTCTGCAGAATACGATCGACTCCGGCTTCGACGGCTCGAAGGCCAAGTATCTGGCGGCGACCCCACGGGCGCTGATGCGTGCGAATGCGCCCTATCGCGACACTCTCGCCATTTTCGCGGTCGGCGAGTTGGACACGCGCTTTCGCGCGGGTATCAGCACGCTCGCGGCCTCCGCGACGGCCGCCGGGATGACCACGCACCTCCTGGTCAGCGCCGGCAGAGCTCACGACTGGCATGCGGTGCACTCCGGCATGGAACGCGCGCTGCCGCTGTTGGGTGCACACTGGGGTCTCGGTGGTTAGGCGCGTCCTCCGCCGGCATCTGTTCACGCTGGTGGTCCTCACACTGACGGTGGTCTTCGCCGCAATCGGCCGCGGTCAGCGCGGACCCGCCACGGCCCTGCGCCTGGCCATGGGCACCGGTCACGAGCAGGTGGTCGACGCACAACGCTGGTGGACGCCGATCACCTCGGTCCTCCTCTCCGACGGCGGCCTCGAGCTTCCCCTCGCGATCATCGGCATCGTTCTGGTGATCGGCTTCGCGGAACGACTGATGGGCACCGTCCGCACCGCCATCGCCTTCGTCGTGAGCACCGTGCTCGGGGTCATGGTCGGCGTCGCCGTACAGCAGGTCGGTACCCTGATCGGGGAGCTCTGGTCCCGACGTGTCAGCGAGCTCATCACTCTCGACCCGATGACGGCGGTCGCCGGCACCATCATGACCGCGAGCGCCTTTGCCGGCCCGGTGTGGCGCCGCCGTATTCGCGTGATCGTGATCTCGGTCACTCTCGTTTTCCTGTTCTACTCCGGCGAGCCATCCGACCTCTATCGCTTCCTCGCCGCGCTCGTCGGTTTCGGTCTCGGCGCGGTGCTGCGGCCGAGAACCGGCGACGTCTGGTGGCAGCGCAGCTCACATCATGAGACCAGGGTGCTTCTTTCCGCGATCGTGGCCATCACGGCGATCGGCCCGGCCATCACGATCTTCAGCTACCTGCGACTGGGCGCCCTCGCTCCTCTGGGAATGTTGCTGACGGATGCCCATCCGAACAGCGGCGCGGCTTTCGACCAGTGTCAGGCCATGCAGATCACCCGGGAGTGTCTGCGCGATATCACCTTTGAGCGGATCAGCGGCGTCGGGCCGGTGCTCCTCACCGTATTGCCCCTCCTCACGCTGCTGGTCGCGTCATTCGCTCTGGCCCGCGGTCGTCGTTTCGGCGTCTGGCTCGCGGCGATCGTCAACCTGGCACTCGCAGCGCTCGCGGCCTATTTCTATGGTTTCCTGCCGCTCTTCGGGAAGTCCTTCGTGTTTCAGTTCCGCACACCGCACTACTGGGAGGTGTCGCTGGCTCTCGCCGCTTCCTCGCTGGTTCCGGCGGCCATCGCGGTGCTCGTACTCGTCAACCGGAGTCACTTCAGCGTCAGGGCGTCCGCACGCTCTGTGCGGCTCTACCTCGGGTCTATCGTCATTGCACTGCTCGGCCTCTCTGCGCTGTACCTGGGGGTCGGAACGCTCGTGCGTGACCGCTTCCACCCTCAGGTGACCTTCGTCGATCTGCTTGCCGACCTGCCGGAGCGGTTCGTGCCGATCGGATTCCTGCGGATCGAGAGACTCGTTTTCCTGCCCAACGATCCGATCACGCAGACGCTCTACTACTGGATCGGTCCCTGTTTCTGGCTCGTCGTCATCGGCGGGGCGCTGGCGGTGGCGCTGGCCGCGGAGTCCCGCAGTTACGCCGTCGATCTGCCGCGCATCCGCAGGCTCCTTCGTGCCGGTGGCGGTGGATCGATGGGTCAGCTCGCGACCTGGCCGGGCAACTCGTACTGGTTTTCGCCGGATGGGCGCGCCGCCGTCGCCTATCGGGTGATCAATTCCGTGGCGATCAGCACCTCGGAACCGATCGGAGATCCGGATGCCGCCCGCGCAGCCATCTCGCAGTTCGCGACCTTCTGCGACGATCACGGCTGGACGCCGGTCTTCTACAGCATCCACGAGACGTTCCTGGCAGAGTGTGAACGGATGGGCTGGGCATCGATGAGCGTCGGCGAAGAGACGGTCGTGCGTCCGAGCGAGTGGCAGACGACGGGGAAGCAGTGGCAGGACGTGCGGTCGTCGGTCAACCGGGCGGAGCGTGCGGGCGTGCGGGCGGAATGGACCACCTTCGAACGGCTTTCCATCTCGCATGCCAACCAGATCAATGAGATCTCGGAGCAGTGGGTAGCGGAGAAAGACCTCCCGGAGATGGGCTTCACCCTCGGCGGCATCGATGAACTGCGGGAGGCCGACGTCAGGTTGATGATCGCCTTCGACGAGAACGATCGGGTCATCGGTGTCACGAGCTGGCTTCCCTGCTATCGGGATGGCGTCGTCATCGGCTGGACGCTGGATTTCATGCGGCGCAGTCCCGACGGCATGAACGGAATCATGGAATTCCTCATCGCGCGATCGGCGGAGCGGTTCCGCGATGACGGGATCGAGTTCATGAGTCTGTCGGGGGCGCCACTGGCGCGCAGCAAATCCGATGACGATGCCGTACGCGAGACCGCCGCGGCACGGATCCTCGGCTACATCGCCTCCCGGCTCGAACCGGTCTACGGCTTCCAGTCGCTGTTCCAGTTCAAGCGCAAGTTCCAGCCAGAGTTCCACAACCTCGCGATGGCCTATCCCGATCCGCTGGCGCTACCGGCGATCGGGCTCGCGCTCGCCAGGGCCTACGTTCCCTCGCTCTCGCTTCGGCAGAGCGCCAGGTTTGTCCGCAGCCTCGGGTAGCGCTCCCCCTTTCGGAAATTCAGGACTGTGGCGCCAAAACGGCCCGATTTCGCGCGGATTCGACCGCGATCGCGTCCAAAGTCCTGAATTTTCGAAAGAGGACGGTGATATCCTGAAGTGTGCTGTTCGGTGTGCTCCTCCTTAGCTGCCGCGACGAGACCTAACCCAGGCCTCCCTCGTCGCGGAGTTCGTCGTTGGCTGACCACCGAACAAGCGAAAGAGTTGAGATCATGAAGAACACACAAACGGCTTCTGCAATGCCGATCCACAAATACCGCCCGTACCACGAGACGTTGACGGTCGATCTGCCCGACCGCACCTGGCCGTCGAAGCGCATCACCCAGGCCCCGCGCTGGTGCGCCGTCGACCTCCGTGATGGCAACCAGGCCCTGATCGATCCGATGAGCCCGGAACGCAAGCGCATCATGTTCGACCTGCTGGTGCGCATGGGGTACAAGGAGATCGAGGTCGGCTTCCCGTCGGCGAGCCAGACCGACTTCGACTTCGTGCGCAGCCTGATCACCGAGAACCTGATTCCGGATGACGTCACCATTCAGGTGCTCACCCAGGCCCGCGAAGCTCTCATCAACCGCACCTACGAGTCGATCAAGGGTGCGAAGCGCGCGATCGTGCACCTTTACAACTCGACGAGCGTGCTGCAGCGTGACGTCGTGTTCCGCACCGACAAGCAGGGCATCATCGACATCGCTCTCGAGGGCGCCCGACTCTGCAGGGCGGCGGAGAAGACGATCCCGGAGACCGAGATCTTCTACGAGTACTCGCCAGAGAGCTACACGGGCACCGAGCTCGAGTTCGCCCTCGACATCTGCAACCAGGTCATCGAGGTCTTCGAGCCGACCGCGGAACGGCAGGTCATCATCAACCTGCCCGCCACGGTGGAGTCCGCTACCCCCAACGTGTATGCCGACTCGATCGAGTGGATGTCGCGGCGCCTGGCACACCGCGAGAACATCATCCTCTCGCTGCATCCGCACAATGATCGCGGCACCGCGATCGCAGCCGCAGAGCTCGGCTACCTGGCCGGCGCAGACCGCATCGAGGGCTGCCTCTTCGGTAACGGTGAGCGCACCGGAAACGTCGACCTGGTCGCGCTCGGCATCAATCTCTTCACCCAGGGCATCGATCCGCAGATCGATTTCAGCGACCTCGACGAGGTCAAGCGCACGGCCGAGTACTGCAACCAACTGCCGGTGCCGGAGCGCAGCCCATGGGCGGGCGACCTGGTCTACACCGCGTTCAGCGGCTCCCATCAGGATGCGATCAAGAAGGGCTTCGAGGCCATGGCGGCAGACGCGGAGGCCAAGGGCGTCGGCGTCGATGACCTGGTCTGGGCCGTGCCGTACCTGCCCGTCGACCCCAAGGATCTCGGTCGCAGCTACGAGGCGGTCATCAGGGTCAACTCCCAGTCCGGCAAGGGAGGCGTCGCCTATCTGCTGAAGAACGACCACGCGCTCGATCTGCCGCGCAAACTGCAGATCGAGTTCTCCGGCGTCGTGCAGGCGAAGACGGATGCGGAAGGCGGCGAGGTCACCAGCGACCAGATCTGGGAGATCTTCCAGGACGAGTACCTGCCGGCGGCGGAACCGGACGCGAAGTGGGGTCGCTTCGAGCTCGCGAGCACGCGCACCTCGAGCGATATGTCGGGCAGCGTCGCCCTCCACACCGAGCTCCGGATCGGCGAGAGCCAAGTCACGGCGGAGGCAACCGGCAATGGTCCCATCGCGGCGTTCCTCAACGTGCTCGCCGAGCGAGGTGTCGAGGTGAAGCTCTACGATTACGTCGAGCACGCGCTCAGCGGTGGCGGAGACGCTCTGGCCGCGGCCTACGTCGAATTGGATGTCAATGGCAAGCGCCTGTGGGGCGTGGGGATCGACGCTGACATTTCAACGGCATCTCTCAAGGCGATCGTCTCCGCGGTGAATCGCGCGGTGCGCGAAGAGTCGGGCGACCGGGAACTCGCCGCCGTCTAGAAGCACACCCTTTGAAATTCAGGACTTTGGCGAGTCGGCGCGCGGCCGATGCCCGCCAACACCGCCGAAGTGGCCAGCAACCGTGACAGGATTCCTGAATTTCCGAAGGTGAGTCGGATTGGCTCGATTCTCGAGGGCCACTGCGTCCGGAGGCCCTGTGGAAATTCAGGACAACGGTTTCCGAGCTCGGAGGGAGGTCCCGTCATTGCGGGGCAGTCGGCGCGCCGTCGTACCGTAGTCCTGAATTTCCGGAATTTCCGGAAGGGGAGGCGTGACCGAGAATGCCGGGTCGCGTCTGTATTCTGGGGTCATGACACCGGCGGACAGGACTTGGCCCCCGGCATCCGCCCCCGTCCCTACAGCGCTGGCGACCAGGATCGTCGATCTTTCGGCTATCGCCCGGAACATCCGTCGCATCCGCGAGCACACCGGTACCGGCCTGATGGCCGTCGTGAAGGCGGACGGCTTCGGCCACGGCTGGCTCGAGGTCGCGCACACCGCCCTGGATGCCGGAGCAGAATGGCTCGGTGTTGCGACGGTCGACGAGGCACTCGCCCTTCGAGGCGCGGGCGTGACCGCCCCCGTGCTGTGCTGGCTCGCCGACCCCTGGACCGCTCTCGCGGATGCCGTGAAGCAGCGAGTCACGATCTCCTGCGCCAATCGCGAGACCCTCGAGGCCGTGGCACTCGCTGCACGCGACGCGGGTGTCACCGCCCAGGTGCACCTCGAACTCGATACCGGCATGTCACGCGGGGGCGCGTCCGAAGACGAATGGCTGGCTCTCTGCGCGGCCGCGGCGGTACTCCAGGCCGCCGGGTATCTGGTCGCGACAGGGCTCTGGTCGCACCTCGCCCTCGCGGTCGATCCCGACCCGTCGTCGACCCGTGTGCAGCGGGAGGCTTTCGACCGCGGTGTCGTGGTCGCCAGGGCGGCCGGGCTCGCGCCGGCGACCCTGCACCTCGCGAACTCGGCGGGGGCCCTCGAACACCCGGATACCTGGCTCGACCTCGTGCGCTGCGGGGCAAGCCTCTACGGTATCGAGACCGTGCGCGGCCGTACTCATGGGCTGGAACCGGCCATGCGGGTCGTGTCGCGCGTCACGCAGCTCAGGAGGGTGCAGGCGGGCACCGGCGTGAGCTATGGTCATGCCTACGTTGCCCGGCGGGAGACCACCCTCGTGCTGGTGCCCGTTGGCTATGGCGACGGGATACCGCGCGGACTCTCGAGCGGCGGCGAGGTCGTGATCCGGGGGCTGCGGCATCCGGTGGTCGGCGCCATCTCGATGGACCAGCTCGTCGTCGACGCCCGTGACCACCCGGTGGCCCTCGGTGACGAGGTGGTGTTGCTCGGCTCGCCGGAGCGGGGCGAGCCCGATGCGCAGGAATGGGCCGATGTCACGGGTACGATCTCCCACGAGATACTGACCGGACTCGGCGGACGAATGGTCAGGCGGCACATCAACACAGACATGAAGGTGACATCGTGAAGACAATCGGAATCATCTTCGGGGGGGCGAACAGCGAGCACGAGGTCTCCTGCAACTCGGCGCGCAGCGTCGCCACCCACCTGGACCCCGCCGAATACCAGGCCGTACTCATCGGCATCGATCGCCGAGGCCGCTGGCACAGAGTCGAGTCGGTGGATGCCCTGGCCGATGCCGAGGGCGGCACGAGATTCCCCGACCTCGACGGCCTCGATGTCGTGTTCCCGGTCCTGCACGGCCGTTTCGGCGAGGACGGAACTGTGCAGGGACTGCTCGAACTCGCCGGCGTTCCCTACGTCGGCTGCGGCGTGCTGGCGAGTGCCCTCGCTATGGATAAGCTGCTCACCCAGCGGGTGCTCGACGCGAGCGGCATCCCGACGATCCCGACCCACGGTGTGACCGCGGCGACGGTGGATGACGCGGCCGCGTTCGCGGCATCCGTCGGTTACCCGCTCTTCGTCAAGCCGAACCGTGCGGGATCGAGCGTCGGAGTGAGCCGGGTCTCCTCGGAGGACGAGCTCACGGCCGCACTCGAACTCGCCCTGAGTCACGACACCATCGCGCTCATGCAGCAGGCTGTGGAGGGCGACGAGGTCGATCTCGGTGTCCTGCAGCAGACGGACGGCGAGCTGATCGTCGGTGCACCGCTGCGGGTGCTCAGGGCCGACAGCGCGGTGTTCTTCGACTACGCCGCGAAGTACACGGCGGGAGGGGCGGAGCTCGAGGTTCCCGCGCGGATTCCCGTGGAGGTGGCCGCGCAGCTCGTCGAACTGGCGAAACTCGCTTTCACGACACTCGGCTGCGAGGGCCTCGCCCGGGTCGATTTCTTCGTCGGCACCGACGGCGCCATCACGCTCAACGAGGTCAACACGCTGCCGGGCCTCACGGCGTTCAGCCAGTATCCGCGGATGTGGGACGCGGTCGGCGTGAGCTACACCGAACTGCTCGGGAAGCTCATCGACCGGGCGGCCGTAGCTTTCGCAACCGTGGGATCCTAGGCAGCTGCTCGATTCTGCGTTGCTCGGGCAGACTCCAGTTGAACAGCACCGCGAGCACGCGAACGCCGAAGGTCACCGCAACGCAGATCGCCGCCGCGACGAAGACGGGAACGCCGAGACTGAGCAGGCCGACCAGGCTGGTGGCGCCGAGGACGGCCGCGACAGCATAGAGCGATCCGACGTGCATGAGCGCGATCGGCAGGTTGAGCAGCATATCGCGCAGGATCGATCCGCCGACGGCGGCGATCACGCCGACGAAGATCGCCGGGACTTCCGGGAGGCCGAGGGAAATGGCTTTCGTCGTGCCGATCGCGCAGTAGATGCCGATCGTGAGGGCGTCCAGAACCGTGATCACTTTGCCCAGCCGGGAGAAGATGCGCTCGAGCAGCATGCCGACCAGGGCCGCCCCAACGGCAACGAGCAGATACCAGTTCTGCTGCAGGGCGACGGGCACCTGGTTCAGTAGGAGATCGCGAACGAGTCCGCCGCCGAATCCCGAGGCGATGCCGATGATCGCGATGCCGAGGATGTCCAGTCTGCGGTCGCGGAACTGGGCAGCGAACATCGCACCCTGCATCCCGCCGATTCCGATCGCGAGGAGGTCGGCCCAGAGCGGGATCAGGAACTGGCTGGGGTTCACAGTCAATCAGTACCATGCTCAGCGGCCCGGTGTGCCGAGCATCCGCTTCTCATCGCCGGCGGCGATAATTGAATAGTGCCCCTCTACCGTGATGAAGCCGTCGTGCTGCGCACCCACAAGCTGGGTGAGGCGGACCGGATCGTCACGATGCTCACCCGCCAGCATGGCAAGGTGCGCGCCGTGGCGAAGGGGGTACGGCGTACGGCATCCAAGTTCGGCGCGCGACTCGAGCCTTTCATGGTGGCCGACGTGCAGCTCTATGAGGGCCGGAGCCTCGACATCATCACCCAGGCGGAATCCGTCGGTTCCTACGGAGCAGAGATCACCGCGGACTACGGCAGCTACACCGCCGCGAGCGCCATGGTCGAGACGGCCGACAAGCTCACCGAGTCCGAGCCGAGCCTGCAGCAGTACCTGCTGCTCGTCGGCGCGCTGCGCTCCCTCGCCCGCAGGGAACACGGCGCCAGCCTCACCCTCGACTCCTACCTGTTGCGCGCGCTCTCGATCGCGGGTTGGTCGCCGAGCTTCAGCGATTGCTCCGTGACCGGCGCACCCGGCCCGCACTCCGCTTTCGTCGTACAGCTCGGCGGCGTGGTATCGGATGCGGTGGCCCCTCCGGGTGCCCCCAGACTCGACCCCCAGACTCTGCTCCTGCTCTCATCCTTGCTCACCGGCGACTGGGCGGCGGCCGACGAGGCGGACGAACGCACGCGATCGCAGGCGAGCGGCGTCGTCGCTGCCTATACGCAGTTCCACCTCGACAGAGGATTGCGCTCCCTCGAGCATGTCGACCGACGGACGCCAGCCTGACCGACGCCCGCAACGACCGCTATCGCGCGCTTGCGTTGACGGCGGTAAGCCTGGCCTTGTCCTGTAGCAGCTGGTCCGTGACGACGACGGTGTACGGCCCCGCTCCGATATCGAAGCCGACGTTGCCCCGAGAGGTGTCGCCCGTGGGCACATTGCCGGATCCCAGCTGGCTCACCACGCCCAGCGCGATGTCGCCCTCGCGTCCGTCGGCACTCTTCGCCTTGATGTACAGCGGGTTCGATGAGCTCGTGCCGGCCGAGGTCTCCCAGAGCACGTCCAGGATGAGGTAGCCGCCGTTCTTGGGGGCAATGTCGAATGCACCGCCGAGTGCGGGACCATAGGTCGCGCTGACGATGGTGATCTTGGCGGTTCCGTCGTTCTGCTTCACTTCGAAGGGCGCGCCCACTGTCGGTCCCGCTGGAGCTGCG
>JAODMH010000100.1 GCA_025465035.1 Microbacteriaceae bacterium | reverse complement strand
GACCTACACTGGTTCGAGGTAGTTGAAATCTGCCATCATTTCGTGTGCCCATTTCTGGTTTTCCGTTGGGCAAACCCCACTGTACCTATTCAGTGCGGGGGCGTGCGGGGTGTGGCTATTTCTGCTGCGAAGGGCGGTGGCTCCATTGGTAGAGCAGCGGTCTCCAAAACCGCAGGTTGCAGGTTCAAGTCCTGTCCGCCCTGCAGTTCGGTTCGTGCATCCCTGCATGGATCGGCAGATGGACTGGCGTTCACCGGGTTAAAGCGGTGATCGCGAGACCAGTTTCCGGAAGGTAGTGACAGTGGCGCGAAAAGTCATCGACGAGCCCAGTGAGGACATCGTCGCGAATGCCAGAAAGGATCGCGGTAACAGCCGTGGTCCCTTTGGCCGACTCGCCCTGTTCATCCGACAGGTAATCAACGAACTCAAGAAGGTCGTAACACCAACCCGCAAGGAGTTGGTGAGCTACACCGGCGTCGTGCTGGTCTTCGTGGTCATCATGATGGCGCTGGTCTACGGGCTTGATCTGGTGTTCGCCTTCGCGGTGAACTACGTGTTCGGAAAGTAACGAGCACACGGCACAGCAGGTTCTACCTGTGAGCGTGGCTCCAACAAACGTGACCGGCGCAGCGCGTCGGAGCATCACCCAAGAAATGGAATGAGATTCAGTGTCTGGAACAGAGCGCGACGATATCGACCTCGCGACTGCCGCGGAACAGTCCTCTGAGGAGGACGAAGCCCAAGAGGGGAACGAGCTCGAGGCCGACGAAAAATCGGCAGAGTCCTCTGAGCAGCGTGCCCTTCACGTGATCGACGAGGGCGACGATGACGAAGCGGACAACGTCGAGGCCGATCTCGAAGCGGCGCTCGATGCTGTCGAGGCTTCCATAGACCCTGAGGCCGACGCCGTTGTCGAAGACGCCCTGGACATCGATTCGTCGGATGAGGCGGAAGCCGCCGCGGAGGCGACGGATGACGAGGTCGGTTTCGTCGACCCGGAAGCGGCAGAGGTCGTGCCTTTCGATGACGCCTTCGAAGCCGAAATCGAGTCAGAGCTCGCCGAGCAGAGCGCCGTGGACGAAGCCGCCGACGGGGAGCCCCTCGAGGTCGACCCCTACGAGGAGTTCCGTCGCGAACTAAAGAACGCGTACGGCAAGTGGTACGTCATCCACTCCTACGCCGGTTTCGAAAAGCGCGTGAAGCAGAACATCGAGAACCGCAAGGTGTCGATGGCCATGGAGGACTACGTCTTCCAGGTCGAGGTGCCGATGGAAGACGTCGTCGAGATCAAGAACGGCCAGCGCAAGCTCGTGAACCGGGTCCGCATCCCGGGCTACGTCCTCGTTCGCATGGACCTGAACGAAGACAGCTGGTCGGTCGTGCGTCACACCCCCGGCGTCACGGGATTCGTCGGCAACTCGCACAACCCGACGCCGCTTCGCTTCGAAGAGGCGTTCAACATGCTGAAGAGCCTCGTGCAGATCGTCGAAGCCCCGGCGAAGGCCGGCGCCAAGGGCGGCAAGGCCGTGAGCCGGTCGATTCCGCAGGAAGTCGACTTCGAGATCGGCGAGACCATCACGATCAAGGAGGGCTCGTTCGCGGGCCTCCCGGGATCGATCAGCGAGATCAAGCCAGAGAGCGGCAAGCTCACCGTGCTCGTCTCGCTCTTCGAGCGGGAGACTCCGGTCGAGCTCAGCTTCGAGCAGGTCACGAAGCTTTAGCACCCATGAACCACCGCATCCGGGACAAGCCCGGTTGGCGGGAGCGCTGCTCAGGCAGCACGACAAAAAAGGAAAAACAATGGCACCGAAGAAGAAGGTCACGGGTCTGATTAAGCTTCAGATCCAGGCCGGCGCCGCGAACCCCGCGCCGCCAATCGGCCCCGCGCTGGGCCAGCACGGCGTGAACATCATGGAGTTCTGCAAGGCATACAACGCCGCGACCGAGTCGCAGCGCGGCAACGTCATCCCGGTGGAGATCACCGTCTACGAGGACCGTTCGTTCACGTTCATCCTCAAGACCCCACCAGCAGCCGAACTCATCAAGAAGGCCGCGGGCGTTGCCAAGGGTTCAGGTACCCCGCACACCTCCAAGGTGGGCAAGCTCACCAAGGACCAGCTCCGCTCGATCGCCGAGCAGAAGATGGTCGACCTCAACGCCAACGACGTCGAGGCCGCAGAGAAGATCATCGCGGGCACTGCCCGTTCGATGGGAATTACGGTGGACGCATAATGGCTAAGAAGTCGAAAAACTACCGCGCCGCCGTCGAGAAACTCGAAGAGGGCAAGTTCTACACCGCGAACGAGGCCGTCGGTCTGGCGCGCGAAACCGGTTCCAAGAACTTCAACTCGACCGTCGAGGTCGCGCTGAAGCTCGGAGTCGACCCGCGCAAGGCAGACCAGATGGTTCGCGGAACGGTCATCCTTCCGCACGGCACTGGCAAGACTGCCCGCGTCATCGTGTTCGCAACCGGTCCGGCCGCTGAGGCCGCACTCGCTGCGGGTGCCGACGAGGTCGGTGGAGACGAGCTCATCGAGAAGGTCGCTGCCGGTTACACGTCCTTTGATTCGGCGGTTTCGACCCCGGAGCTCATGGGCAAGGTAGGTCGCCTCGGAAAGGTGCTCGGCCCGCGTGGTCTCATGCCCAATCCGAAGACCGGCACCGTGACCCCTGATGTCGCAAAGGCCGTCAACGAGATCAAGGGCGGAAAGATCGAGTTCCGCGTCGACAAGCACTCCAACGTGCACTTCATCGTTGGCAAGGCGGCTTTCACCGCCGAGCAGCTCGAGGAGAACATCAAGGCTGCGCTCGATGAGATCGTGCGCTCCAAGCCGAGTTCCGCGAAGGGCCGTTACATCCAGAAGGGCACCGTCACGACCACCTTCGGTCCTGGCATCCCGCTGGACATCAACGCCTTCTAAGCAGTACGAAGGGGGTCCGTTTCGGCGGGCCCCCTTTTTCGTCCCCCTCGCCTTCGGAAAATCAGGACTGTGGTTTCGCGCAGCCCCAGATTTCGCGAAGATGGCGCCTTCAACGTCCCAATGTCCTGAATTTCCGAAGAGTGGAGGATCGATGAGCGTGACGGTCCGAAAGGCTGTCGCGGCTGACGCGCCCGCCCTGCACGACCTGGCCGCGGCCACCTTCGCGCTGGCCTGTCCTCCCGGCACGATCCAGCGCGACATCGACGCTTTCGTTGGTACCCAGCTGTCCGTGGGGCGATTCGGCGAGTACCTCGCCAATCCGGACCGTGAGGTGCTTATCGCCGGTGATTTCCTGGGGTACACCATGCTCGTCTACGAAGAACCGAAGGATGCGGATGTCGCGACGGCACTCACGGCGAGGCCGACCGTCGAGCTCAGCAAGTGCTACGTGGTCGCGGATCAGCATGGCGGAGGCGTGGGTTCGGCCCTCATGGCGGCCACACTGGACTCCGCCCGCCGTCGTGGAGTCGCCGCCGTCTGGCTCGGCGTGAACCAGGAGAACGGTCGAGCCAATCGTTTCTACGAGAAGCATGGGTTTCACATCGTCGGAACGAAGAGGTTTCTGGTCGGCGACCAGGAGCACGACGATTACACGCGTGAACGGCGCTTCGAGCGCGACTAGATCTCGCCCGCGACCTTCAGCACGATCTTGCCGCGAGTGTGGCCGCCTTCGATCGCGGTATGGGCCTCCGCGACCTGCTCGAGGTCGAAGACCTGGTCGACGTTGACGTGCACGTCGCCGGATTCCAGCAGCCGTGCGATGATCGCGAGTGTGGCGCCGTCCGCGGCGACCTTGTAGGTCGTGGCGCGGATGCCAGCATCCTCAGCGTCAGCCATCAGCGTCGGCCAGCTGCCGCTCGGCACGTTGATCAGCAGGCCGCCGGGGCGCAGCACGGAGAGCGAGCGCGTTCCCGTGTCGTCGTGGACATTTCCGATCAGGTCGATCACGACGTCGATGCCGCTGAGCACCTCCTCGAAGCAGGTCGAGCTGTAGTCGATGACCTCCGAGGCTCCCAGTTCCCGTAGCCAACTCGCGTTGCGCTGCGATCCCGTGGCAACGACGTGTGCGCCGAAGTAGGAGGCGAACTGCACAGCGAAGTGGCCGACGCCACCCGCGGCGGCGTGGATGAGGATCCGTTGCCCTTCGTGCGCTTTCGCGATCTCGACGACCATCCCCCAGGCTGTCAACGCGGCGGTCGGCACTCCCGCCGCCTCGAGATGAGACAGCCTGGTCGGCTTGCGCGCGACACTGACGGTGGGGACGGTGACGTATTCCGCGTAGGTGCCGTCCATGCGCGGCACCGACACCATGCCGAATATTTCGTCGCCCGGTCTGAACTGGTAGGCCTCGTAAGGGCTCTCGACGATGACTCCGCTGAAGTCCTGGCCCAGAATCGCCGGATAGCCCGCGATGCTCGCGGACACGCCGGCGCCGGCGCGGGTCTTGGCATCGATCGGATTGATTCCGGCCGCCATGACTCTGACCAGAACCTCGGAGTTCACCTTTGTCGGTCGGGGCACCTCGGACAGCGTCAGGACCTCCGGACCCCCGGTGGCCGCGATCGCCATTGCTCGCATCGTGGTCATGCCATCAGTAAAGCCGCCCAATGATTCGCCGGTGTTACAGCGGTGTCAATTGGAGGCAAACAATGAGACCGCCTAACATTCAGGAATGAGCATCGTCGCCGCGGGCACGAGGCGCGCGACCGTCGAACTCTTCGGTACCGCCCTCGGCTCGGTGTGCGTGCTCGCTGCCCTCACCATCATCTGGATAGCGAGACTCTCGGTGTCGCGCGATCTCTACGTCAGCGAGCTCGGAGCGCGAAGCCAGCCGACCGCGCAGTGGTTCGAGGCGGCCCTACTGCTCATCGTTCTTGGTGGGAGCCTGATCGCGTATGCCGGTCGCGGCATCCGTTCACGCCTTCCCGTCCTTCGGGCGTGGACGCCGGCGATCTCGCTCTGGATCGGCTGCGCATTCTTCCTCGTCGCGTCGCAGGTGCCCTGCACGACCGGCTGTCCGCTTCCGGTTGGCGCATCCTTCGATTGGCAGGACCTGGTGCATATCCTCGTGGCGGTGCTCGCCTTCTCCGCCGCGTGCTGGGCGATGCTGCAGATCTCTTTCGCGCGAGGGCAGCGGATGCTCGCAGGTGTATCGCTTACCGCCGGGATTGCGGTGGCCATCATCGCCGGCGCCGGAGGTATCCTCTCGCTCGCGCATTTCCAGGTGGGTTTCGGCAGTCGCCTCGAACTGGTGGCAACGACGATCGCGCTCGGCTGGCTGCTGGTTCTTGGCACGGTGATTGCGGCCCGGCTGGCGCTCGGGTTGCTGGTCGCCAGCCGAGGGAGAGTCGACGGCGTCAAGAGCTCCCTCCGATCGATCGACTGACGGAGCGATTCCGGATGGCGGAATCCGCCCCGAGGCGGAGACGTGTTCCCACAGCGGAGAAAATGCCTCGCGCGGCGGAGACGTGTTCCCGCGGAGGGAGAAATAGCTACCTCCGCGACGCGGTTTCTCCGCCGCCGGGCGCCACCACGGTCAGCGGGCGCGCTCGCGTTTCACGAGGTCGAGCACCCGGTTGGCCAGCTGCACGAGGAGGTAGATCTCGTTCTCGTCGCGGTCGATCCACCGGCATTCCGGTTCGGTGTTCACCGGTACGAAATCGTCGTGCTGCTCCCAGACCAGCAGGGTGCGGTCAGCGCCGAGCACGTACTGCTGCCACCAGACCTGACGCAGGTAGGATCTCGGGACGGATCGCCACAGCGACTTGGTCGTCTTGATTTCGGCGAGTTCGAGACTGCCGGATGTCGACACCGCGAGGCCATCGGGTGTCGCGAGGTGTTCCGTTCTGCCGGCCGCATGAAAGAGCGCGTCGCTCGGCTCGATGCCGAACCTGGCCTTCACCCATCGGGCGATCTCGGGCTCTCTGGCTCGTCCGTGATCGGTATACGCATTGCCCCCGAAGCCGCTGCCGTGGATCTTCTCGAGCGCCACCGCCTGCACCGACGCCGCACCGGAGAGCCTCGCGACATCGGTCGCCGTGATCCCGCGGCTGCGAGCCCGCAGCCAGGCGACGCGGTCGGCGGATCGTGCGACGATCCGATCCCGGTGATCCGGGGCTGGCTCGTTCCAGAGGGAGAGCATCGGTTGCAGCTGCACCGTGCCATTCTCTCCCGCACGACCGTCTGCGGCCGTCGCACGCGCGGGGAGACCGAGACGGGCATCATATATATCGACAATGTGCCGACTTATTCTTGCAGACCGACAGAAGTCTCTCTAAAGTGGAACTCGGCCGTTGCGCACCGGTTCCCGGCGCCGGCCCCAATCCAAAACCCTCGACGAGGAGAACCTGTGTCTGAATCGCGCCTGTCGGTGCAGCTCTATACGGTGCGCGACGCCATCGCCGCGAACCTCAGTGATGCGGTAACGCGCCTCTCTGCCATCGGTTTCACCCAGGTGGAGCCATACGATTTTGTGGCGCGGGCCGACGAATACCGCGCGGCCTTCGACGCCACCGGCATCACGGCGCCCAGCGCGCACGCGCAACTCGTCGGCCAGGATCTCGAGCCGATCTTCTCCGCGGCGGCAAAGCTCGGCATCGCGACAGTGATCGATCCACACATCGCTGAGGACCGCTGGACGAGCCGCGAACTCATTGCGGGCGTCGCGGCCGATCTCAACGGTTTCGCGAAGGTCGCTGCCGACCACGGACTGTCCGTCGGTTACCACAATCATGCCTTCGAACTCGAGAACGTGATCGACGGCGTGCCCGGCCTCGAGATCCTCGCCGAGTACCTCGACCCATCCGTCCGCCTGGAGGTCGACACCTATTGGGCTGCCGTCGGCGGCCAGGACCCGGCCGCGCTGCTCAAACGCCTCGGTGACCGCGTCGGGCTCCTTCACGTGAAGGATGGCCCGGTCAACAAGGACAACAAGGCCCAGGTTGCCGTTGGCGCGGGCGCCATGCCGGTCGCGGATGCCATCGCGGCCGCTCCGAATGCCCTCCTGGTCGTCGAGCTCGACGACTTCGACGGCGACGTGTTCGTCGCGATCACCGACAGCCTCGCCTGGTTCACTGCACGGGGGCTCAAGTGAGCCGCACCGGGCCGGTCGGTATCGGTGTCATCGGCGCCGGCGTCATCAGCGACCAATACCTGAGCAACATCGTCACGTTTCCCGACCTGAAGGCGCTGTTCATCGCCGACATCGATCTCGACCGTGCGGCTACCCAGGCGGCGAAGTACGGCGTCCCCGGTTCGGGCACGGTGGACGAGCTGCTCGCGAATCCCGACATCGAGATCGTTGTCAACCTCACCATTCCCGCGGTGCACGTCGAGGTGGCGGCGCGCGCTGTCGAGGCGGGCAAGCATGTCTGGACCGAGAAGCCGTTCTCGCTCGACCGCGAATCCGGGCTCGGACTGCTCGCGAAAGCGAAGGCCGCAGGCCTTCGCGTGGCCTCCGCGCCCGACACGATTCTTGGCGGCGGTCTGCAGTCGGCGCGTCGTCTCATCGAGTCCGGCACGATCGGCGCGCCGCTCACCGGGCTCACCCTGTTCCAGAGCCCCGGCCCCGAGTCCTGGCACCCCAGCCCCGAGTTCCTCTTCGCAATCGGCGGCGGCCCTCTGTTCGACATCGGGCCGTACTACCTCACGACCCTCGTGCAGATCTTCGGTCCTGTCGCCAAGGTCACGGCGACGTCGTCCACCGCGACCACCACCCGTGTGATCGGTTCTGGGCCGAAGGCCGGGACGGTGTTCCCGGTGGAGGTTCCGACACACTACGGCGTGCTCATCCAGTTCGAGAGCGGCCAGTCGGCACAGAGCGTTTTCAGCTTCGAGTCGAAACTCGTGCGCGGCGGATTCGTCGAGATCGCCGGAACGGATGGCACGGCCGTGCTCCCGGACCCGAACAACTTCGACGGCGCGACGGTGGTGTGGCGCGGACAGGACGACTCGGAGTCGTTCGAATCCGAGGGTGCAATGCTCGGACGCGGCACGGGAGTGGCCGAGCTGGCGCAGGCCATCAGGGCCGGGCGCCCGGAGCGCGCATCCGGCGAACTCGCCTATCACGTGCTCGATGTCATGGTCTCGATCGCAGAATCGGCCGAGCGCGACGAGTCGGTGGTCATCGCCAGCACCGTGCAGCTTCCGCCGGCGCTACCACCGGAGTGGGACCCCAGAGTGGCGACCCTCTAGCCGGTCCTGATCAGGCCGTCATCGCCGCAATCGACTCCGGCGACAGCGCGTGATGGAGGGCGAGCATGCTCGCCCCGATCACCGCTGCGTCGGAGCCGGCCGCGGACTGCACGATGGTGAGATGCTGGGTCGCGAGGGGCATCGAGCGTGCGTAGACCAGCTCCCGCACGCCGGCGATGAGATGTTCTCCGGCCTGCGCCATCGAGCCGCCGATCGCGATCACCGAGGGGTTCATGAGGCTCACGCAGGCCGTGAGGACCTCGCCGAGGTCGCGCCCGGCCTGGCGAACCGCCTGAATGGCCTGGATGTCGCCCTGCTTGACGAGGTCGATGACGTCCTGGCCGGTCCCGGTGTCGAGCCCCTCTGCCCTGAGCGCCGCGGCGATCGCGGGACCGGAGGCCATGGCTTCGAGGCATCCGCGATTTCCGCAATGGCAGGGCACCCCGGCGCCGCGTGGGATCTGCACGTGGCCGATGTCGCCCGCGATGCCCTCGGCGCCGCGCTGCAGGAGACCGCCGGAGATGATGCCGGCGCCGATGCCGGTCGCGACCTTGACGAAGAGCAGGTGCTCGGTGTCCGGCCAGGCTACGGTGCGCTCGCCGAGGGCGGAGATGTTCACGTCGTTGTCGACGAGCACGGGCACCTGGAGGTGCTGCTGAACCCAGCCGGGAACATCGAAGCCGTCCCAGCCGGGCATGATGGGCGGATGCACCGGCCGGCCGGTGCTGTGCTGCACCGGACCGGGCAGCCCGATGCCGATGGCGATGAGCTCACCGTGCTGCCTGTCGAGTTCGGCCAGCAGGTCGTGGGCCTTCTCGACCATCCACCCCAGCACGACCTCCGGTCCCTGCCCGATATCGATGGCGCCGCGGTGCTCGGCGAGCACTGTGCCACCCAGATCGGCGACAGCGAGGACGGCGTGGGATGCTCCGAGGTCGGCGGCCAGCACGACACGGGCACCGGGGTTCAGGGCGAACCGCGAAGAGGGGCGTCCGCCCGTCGAGATGGCATCGCCGACGGGCGCGATGAGTCCGAGATCCATGAGCGCGTCGACCCGCAGGGCGATGGTCGAGCGAGCGAGGCCGGTGGTGTCCGCCAGCTCAGCCCGGGTGCGCGGCTTGCCGTCGCGCAGCAGTTGGAAGAGCTCGCCCGCCCCGCCCGCGCCCAGCGCCGAATTACGACTTACATCGACCATGGGCACATTCAATCACAGGGTGGGATCGGGCGAGGCCTACTTATGATTGAGAACTGGCATAAGATGACTGACTCATGTCAGAATGGCAGCATGAGCATCGAGGCGGCCGGACGGAGTGTTCGCGCCGGTTTCATCGGCGGCGGATTCATGACGGCGGTACACAGCCGAGCCGTTCGTGCCGTGGGTGCCGTCCCGCAGGGCGTGGCATCATCGAGCGCCGAAGGTGCCGCCGTCGCCGCCGCGCGACTGGGCATTGCCAGGTCCTATCCGTCGCCAGAGGAACTGATCGCCGATCCTGACATCGACGTGATTCACGTCTGCACCCCGAACGCCACCCATGCCGGTTACGCACTCGCGGCCATCGCGGCTGGCAAACATGTCGTCTGCGAGAAGCCGCTCGCGACATCGGCTGCCGATGCGGATGGGATGGTAGCCGCCGTCGCGGCGGCGGGGGTCACCGCAACCGTTCCCTTCGTGTACCGGTTCCACCCCATGGCGCGCGAGGCGCGAGCACGGGTCGCCGCCGGAGAACTCGGCACCCTCCTTAGCATCGACGGCGCGTACCTGCAGGATTGGCTGCTGCTCTCCGGCGACGACAACTGGCGGGTGGATGCGTCACTCGGGGGTCCGTCGCGCGCCTTCGCGGACATCGGATCGCATCTCTGTGACCTGGTCGAATTCGTGACAGGCGATCGCATCACGCGACTCGTCGCGACGACACGCACCTTTTTCCCATCCCGGGCGACGAGCACGGACATCACCACGGAGGATGCCGTCGCCATCGTCGTAGCGACCGCGGGCGGCGCGCTCGGCACGCTCCTGATCTCCCAGGTCGCACCCGGGCGCAAGAACCGTCTCGCAATCGAGATCGCGGGCACCGCGGAGTCCATCGGATTCGACCAGGAGCAGCCAGAGACGCTGTGGCTCGGACGTCGTGAGGGCTCGCAACTGATCATGCGCGATGGTGCCACTCTTCACCCAGACGCCGCGCGCCTCTCCGTGTTGCCACCCGGGCATCCACTCGGATACCAGGATGCCTTCACCGCTTTCGTGCGAGATAGCTACGCTGCTATCGAGGGAGAAGCCCCGGATGGTCTTCCGAGGTTCGAGGACGGGGCGCGCGCCGCGCGGCTGACCGAGGCGGTACTGGAGTCGGCGGCCGAGGGTCGCTGGGTCGAACTGGAGGAGAACGCCGATGACTGAATCCACCCATCCCATCACGCTGTTTACGGGACAGTGGGCTGATCTCACACTCGAGGAGGTGGCCAAATATGCGAGCGAATGGGGTTACGACGGGCTGGAGATCGCCTGTTCCGGCGAGCATCTGGATGTCTGGCGCGCCGCAGAAGACGACACCTACCTGCACGAGCGCCTCGACATCCTGAACCGTCATGGGCTGAAGGTCTATGCGATCTCGAACCACCTCAAGGGGCAGGCCGTCTGCGACGACCCGATCGACTTCCGCCATCAGGCGATCGTCGGCTCGAAGGTCTGGGGGGACGGCGAGGCCGAGGGTGTTCGCCAGCGTGCCGCCGAGGAACTCAAGCTCACCGCCAAGGTCGCCCGGAAGCTCGGCGTCGACACCGTGGTCGGGTTCACCGGCTCGAAGATCTGGCCGTATGTCGCGCAGTTCCCGCCGGTGCCGGCCGCTGTCATCGATGATGGCTACCAGGACTTCGCGGATCGCTGGAACCCGATCCTCGATGTCTTCGACGATGAGGGAGTGCGGTTCGCGCACGAGGTTCACCCCAGCGAGATCGCCTACGACTACTGGAGCACTGTGCGTTCCCTCGAGGCGATCGGTCACCGCGAGGCCTTCGGCCTGAACTGGGATCCGAGTCACATGATGTGGCAGGACATCGATCCTGTCGGGTTCATCGTCGACGTCAAGGACCGCATCTCCCACGTGGCCTGCAAAGACACTCGACTGCGCCCCAAGAACGGACGCGCCGGGGTACTCGGATCACACCTGCCGTGGGGGGATCCGCGGCGCGGCTGGGACTTCGTCTCGACCGGGCACGGCGACGTGCCGTGGGAGGACTCGTTCCGCGCGCTGGAGGCGATCGGCTACTCCGGCCCGATCTCGGTGGAGTGGGAGGACGCCGGGATGGACCGTCTGCACGGCGCCGCCGAGGCCGTCGGCTTCGTCCGTTCGCTGCTGTGGAAGCTGCCGACGGCATCCTTCGACGCGGCGTTCAGCAACCAGGACTGAACCGCTCGCCGGGTCGTTCGTTACTCGCGTTTCGAGGATCTGCCCGGGTCGACCGCCTGGTGGTCTGAGGCGCAATCGGAGGACAACTCCACCGGTACGAGTCGATGGACCGATATTGAACTTATCGGTTCAGTGTTGTAGTGTGAACCACATGGTTCAGCAACAGGTTCTTGATCGGGCATTCGCCGCGCTCTCCGACTCCACCCGTCGTGGCATCCTGACCCGTCTCGGTGAGGGGCCGGCGACGATCGGCGAACTTGCCGCACCCACAGGGATGACGCTGACCGGCCTCAAAAAGCACGTACAGGTGCTGGAGGATGCCGGGCTGGTCACCACGGAGAAGATCGGCCGATCGAGGCAGTGCCGCATCGGCAGCGAACGACTGGACGACGCGATGCAGTGGATCACGTTCTATCAGCGGCTCTGGGAGCGTCGACTCGACGGACTCGAGGCCTACTTCACTCTCACGAAAGGAACCCAGAAATGACCGACACAACCGACACCATCGAATTGAGGATGACCCGGCAGCTGCCCGCGACACCTGAGGAGGTTTTCGACGCCTACACCGATGCCGAGAAGCAGAAGATCTGGTTCAGCATCCTCTCGACCGAACCCGGCATCGTCGAGATCGAGGTCGATCTGCGCGTCGGTGGCACGCAGACGGCTGTGTGGGGTCCCAATCGCGACGAGCTATTCCGGGAGACGCAGACGTTCACCGTCATCGATCGGCCGCACCGTCTCGTCACCACATCGACCGGTGCCGGTCCGGACGGTCAGACGATGGAGACGCACATCGACATCACATTCGAGGCGCAGGATGGCGGCACTCTCGTAAGCGTCGTGCAGAATGGATTCCCCAACGTCGAACTGCGTGATTTCTTCAGAACGCAGGCATGGGGCGGCGCATTCGATCGGATCGAGGCCTACCTCACTCGCGATGGACGATAGGGCGCGCAGGCGATCTCAGGGAAGCCATGGACGAAACATAGGCTTCTCATAGAAAAGTCGCGATAGTTAAGAACTGTGAATGCAGACACCGATAAGAACTCTTCGACCTCGGCGGCTGGGCCCAAGCTCCGCCGCGCCGACGGCTCACCCGTTCGAGTCGTCGTCGTCGACGACGAGGCCACTCTCAGCGACCTTCTGAGCATGGCGCTGCGCTACGAGGGCTGGGAAGTGCGCACCGCAGCGGAGGGGCGCACTGCGATCGGCCTCATTCGCGAGTTCCAGCCCGATGTCGTCGTGCTCGACGTCATGCTGCCCGACATCGACGGGCTCCAGGTGCTGAAACGATTGCGCGCCGATGGGCAGGACATCCCGGTGCTCTTTCTCACCGCGAAAGACGCACTCGACGACCGGATCGCCGGACTCACCGCGGGTGGCGACGACTATGTCACCAAGCCATTCAGTCTCGAGGAGCTGGTCGCGCGGCTCCGCGGTCTCATCCGCCGTTCCTCCGTCGTCGTCGCCGACTCGAGCGATCCCCTGCTGCGGGTCGGCGATCTCGTGCTCGACGAGGAGAGTTACGAGGTTCGCCGCGATGGGCGCCTGATCGAACTCACGGCGACCGAGTTCGAGCTGCTGCGCTTCCTGATGCGCAATCCACGCCGCGTGATGAGCAAGGCGCAGATTCTCGACAGGGTCTGGAGCTACGACTTCGGCGGCCGCTCGAGCATTGTCGAAATCTACATCTCCTATCTGCGCAAGAAGATCGATGCGGGGGCCGACGCGATGATCCACACGGTCCGCGGCGTCGGTTACATGATCAAGGCGACCGGATGAGGCGCAGGCCCCCCTGGTCGCTGCGCCGAAGACTCGTCCTCGCGGTCGTTGGGCTCATCGCCGCCGCATCCATCGTCATCGGAGCCGTCAGCGTTCTCGCGCTACAGGGGATCCTCATGCGGGGAGTCGATACCCAGTTGACCCAGGCGATAGGCCGCTCCCAGGGCGGTTTTGGCACCGTCGTTCCCGGGCAAGTACCGACGCCGGGCGAGTTTCTCAACGCGCGCGTTCAGCAGATCGTGAGTCGACAGGGCCCGGGCACCGTCATCGCCGTCGTCTCCAGTGGCGCGATCGCGATCGCCCTCGTCAAGGATCAGACCGGCGGCTACCAGGAGCTCTCCGCCGCCCAGTCCAGCGTGCTTCTGACCGCGTCGAAGGCCGCCGACCACACGACGGTCTCCCTGCCGAGCGGACTGGGGGATTATCGGGTCGCCACGGCGCAGTTCTCGAGCAGCGTGCAGATCGTCACCGGCCTTCCCCTGAGCGACATGCAGGCGGTGTTGCTCAACCTCGTCTCGGTGATCGTCGGAGTCACCATCATCGGCCTCATCGTGGCCGCCTTCCTCGGGATCTTCATTGTGCGGATAGCGCTGCGTCCCCTTCAGCGTGTCGTCGCAACCGCCACCAACGTCGCCGAATTACCGCTCGACCGCGGCGAGGTGGCGCTCGCCGTGCGAGTGCCAGAGTCGGACGCCGACCCGAGCACCGAGGTCGGCCAGGTCGGTGCCGCCATCAACCGCATGCTCGGGCACGTGGCATCCGCCCTCGCCGCACGCCAGGCGAGCGAGAACAAGGTGCGCCAGTTCGTGGCGGACGCCAGCCACGAGCTACGGACACCTCTCGCCTCGATCCGCGGCTATGCGGAGCTCACCCGGCGAGGAAACCACGAGCTCCCGGACGACGTCGTCCACTCGATCGGGCGGGTCGAGTCGGAGGCGACGCGCATGACCTCGCTCGTCGAGGACCTCCTCCTGCTCGCGCGGCTCGATGAGGGCCGCGATCTTGATAGCATTCCGCTCGACATGTCCCGCCTGCTCATCGATGCCGTGAGCGATGCTCACGTCGCCGGAACCGATCACGAGTGGTCGCTCGATCTGCCCGATGAACCCGTGATGGTGGATGGCGACGCCCCCCGCCTCCACCAGGTGGTCGCTAATCTGCTCGCGAACGCGCGGGTCCACACGCCCGCGGGCACGTCCGTCGTTGTGGGGCTGACGGTGGAGGGGCAGAGCGCGGTCGTCACGGTCGCGGATGACGGCCCCGGCATCCCCGACGAGATCAAGCCGGTGCTGTTCGAGCGTTTCGCCCGTGGCGACAGCTCGCGTTCCCGCGCCGCCGGGAGCACCGGTCTCGGCCTCGCCATCGTGACCGCGGTGGTCGAGGGCCATCATGGCGCGGTCTCGGTGGAGAGCGAACCCGGTTCGACCACATTCCGGCTGGAGTTGCCGCTCGCGGCGCCCCAGTCCTGAGCAAGCCGGCTCGCAATGGTCGTCGGGAAATGCCAAAATGGGAGTATTCGCGCTTAGTAAAGGAACCCCGTCATGCGTATTGCCGTCACGGGAGCCTCGGGAAAGCTGGGGCGCTCTGTCGTCGCCCGCCTCCGTGACTCCGGAAATTCTGTAACCGCCCTCGACATGGTCGGCGAACGTGGCCCCGGCTTCACCCAGGTCGACTTCACCGACTACGGCCAGACCGCCGACGCGCTCTTCACTATCGACGGCAGGCACGACGGCTTGGACGCCGTCGTGCACCTCGCGGCCGCACCGTCCGGCGGGATCCTGCCGGACTCGCAGACCTTCCACAACAACATGACGGCGACCTTCAACGTCTTCCAGGGTGCTCGCCGTGCCGGCATCAAACGCATCGTCTATGCGTCGAGCGAGACAGTGCTCGGTCTGCCATTCGAGACGCCGCCGCCGTACATCCCGGTTGACGAGAAATACGACACGCGTCCTGAGAGCATGTATTCGGTCACGAAGCACCTCGAGGAGCAGCTCGCGATCAAGCTCGTGCGCTGGGATCCTGAGTTGAGCATCACCGCCTTGCGGTTCTCGAACGTCATGAACCCGGCCGACTACGCGGAGTTCCCGACCTTCGATGCCGATCCCAGCCTCCGCAAGTGGAACCTCTGGGGCTACATCGATGGTCGCGACGGAGCCCAGGCGGTCGAGAAGGCCCTGCAGCTGAGCAAGCCGGGCTTCGAGGCCTTCATCATCGCCGCGGCCGACACGGTGATGAGCCGTTCGAGCGCCGGACTCGCCGCGGAGGTTTTTCCCGGCGTCACGGTACGCAAGGAACTCGGCGAACACGAGACCATGCTGTCGATCGACAAGGCCAGGAGCATCCTGGGGTTCGATCCGCAGCACTCGTGGCGCGACCATGCCTAAACGGGTTGTCGCGGCGCTGGCTCTTGCCCTTGCGCTCGCGGGCCTCGGCGGCACCCACGCCGCCCAGGCGTTGGATGAACCGAAGATCCCGGAACAGGTCAGCGCCTATTTCGCCTCGGGTCTCGTCCCGCGTCTCGCCGATCTCTACGGTGGCATCGACTTCGATGCCACGACGAAGGTTGGCGGCATCCGAAGGGTGCTCTCCTGGACGGGCGATTTTCTCGCGGGCAAAAATACCGCCACCCCGACCGAGTTGACGAACGGCTGGAACGCGCCGGTCACGATCAATCAGACCACCGTCGTCGGTCTCGCGACGGTCTGGATCAACCCGTCGAACGACCTGCCAGAGCTCGCCGACTTCGCCGCGGGTCCCGCACTCGCCGCGGCACTCGCCGCCGCGCCCGTCGGCACGCTCATCGTCCGAGACGACGCGCACTCCGCCTGGTTCGCCACGGATGGCACCACCATCACCCCGCTCGTCGCCGGCACCTCTGGCGTGACCTTCCCGACCACGCCGGCGAAGTACCAGAAAACCATGGGCGCCCCGACGCCGGATGCCGTCGCACCGAACCAGGGACTGCTGGTCGCCGGCATCGTGCTCGGTATCGTCGTCGTGATCCTGGCGGTATTCATCCTGCTGCCGGTTCGTCGCCGTCGCCACGCCGCGGTCGAGCCACCGGCGGATGTCGAGGACCCCGCGCCGATCGCCGTGGAGCCCGAGCCGGAGCCGGCACGGCCTCCCGTCGCACGACCTCGGGCCGCCGCCAAGCCGCAGGCACGCGCGAAATCCGCCACGACCGTGACGGCAGGAAACCCTGACCCTCCCGCACCGCGACGCCCGCCGAAGGTAGTCGGTACGCCCCGCAAGAAACCGCCGACGCCGTCCGCGGAGTCCACCGAATAGCTCGCCGCTCAGGAATGCGATGGAGCTGTGCTCGCGCGCAGGATGAATCGCGTTGGTGCCCGCACCGATGTCGCACGGGCCGGTCGGCCGCCGAGTTCGTTGAGCAACAGCGCCGTCGCGGCGGATCCCTGCGCAAATGGATCCTGCGCGAACGTGGTCAGGCCGAACGACGAGGCGAGGTCGTGGCCGTCTATTCCGATGACCGAGATGTCGTCCGGCACCGAGAGTCCGTGTTCTCGGATGGCGAGCATCGCCCCAATCGCCATTTCATCCGAATCCGCGAAGATCGCCGTCGGCCGGCGCACAGCAGAGCTGAGCAGGCCGCCGACGACCTCGCGGCTGTGGGCCAGCGAGAACCGCCCCTGTATTGCCCACTCGGAGCGGGTGGGGATGCCGGCGGCGATCATGGCATCCTCGTAGCCCCGCCGGCGCGCGATCGGAACCCTTCGGTTCAGCCCGTCGTCGTCCTCGCCGCCCAGATGAAGGATCTCCCGATGGCCGAGGGCGATGAGATGCTCGGTCGCCTTACGCGCCACGGCACGCTCGTCGATGCCGATGTGACGCAGGCCGCGAACCGGGCCACCCACCACGATGACGGGATGACCGGTGAGGGACAGTTGCTTCCGTTCGTCCGCGGTGAAATCAAGACAGAGCGCGATGAGCGCGTCAGTTCTCTTGCGCAGGATGGATCGGTGGAAGACGCGCTCACGGTCACCGTTCATACCGCCAAGGTTGAACAGGATCAGATCGTAACTCGCGGCGCGCAGTTCGGCGTCGATGCCCTCGAGCACCGTCGTGTAGAACCAGCGGCTCACCGACGGCACCACGACCCCCATCGCGCGCGTTCGCCCGCTTGCCAGTCCGGATGCGCTCGACGACGCTACATAGCCGAGTTCATCGGCCGACCGCTGAATACGCTCGCGGGTCGGCTCCGAGACGTTCGACAGGCCGCGCAACGCTCGAGAGACCGTCGCAATCGATACCCCCGTGGCCCGGGCGACATCGTCAATGCCCGTCACGGACGCCGTCACTCCGCGGGTTGTCCGATTCGGGAAGCCGCGCAGCGAGGAGTCGCCGTCGAGCAAGCAGTAGCAGTGCGAGCGTGCCGACGAGGACGAGAAGTGTCAGCGCCCAGCCGAGTGCCGGTGCCCCGGTCAGTTCGCTGACGGCCGTCACGACGAAGAAGGCGAACGCGAAGAATCCGACGATGCCGATCACCACGTCGACACCCTCGACCGGGTTGCTGACACGCATGCCTATCCCTTCACTCCGCCGGCGGTGAGACCCGCCACGATACGGCGCTGGAAGATGAGCACGAGGATGACGAGCGGCACTGTGACGATGGTGCCCGCCGCCATGACTGCGGTGTACGGCTCCTGATGCGGCTGGCTTCCGGCAAAGCTGGCGATGGCGACCGTGACCGGCTGGGTGGCGTCGCTGGAGAGTTGGCTGGAGATGAGGTATTCATTCCACGACGAGATGAAGGCGAGGATCGCTGTCGTGAACACCGCAGGCGCGGCCAGCGGAAGGATGACCTTGCGGAAGGCCTGCCCCTGGGTGCAGCCGTCGATGCGCGCGGCCTCCTCGAGATCCCACGGCATCTCGCGGAAGAAGGAGGTGAGCGTGTAGACGGTCAGCGGCAGCACGAACGAGATGCTCGGCAAGATCAGCGCCTGGTATGTGCCGAACCAGCCGATGTTCGTGAACAGCTGGAACAGGGGGGTGATGAGGGCGACACCGGGGAACATGGACGCTCCGAGGATCAGCCCGAGCACGACTCCCTTGAAGCGGAAATCGAGTCGCGCGAGCGCGTAGGCGGCGAACGTCCCGATCAGCAGGGCGATGGCCGTGACGCAGACGCCGATGAACAGGCTGTTGAGCAGCGCCTGACCAAGGTGGTTGCCGAGCGCCGTGGAGAATGCCGTCGTGAAGTTGTCGAGGGTGATGTGGGTCGGCCAGAACGCGGTGTCGTACGTGAACCCGACGTCCCGGAACGCCGTGATGATCATCCAATAGAAGGGCAGCAGGCACCAGACGACGATGACGATGGCGCTGATTCCCGTGCGCACACGCTGAGCGGAGCCCTTACGCCGCACGCGGACCTTCGCGCGCACTGCAGTTCTCGACGGGATCAGCGTCGCGACGGTGGTGCTGGAACCAGCGGTAGTGGAGCTCATGCTTTCGTTCCCTTCTGCTGTGCCTCCTGTGTGCGCACGACGTTGGTACCGAGTACGCGAACGAAGATGAAGGCCACGATGAAAATGATGAGGAAGGTGATGGTGGACAGGGCGGAGGCGCTGTTATAGCCCGCCCTGATCTGTTTGACGACGAGGATCGAGAGCGTCGTCGTCGCATTGCCGCTGCCGCCTCCACCTCCGGTCAGGATGGCGGGAAGGTCGTACATACGCAGCGCATCGAGGATGCGGAACAGGATCGCCACCATGAGCGCGGGCTTGATGAGCGGGAGGGTGATCGTCACGAACGTGCGCCACGTGCTCGCGCCATCCACCCTGGCGGCCTCGTATACCTCCTCCGGGATGAGTTGAAGCCCCGCGAGGATCAACAGCGCCATGAATGGCGTCGTCTTCCAGGTGTCGGCGATGATGATGGCGAAGCGGGATGCCCAGGTGTCGCTCGTCCACAGGATGTGCGACTGGAAGAGGGCGTTCGCGATGCCGGCGACCGAGAAGATGAAGTACCAGAGCTTCGCGGTAACCGCGGTCGGGATGGCCCACGGCACCAGGATTGCGGCGCGCACCAGCGCACGACCGCGGAACGTCCGGTTCATGATGATGGCGAACCACGTACCGATGACCGTCTCGAGCGCGACCGTGACGACGGTGAAGAAGAAGGTGACGCCGGTCGCGTTCCAGAACCCGGAGCCGAGGTTTCCCGGCGGGCAGGCGATGGTGTTGCCCGACGCATTCATGCACTGTTGGAGCAGCCAGTGCGCGTAGTTCGACACGGCAGCGAAGCCGCCGCTCACGAACTGTCCGGTTGCGGCATCGAGCCCGGGATCCTTCTGGAAGGACTGGATGATCGCGGTCACGATCGGGTATCCGATCACGATCGCGAGGAGTACGATCGTCGGCGCGATCAGGTAGGCGGCCACCCGGGTCTCCCGGTTGCGCTTGCGCGAGCGGCTGCGTCGAACGGGTCGGGGTGCGCCAGGGGTGACGACTTCAGTTGCAGTTGACATGCTTCGCCCTCGTGTGGAGTCGGCGGGAGAGGCCGGTTGGCGGCGAAACGACGAGGTTCGCCGCCAACCCACCAGGTCCCGTCTAGTTGCCTGAACTCGCCGCCGAGATAGCGGCCGCCATGTCCGTCAAAGCCTTATCGACTGTGACGTCTCCCTTGATCGCCGCGTAGGCGTTGTCCTGCACCGCGGTGGTGACCGCCGGGTAGAACGGGCTTACAGGGCGCGGTACGGCGCTCTTGATCGACTCAAGCAGCACCGGCAGGTAGGGCAGCTTCGAGACCAGAGTCGGATCGGTGTAGACCGATGCGACGACGGGCGCGAGCGAGCCCTGCGTGGCGAAGAACTTCTGCGTTTCGCTGCTCTCCAGGAACTGGACGAAGTCGTGTGCCGTCGCCTTGTGCTGCGAGTAGACACTGATCGCGGCGTTGTGGCCACCGAGAGATGAGTCTCCTGAGCCGCCACCATTGCCTGGCAGTGGCGCAAGTCCAATGGTGTCCTTCACGGTAGAGCTGCCATCCGTCTTCGCCAGGCTGTACACATAGGGCCAGTTGCGCAGGAACAGAAGCTTGCCCGCCTCGAAAGCCTGGCGGCCCTGCTCCTCCTGATAGGTGATCGCCGCACTCGGGATGTTGCCGTTCTTGTAGGCATCGACGAGCTGCTGGAGGCCCTTCTTCGCCTCGGGGGTGTTGAGCGTCGGCGTCTTGCCATCCTTGCCGACGATTGTTCCGCCCGCGGTGTTGATCGCCTCGGCGACGTTGACCGTGAGACCCTCGTACTTCGCATACTGACCGGCGAAGCAGTCGATTCCGGCCGTCTTTGCGATCGAGCAATCGCTCATCATCTCGGCCCACGTGGTCGGGGGCGTCTTGACCAGGTCGCTGCGGTAATACAGGATGCCGCCGTCCGACGTCTGCGGGGCCGCATAGAGCTTGCCGCCGTATGTGGCGCTGGCCACCGTGGCAGGTAGCAGGTCCGTGGTCTTGATCGCCATCTGGCCCTCGAGCGGCTGGAGCCAGCCCTTGGCCGCGAACTCGGCTGTCCAGACGACATCGACGTCCACTACGTCGTAGTTCTTATTTTTGGCCTGGAAGTTCTGGACCAGGTCGTCATGCTGCTGATCGGCCTTGTCGGACTGTTCTTTGAACGTGACCTTTTCGTTCGGATGGGCCGCGTTCCACTTATCGATCAGCGGCCGAACGACGTTGCTGTTGTCTTTGCCCTGCACGTAGGTGATTGGGCCTCGGGAGGTCAGGCCGGTGCTGGATCCAGTGGATCCTGACCCGCTCGAGCAGCCGGCGAATACGAGGCCGGCAATGGCCATTCCTGCGATCACTGACAGTCGTGCTGCTTTCATGTCGCTCCTCATTGAGTCTCATGGTGCTTGCGCTAGTTGCGCCTTGGCAAGTCAACCTATACCGTGAATATCTCCAGTGCAAGCGCTTAACGTAAGCGCTTAACGTGCGCATTTCGAAGCGCGCGTGGACGGGAATGGAACGCGATGACGCGGCAACCAGACGAGCGGGTGCGCACGGGCGAACAGGTCGTTGTGCGGGGCGGATGGTGGCGTGATGCGGTCATCTATCAGATCTATCCGCGTTCTTTTGCCGATGGAGACGGCGACGGAATGGGTGACCTTCCTGGCGTGCTGAACCACCTCGACTATCTCGACCGCCTCGGTGTCGATGCCATCTGGCTCTCGCCTTTCTACGTCTCGCCCCAGGCGGACGCCGGGTATGACGTGGCCGACTACCGTGACGTAGACCCGCTCTTCGGCACGCTCGACGACTTCGACCGGATGCTCGATGGCGCGCACGGGCGTGGAATCCGGGTCATCATCGACCTGGTTCCCAACCACACCTCGGCCAAGCATGCCTGGTTCGTCGATGCCATCGCCGCACCTCCGAACAGCGCAGAGCGCGCGCGCTACATCTTCCGCGACGGGCACGGTGCATCCCGTGAGCTGCCACCGAACAATTGGCAGTCGGTATTCGGTGGCCCCGCCTGGACGCGGGTTGGCGCCGACGGCCAGTGGTACCTTCACCTCTTCGATCCGGCCCAACCCGATCTCAACTGGCGCAATCCCGAGATCATCGCGGAGTTCCACGACATCCTGCGCTTCTGGCTGGATCGTGGGGTCGACGGCTTTCGAATCGACGTGGCGCACGGGCTCATCAAGCACGATGAGCTGCCGGATTGGCATCAGAAGGCCGGCCATCTCGAGGGCGGCGGCCATCGTGGTCCGATGTGGGACCAGGACGATGTTCACGACATCTACCGTGGCTGGAATGCCGTCCTCGCCGAATACGGCGGCGATCGTATCCTCGTCGCCGAAGCCTGGGTTTCGCCCGCCGAGCGCCTCAGCCGCTATGTACGTAGCGACGAGATGCAACAGGCGTTCAATTTCGACTTCATGACGGTCGGCTGGAACCCGGTAGAGATGCGTCGTGCGATCGACAGTGCACTCTCCACGAATGCGGCTGTGGGCGCAACGACCACCTGGGTACTCTCCAATCACGACGTGGTGCGCCACGCGTCGCGCTTCGGGCTCGCAGATCCCACGCGCTGGCCCTCCGGCATCGGCCCCGACGAGGAGCAGCCGGATGCCACGCTCGGTCTCAGGCGTGCCCGTGCGGCCACGCTGCTCATGTTCGCGCTCCCGGGCTCCGCATACATCTACGAGGGTGAG
>JAODMH010000093.1 GCA_025465035.1 Microbacteriaceae bacterium | reverse complement strand
CACGAGTCCATCGCGGAGGATTTCGCGGCACGGGTGACGGCGCGAGTGAAGCAGCTCACGATCGGTCGCGGCACCGAGGACGGCGTCGGCATCGGACCGCTGATCAACGACGCGGCCGTGTCCAAGGCCGACGGCCTCGTCCAGGACGCGGTATCGAAGGGTGCCCGTCTGCTGACCGGCGGCTCCGCGGTGGAGGGCGACGGAACCTTCTACGAACCGACCGTCATCACCGATGTGCCCGCCGGTAGCGACATCCTGCGCGAGGAGATCTTCGGCCCCGTGCTGTCGATCGTGACCTTCACGGACGAAGCGGATGCCGTGGCCAAGGCCAACGACACCGAGTACGGCCTCGTGAGCTACGCCTTCACGCGTGACCTCGCCCGCGGCCAGCGGCTCGTCGAGAGCCTGCAGACCGGGATGATGGGGCTCAACGTCGGCGTCGTCTCGAACGCGGCGGCGCCCTTCGGCGGAGTGAAGCAGTCCGGCCTCGGCCGGGAGGGTGGCTCTGAGGGCATCGCCGAGTATCTCGAGACGAAGTACGTGCTCACGCCCGACCCCTTCGCGTGACCGTCATCGAGATCGCGGACCTCAGCGATCCGCGGCTCGCCGACTATTCGCATCAGACCGATGTCGCGCTCAAGAAGGCGCGTGGCACGGAGCACGGCCTCTACATCGCCGAGTCGGCCCTCGTGCTCGAGCGTGCGGTGCGTGCTGGGCATGTTCCGCGTTCCGTGCTCGCTCTCGGTAACACGGTGGATGACGCACGTGCCATCGTCGGCGACGATGTGCCGATCTTCTCCGGCCCTGCCGAGTTGCTCGAACAGCTGACCGGTTATCTCCTGCACCGCGGCCTCATCGCCGCCATGAACCGCCCGGCGCTGCCCTCGGTCGAATCGCTGCTGAAAGACGCGCGTCGTTTGGTCATTCTGGAGGACATCGCAGACCCGACCAACGTCGGCGCGATCTTCCGCTCGGTGGGTGCGATCGGCGCGGACGCCGTGCTCGTCACCCCGCGCTGCTCCGACCCGTTTTACCGGCGGGCGATCCGGGTGAGCATGGGCACGGTGCTTCAGGTGCCGTGGACGCGTCTCGGTGACTGGGCATCGACTCGCGAGCTGCTCACGGCATCCGGATTCCACGTCGCGGCCATGGCTCTGAGCCGGGATGCCGTGAGCCTGCGTGATTTCGATGCGCCGGAGAAACTCGCACTTCTGCTTGGTGCCGAGGGCGATGGCCTGTCCGCGGAGGCGCTCGAAGCGGCAGACACGGTCGTGCAGATTCCGATGGCGCACGGAATCGACTCGCTCAACGTCGCGGCCGCGAGTGCTGTCGCGATGTGGGCGCTGTCCGGCTAGACGGCCCTGACGCTGTTGTTGCGGGGATCGTGGGTGAGTTCGACCAGACCGAGCTGCTCGAGCAGCGGTGGCAGGTACATGCCGAAGCGTCCGCGGTAACCCTTGCGCAGTCCGTACCAGCCGCCCACCGGATTCCCCTCTGAGCGACCCCACGCCTCGACGGTGCCATCGACCACCGGCTTCTGTTCGTCGGCCGCCCCGAGCGGTACCCAGTCGCGCTGTTCCTTGAGCCAGGTGTGCAGGTCATCGATCGCGCGCGCCTGGTACTTGAGGGTGGTCGAGCCGACCTGACAGACGAGCTCGTCGCCGTCGCGATACATCGTGTACTGCGAAGTACCCGGCGCCGTGGTCAGCGTCCACGGGTCGTCCTTCGTTCCGGCTGTCATAGCAGCACACTAGTCGTCCGGCCAACGAAACGCGCTAAACGAGCAGTTGGTGCTTCGCCAGGTCCTTGTAGAGGGGAGTGCTCTTCACCAGCTCGGAGTGAGTACCGGTGCCGACGACGCGGCCGTGGTCGAGCACGATGATCTGGTCGGAGTCGACGACGGTCGACAACCGGTGCGCGATCACGATGAGCGTTCGGTTCTCGGCGACCGCGTCAATGGCCGCGCGCAACAGCTGCTCGTTGAGTCCGTCGAGGGAGGACGTCGATTCATCGAGCAGCAGGATGGGCGGGGCCGCGAGCAGTGTCCGCGCAATGGCGAGACGCTGACGCTCGCCGCCCGACAGCATGATGCCGCCTTCGCCGACCGGGGCGGCGAGACCCAGCTCGTTGCGCTCGAGCACCTCGGTGAGATTCACGTCGTGCAGTACCTGGATGCACTGCTCGTCGGTCGCATGGGGGGCGCCGAGCGTGAGGTTGTCGCGCAGCGAGCCGGCGAGCACCGGTGCGTCCTGCTCGACGTACCCGATCTGCGCGCGCAGGGCGTGACGATCGATGCCGCGGATGTCGATCCCCCCGAGCCGCACGACGCCGTCACGCGGGTCGTAGAAGCGCTCGATCAGGGCGAGGATCGTGCTCTTGCCGGCGCCACTCGGCCCGACGAGCGCGGTGCGCTGGCCGCGCGGCACGTCGAAGGAGACGCCGTGCAGCACGGTGAGGTCCTGGGGGGCATCCTCCTTGATGGATGAATCGGGGTAGGTGAACCGCACGTTCTCGAAGCTGATCGCGGCATCCGTCGTCACGGCCGGCATCGGCACGACGGCCGCGTCGAACTCGCTCTCACTGGGCAGCGAGATGATCTCCTGGATGCGTCCGAGCGCGCCGAGCGCCTGATTCACGGAGTTGATGGCGCCGAAGGCCTGGCCGAGCGGCATGATCATCATGAACAGGAACAGGATGAACGCCACGAGGCTCGAGATGGTGATGGCGCCGCTCGCGACGCGGAAGCCGCCGACCCCGAGCACGACGAGGAACGAGACCTGCAGCGCGATCCCGGCGATCGGGACGACGAGCGCGGAGATCTTGGCGACGCTGATGCCCATGCGCCACGCGCCCTCGGCATCCTTCTCGACGGCCGCGATCTCGCGTTCCGTGGCATTGGATGCCCGTACCGTGCGCACCGCGCTGATGGCGCGTTCCACCGCCGCGGCCAGATCGCCGACCTTCTCCTGCTGCTTGCGGCTGGCGACTCGCACCCGGCCGGACAGCGACACCACCGTCACGACTGAGACCGCGATGACGAGCACGGTGAGGCCGAGAAGGAGGGGATCGATCACGAGCATGGCGATCAGTGCGCCGACGAAGACGAGCGCCCCCCCGACCGCGTCCACCAGCCCCTGGGTGATGACCGCGTAGAGCAATGTGGTGTCCGATCCGACGCGGGAGACCAGGTCACCGGTACGACGGGTGTCGAACTCGCTGATCGGGAGCCGCAGCATCCGCCGGACCAGTTGGCGCCGCGCGGAGAGTACGACGCTCGTGCCCGTGCGCTGCAACAGGTAGTGCTGGAATCCACTGAGCAGGCCAGACACGATCACGAGCGCCACCAGCAGCCAGACGAGGCCGCCGAGCATCTCGCCCTTCTGCACCACGGAGATCACCTGACTGACAAGGAGGGGCTGGGCGAGCGATGCCACGGCGCCGAGAATGCTCAGCGCGATGACCACGCCCAGGATTCTCTTGTGCTCGTAGAGATAGGGGAGCAGTTGACCGAACGTGGCCTTGGGTCCGTCGTCTGTTTTCGTCCGGCCGAAGGGCGAACGGGATCGCGGGGTCTGCGCGGTGGTCATGATTTCCTGTCTTGTCGAGCGCTTAGCGGCGCCCGTACTTCTTGTGGACGGCCTGGCGGGAGACGCCGAGCGCGGTCGCGATCATCTGCAATCCCATACCGAGATTTGCGCGCCCTGCGCACGAGCGTAGCTTCGTAGCGGTCGAGCTCCCGGTGCATTTCGCTCACGGCGTCCAGCGCGTTGAGCGGGTTCTCGTCGCCGGGTTCGGCGCCCGGGGTGCTGAGTGCGTCGGGAACTCGGCGTCAGGCGGTTTCGACCGAGTATGCCGATGCCGAGGTGACGTTCAATGAGCCGTGGTTGCCGGGATTGATGAAGAACACGTAGATGAAACCCGCCGCAAGGACGAGTGCTATCACGACACCGATGACCACGAAGATTTTGAAGGGATTGACCACGATCCCAACTCTACCGAGCCAGTGGGGCAATCAAGCTAGGCGGAGAGACCGCGGATGACGACGGCCGTCGCGAGGGCGGCCTCTGCAGCCTCGGCTCCCTTATCCTCCTTGGAACCGGGAAGCCCGGCCCTATCGAGTCCCTGCTGTTCGTCGTCGAGGGTGAGGACGCCGAAACCCACCGGTTTGCCGGTGAGCACGCTCACCTGCGTGAGACCGCTGGTCGCGGCATCCGAGACGTACTCGAAGTGGGGGGTGCCGCCGCGGATGATCACGCCGAGGGCCACCACCGCATCCGCGCCGTTGTCGAGGGCGGCTCGACTCACCACGGGCAGTTCGAAGCTGCCGGGCACCCGGATCTCGGTGACCTCGGCCCCGGATGCGGCGAGCACACGGTGGGCGCCTGCGAGGAGGCCGTTCGTGATCTCCTCGTGCCAGCGGCCAGCCACGATCGTGACCCTGAGGCCGGTTCCGTCGGTGATGATTTCCGGTGCGCCTTCGCCGCTCATGCGAGGTGTCCTTTCGGGGTTTCGAGGATGCGCTTGCGAGTCGCGGCCGCCTGCTCAAGTTCGGTGTTGTTGGGGAGGATGTGACCCATGCGGTCACGCTTGGCTTCCAGGTAGCGCTCGTTGAAGCTGCCGACACCGACTACAAGGGGAACTTGCTCAGTGACGGTGATGCCGCGCTCGCGCAGCTGGCGCAGCTTCTCTGGATTGTTGGTGATCGCGCGTACCTCGGAGAGGCCGAGGTCTTCGAGGATCGCCACCGCCGCGCTGTAGTCACGGCCGTCGGCGGGGAAGCCGAGTGCCACATTGGCGTCGATGGTGTCCAGACCTTCCTCCTGCAGACGGTAGGCCTTGAGCTTGTTGATGAGACCGATGCCGCGCCCCTCGTGCCCGCGCATGTAGATGACGACACCACCCTCGGCCTGGATCTGGTCGAGCGCCGCGTTCAGTTGCGGGCCGCACTCGCACTTGAGCGAGCCGAAGACCTCGCCGGTGAGGCACTCGGAGTGCACGCGCACGAGGGCGCCGTTCGTCGGTTCGCCGGAGATGATCGCGAGGTGGTCCGCCCCGGTCATCCGATCGCGGTAGGCACGGAAACGGAATTCGCCGTGCGTGGTCGGGATGGTGGTCTCGACCTCAAAGATCACCCGCGAGGTTTCCGGGATCGGCACCGCCACGGGGACCTCGGTGTCGCAGTGCGTCTCCTGCAGGTAGGCGATGAGTGCCTCGATCGTGATGACCTCGACTCCCTCCCGCTCACCGAGCTTGATCAGACCGGGCAGGCGCATCATTTCGCCATCTTCTGCGACGATTTCGGAGATCGCGGCGACCGGGGTGAGGCCGGCGAGCTTCATCAGGTCGACGGCGGCCTCGGTGTGGCCGT
>JAODMH010000083.1 GCA_025465035.1 Microbacteriaceae bacterium | reverse complement strand
TGCAGCTCTCGAGCAAGATGCGCTTCGTCTCCGCGCAGCTGATCGCGCTGTTGACCGACGACCTCTGGCTGCGGTCGGCGCACCACTCCAATGCGATGGCGACGCACCTGCGTCACTCGCTCGAGGATGCGATCGCGGGCGGCGCGATCTCGGGACTGGCCTTCAGCCAGCCGACCCAGGCCAACGCGGTCTTCGCCGTGCTGGCCAACGAATCGGCGGACCGCATCCGGGAACAGGTGCGTTTCTACGACTGGGACCGGGCCAAGGGCGAGGTGCGCTGGATGACCGCCTTCGACACCACGGAGGCGGATGTCGACGCGTTCGTGGCGGCGATCACGCGGGAGCTGTCTGCGTAGTTCTCCGCACCCTCGATGCGCCTCTTTGTCGTCAATGCCGAGGCCATTGCGACCGCTGTGACAACACAACCGCGCACGGATCGATATCCCCGCAAGGGTGGTCACAATTGAGCACCGCTCGCCGAACTCTGCCCCGTCGTACCGGAAACCATCGCATGGGCAGCCGGCGACACCAGTCTCCAGCCATCGCAGCCTCCGTCGCGAGCGAGCAGCTGGTGGGAGTCTCGTCATCCACGACGACGTCGGGTCAGAGGACGGTCGCGCCCGCCGTTACGGACGCAGAAGTACCTTGATCGCGCGGCGCTCGTCCATCGCGGCATAAGCCTCGGCGACCTCAGCGAGCGGCAACTCGAGGTCGAAGACCCGGCCGGGATCGATCGCGCCCGACAGCACTTCCGGCAGCAGTTCCTCGATGTAGTTGCGCACCGGAGCAACGCCGCCGTTGACGCCGACGTTCGTATTGAACAGCGTCCGGATCGGCAGCTCCGACCCGCCATTGGGAACGCCGACATAGCCGACCATTCCGCCGGGGCGCGTCGAACGAATGGCCTGGTCCATCGATTCCTTCGTGCCGACGCACTCGAGCACACAGTCCGCGCCGATGCCGGCGAACATCTCGAGGATCCTGGCGACACCTTCGTCTCCGCGCTCCTCGACGATGTCGGTCGCCCCGAACTCGCGAGCAAGCGCCTGGCGCTCAGAGTGACGCGACATCGCCACGATCCTGGATGCTCCGAGCCGTTTCGAGGCGAGCACAGCGCAGAGACCGACGGCTCCGTCGCCCACCACGACGACCGTGCTGCCGGCGGTCACGCCCGCGGAGACCGCGGCGTGGTGACCGGTGCCCATGACGTCGGCCAGCGTGAGGAGGCTCGGGATGAGCGCAGCATCCGGGGCACCAGGAGTGGCCCCGAGCGTGCCGTCCGCATGCGGCACCCGCACGTACTCGCCCTGCGCGCCATCCGCGAATCCGCCGAGGCGGTCATTCGACCCCCACCACCCACCGTTCAGGCAGGAGGTGCTGACGCCGTTCAGGCAGTTGGCGCAGGTCATGTCGCAGTCGTAGAAGGGCGCGATCACGAAGTCGCCCGGCTTGATGCGGGTGACGCCGGATCCGACCTGCTCGACGACCCCGACGAACTCGTGGCCGATTCGGTGTGGATGCCTGGTCGGCACCACGCCGCGGTACGGCCAGAGGTCGGAACCGCAGACGCAGGCCGCGGTGACGCGCACGATCGCGTCGCCACCGGTGGACAGCACGGGGTCGGGAACCTCTTCGAACCGGATGTCACGTTCGCCGTAGATCAGAGTTGCACGCATGACATAAGCCTAGGCGCGTCGGTGTCGGCTTAGTCGACGAGTACCGGTGCCTTGCGGATGCTCAGGGTGTCGTTCTCGGAGTCGAGGTCGACCATGACGGTGTCCCCGTCTCGGATCTCGCCGCTGAGCAGCGCCGTCGCCAGCCTGTCGTCGATCTCGTGCTGCATGAGGCGGCGAAGTGGACGCGCACCATAGATCGGATCGTATCCGCGCTCGGCCAGCCAGGAACGGGCATCCGGCGTCACCGCGAGTTCGAGGCGACGATCCTGCAGCCGGCGGGACAGGCGGTCGATGTAGAGCTCGACGATCTGCGCGAGATCGTCCGTCGAGAGGGCGCTGAAGATCACGATGTCGTCGAGGCGGTTGAGGAATTCCGGCTTGAAGGCCTGACGCACCATCAGGTTCACCGCTTCCTCCTTGGCGTCCCGACTGAGGGTCTGGTCGACGAGATACTGGCTTCCCAGATTGGAGGTCAGGATGAGGATGACGTTGCGGAAGTCGACGGTGCGACCCTGCCCGTCGGTCAGCCGTCCGTCGTCGAGCACCTGGAGCAGCACATCGAAGACATCGCTGTGAGCCTTCTCGACCTCGTCGAGCAGGATGACGGAATAGGGTCGACGCCGCACGGCCTCGGTCAGCTGGCCGCCCTGCTCGTAACCGATGTAGCCGGGAGGGGCACCGAGCAGCCGGGCGATCGAGTGCCGCTCGCCGTACTCGCTCATGTCGATGCGGATCATTGATTTCTCGTCGTCGAAGAGGAACTCGGCGAGGGCCTTCGCGAGTTCCGTCTTACCGACACCGGTTGGCCCGAGGAACAGGAATGAGCCCGTCGGCCGGCCGGCATCGGCGATACCGGCACGCGACCGGCGCACGGCCTCGGCGACGGCGCGAACCGCCCTCTTCTGGCCGACGAGCCGCTTGCCGAGTTCGGCCTCGAGATTCAGCAGCTTCTCCGTCTCGCCCTGCAGCAGACGGCCGACCGGGATGCCGGTCCACATCGCGATGACGGCGGCGATGTCTTCTGCCGTGACCTGGTCGTTCACCATGAGCGGGGTGTCCGCCTCGGTCTTCTCCGCCTCTGCGAGCTCACGCTCGATCACCGGGATCTCGCCATACAGGAGGCGGGATGCCGTCTCGAGGTTGCCCTCGCGCTGAGCGCGTTCTGCCTGCATGCGCAGGGCATCCAGTTTCTCTTTGAGCTCGCCGACGCGGTTGAGGGCCGCCCTCTCCTTCTCCCATCTGGCCTGCAGTTCCTTGAGCGCCTTGGTCTTCTGCTCGAGGTCGGAGCGCAACTTCTCGAGCCGCTGCTTGCTCGCCTCGTCCTTCTCCCGCTTGAGGGCGAGCTCCTCGAGTTTGAGCCTGTCCACGCTGCGCCGCAGTTCGTCGATCTCGACGGGGGCCGAGTCGATCTCCATCCGGAGTCGGGATGCCGCCTCGTCGATGAGATCGATCGCCTTGTCCGGCAACTGACGCCCGCTGATGTAGCGATTGCTCAGCGCCGCAGCCGCGACCAGCGCGGTGTCGGCGATCGCCACCTTATGGTGTGCTTCGTAGCGTTCCTTGAGTCCGCGCAGGATCGCGATGGTGTCTTCGACGCTGGGCTCGCCGACGTAGACCTGCTGGAAGCGGCGCTCCAACGCGGCGTCCTTCTCGATGTACTCGCGGTACTCGTCGAGCGTGGTCGCGCCGATCAGCCGCAGCTCGCCGCGGGCCAGCATCGGCTTGAGCATGTTCGATGCGGCGACGGATCCCTCGCCCCCGCCAGCGCCCATGAGGGTGTGGAGCTCATCAACGAAGGTGATGATCTCGCCCTCCGCGTCGTTGATCTCCCTGAGCACGGCCTTCAGCCGCTCCTCGAATTCGCCGCGGTACTTGGCGCCGGCGACCAGCGCGGCGAGGTCGAGCGAAACGAGGCGCTTGCCCTTCAGCGAGTCGGCGACGTCGCCAGCGACGATGCGCTGGGCGAGCCCCTCCACCACGGCGGTCTTGCCGACGCCGGGCTCTCCGATGAGCACGGGGTTGTTCTTGGTCCGCCGCGTCAGCACCTGGCTCACGCGACGGATCTCGGCGTCGCGACCGATCACCGGGTCGAGTTTGCCGGTGCGGGCGATCGCCGTGAGGTCGATGCCGTAGCTCTCAAGCGCGGTCTTCTGTTTCTCGTCCGAGCCAGGCGCGCCCTGCATGTTGGCCATTCGGGATCCTTCCACCCAACTTGAGTCTTAATGGCTCAAGTTTACGCGCCCTTGAGGCCGTCCGTCCAACGGGATCAGTCCACGACGAGACATCGGGCGGATCGCTATGCGCGACGCGATGCGGTCACGGTGAACTTCGCGTTGCGGACCACTTCGCGAGTGTCACCAACGATGCGCTGCAGCGCCGCGCGGTAGCCGAGATGCGAGTTGTAGACGGTCCACAGCTCCGCGCCGGGACGCAGCACCCGTGCACTCTCGGCGAACAGGCCGGTGGCGAGACCGGTGTGCACTGTCGCGCCGACGTGGAACGGCGGGTTGAGCACCACGAGATCGGCGCTCGACTCCGGCTGAACGCTGAGTCCGACATCGCGAACGACTGTCGCCCCCAGGGCGTTCGCCTCCATGGTGGCGCGGGCCGATGCCACTGCCGCCCAGGAGACATCCGTCGCTATCACCGCGGCGCTCGGTCGCGCCCTCGCGAGAGATGCGGCAAGAATGCCGGTGCCGCAGCCGAGGTCGATGACCGTCTCGGCACCCGGGACTGCGCCGTCGAGCACGGAGAGCAGCAATCGCGTGCCGATGTCGAGCTTCGTGCCGGCGAAGGCGGCGCCGTGAGCGCAGATCCAGAGTCCCAGCTCCTCGTTGAACTCGCGGCTCGGGTAGTCCGTGGGCACCCGCCGTGGCGTGCGGGCCACGAGCACCCGCGACTTCTGCCGCGCGTGCGAGACGTCGAGACGTTCGAAGTGGCGCAGCAGCACCTCGTTCATGGCGACCGAAATGTGCTTCATGCGTCCGCCGGCATATACGACGACAGCCGGGTCGGAGTGCTCGGCGATCTGGCCGGCGAGTTCGTCGAGCTCGGCAAGGCTGCGCGGCAGCTGCAGCAGCACGACCGTGGCCCCGTCGAGCAGCTCGCCGCCGAGTGGCAGGCTACGAAAGTCGGCACCATCGGCGGCGTTATTCGCCAGTGACCGCTCGCCGAGCAATGAGTCCTGAAACACGCGGATGCCGCGTGCACCGAGCTGCGCCGCTCCAATGGTGAGCGCGCCGTAGTGATCGCCGAGCACGACGACGACGCCCGGGGGCGCGGCCCCAACCGCGGCCAGAGCCTCGTCGAGGATGAGGCGATCACTCGCGTCGACGGGGAACAGGTTGTCGGCCTCGACATCCGGAAATCGGCGGAGGCCCGCGAAGTCGAGAGAGCTCATTCCGGCCCCGTCGAGCTACTCATGGCTGAGCGGGCGCCAGACCACGACCTGCGTGTTGCGCTGGGAACGGGTTCCGGCGCGCAGTGACACCACCTCGCCCGACTCGCCGCCCGCGAAGATCCGGCGGCCGGGTCGGGTGAGTAGCTCGTCCGCGAGAGCATGCTCCAGTTCGCGAACGCGTTGCCCAAGTTCCGTAACCTGGTTTTCCAACTGCAGGATGCGCCGGATGCCCTCGAGGCTCACGCCCTCGGCACCCAGTCGCGCGATCTCCCGCAGCTGCACGACGTCGCGCATCGAGTAGCGACGAGACTGCCCGGAGGTGCGTTGCGGAATCACCAGCTGGAGGCGGTCGTATTGCCGCAGCGTCTGGGGATGCATGCCAGCCAGTTCCGCCGCGATCGCGATTGCAAAGACGGGATCCGTGGCTTCCATGGTCAGCCCTTCGCTTTTGCGAGCAGTTCCGCTCGCGGGTTCTCATCCGGTTGCAGTGCGGCGAACCTCTCCAGGGCCTCTCGAGCTTCGCCGCCGAGGTGCGCCGGTACGGCCACCTGCACGGTGGCGAGCAGATCGCCCGTACCCTTCGAGGAGACCACCCCGCGCCCCTTGACGCGCAACACACGCCCGCTCGGCGTTCCGGCGGCGACCTTGAGTTTGACGGGCTCGCCGCCGAGGGTCGGGACCTCGATGGTTGCTCCCAGGGTGGCCTCCGTGAAGGTCACCGGCACATCCACTCGCAGATTGAGTCCGTCCCGTTCGAAGACAGGATGCTTGCGCACCGTGACCGTGAGGGTCAGGTCACCGGGGGCTCCGCCATCCGGACTCGGTTCGCCCTTGCCCTTCAGCCTGATCTTCTGGCCGTCGCTGACGCCGGCCGGAATCTTCACGCTGATCGGCTTGCCCTCCGACGGCTGGAGCCTCACCGTGTCGCCCTGGATGGCGGTGAGGAAGTCGAGCGTCGTGGTTGCGGTGAGATCGCGGCCCTTGGTCGGCCCGCCCGCCCCACGGAATCCGCCGGATGACTGCCCGAAGAGCCCGCTGAAGATGTCGTCGAACCCGCCGCCGCTACCGGGCGAGAAGGTGGTGCGCTGGTTGCCACCCTGGTTGAACATGCCGCCGAAGACATCCTCGAATCCACCGGACTGGCCTTGGCCGCCGGATGTGAAGCGCGGGCGACCGGGACCCATGGCGCGCATCTGGTCGTATTCCTTGCGCTGTTCTGGATCGGAGAGCACCGAGTGCGCCTCGCTGATCTCCTTGAATCTCGCCTCGGCCTTGGCATCCCCGGGGTTGGAATCTGGGTGATACTTGCGGGCAAGCTTGCGGTAGGCCTTCTTGAGATCGGCCTCCGAGATGTCTTTGGAGACACCGAGCACGGCGTAAAAGTCCTTGTCGAACCAGTCCTGGCTGGCCATCGGCGCCTCCCTTCTCGTAAAACTTACGCGGATGGAGCGGGCCGCTCACGGTCGCATCGAAACTTGGCCTCGATCGACCGGTTTCGACACTGTCGCTGAGCGACCCACTCGACCCGCTACTGCTACATCTATTCTGCGGGCACGGAGACGGCAACCTTGGCTGGACGAAGAAGTCGTTCACCCAACCTGTAGCCGGGGGCGATCACGTCGGCGACGGTATTGACGGTGACCTCGGGGCTCGGCAGCTGCACGAGAGCCTCGTGCAGGTGCGGGTCGAAGACATCGCCCTTCTCACCGACCATGGTGAGCCCGAACTTCTCGAGGCTCGCCCGCAGCTTCTGCGCGATGACAGCCATGGGGCCGTCCGCGAGGTCGCCGTGGGCCTCCGCGAGGGCTAGGTCGTCGAGCACGGGGAGGAGGCCCTTCACCACCTCGGCGATGTTCAGCTCGCGATTCGCCTCACGATCGCGCTCAACGCGCTTGCGGTAGTTGGCGAACTCGGCCTGCACCCGCTTGAGGTCGCCGAGAATCTCGATCGCCGGATCGACCTCGAAGTCGGTCGATGGCTGCTCGCCGGACAGGAAGGCGAGGTCGTCATCCGTGAACGACGTCTCGACATCCGGTCCCTCTGCCTCGATCAGACCGTCGGTCGTCTCTGGCTCTTCTTCCGGGGTTTCGTCGCCCGGACCGGGCTTCTTGTCCGTCATCGTTATTTCTTACCAGGCTCTGGCTCATCGTCCACGACTTCTGCGTCGACGATGTCCTCCTCGTCGTTAGCTGCGCCCTCCGCCGGCGCTTCTTCCGCTGCGCCTTCGGTGGATGCCGCCTGCTCCTGCGAGTAGATGGCCTGACCCAGCTTCTGCTGGCTTTCGCTCAGCCTGTCGAAGGCGGTCTTCACGGCCGTGTCGTCGTCGCCTGCGAGCGCGCTCTTCAGGGCGTCGACATCGGCCTGCACTTCGGACTTCACGTCGTCCGGCAGCTTGTCGTCGTTGTCCTTGATGAGCTTGTCGGTCGAGTAGGCGAGCTGCTCGGCGGTGTTGCGGGTCTCGGCCGTCTCGCGACGCGCCTTGTCCTCCGCCGCGTGCTCCTCGGCCTCGCGGACCATGCGCTCGATGTCGTCCTTCGAGAGGGACGAGCCACCGGTGATGGTCATCGACTGCTCCTTGCCGGTGCCCTTGTCCTTAGCGGCCACGTGCACGATGCCGTTGGCATCGATGTCGAAGGTGACCTCGACCTGCGGGATGCCGCGGGGCGCAGGGGCGATGCCCTGCAGCTCGAAGGTCCCGAGGTTCTTGTTGTCGCGGGTGAACTCACGCTCGCCCTGGAAGACCTGGATCGCCACGGACGGCTGGTTGTCGTCCGCCGTCGTGAAGGTCTCGCTGCGCTTGGTCGGAATGGCCGTGTTGCGGTCGATGAGCTTGGTCATGATGCCGCCCTTGGTCTCGATGCCGAGACTCAGGGGGGTCACGTCGATGAGCAGAACGTCCTTGCGCTCGCCCTTCAGCACGCCGGCCTGGAGCGCGGCGCCGACGGCGACCACCTCATCCGGGTTGACGCCCTTGTTCGGGTCCTTGCCGCCGGTGAGCTGCTTGACGAGATCGACGACCGCTGGCATGCGGGTCGAGCCACCGACGAGAACGACGTGTGCAACGTCGGCGACCTTGATGCCGGCCTCCTTGATCACGTCCTGGAACGGCTTCTTGGTGCGCTCGAGCAGGTCGGCGGTCAGTTCCTCGAACTTCGCGCGGGTGAGCGTCTCATCGAGGTTGGCCGGCCCGTTCTCCGTGAGGGAGAGGTAGGGAAGCTGGATGCTCGTGCTCATCGAGCTCGAGAGCTCCTTCTTGGCCTGCTCGGCTGCCTCCTTGAGACGCTGCTTGGCGATCTTGTCGTTGGAGACATCCACACCGGTGGAGTCCTTGAAGCGCTTGACCAGGTAGTCGACGACCCGCTGGTCCCAGTCGTCTCCACCGAGGCGGTTGTCACCGGCGGTCGAGCGCACCTGGATGGTCGAGAAGTCGTCGTCCTTGCCCACTTCGAGCAGCGAGACGTCGAAGGTTCCCCCACCGAGGTCGAAGACCAGGATGAGCTCGTCTTCCTTGCCCTTGTCGAGTCCGTAGGCGAGTGCGGCGGCGGTCGGCTCGTTGATGATGCGGAGCACGTTGAGGCCAGCGATCTCGCCGGCCTCCTTGGTGGCCTGGCGCTCGGCGTCGTTGAAGTAGGCGGGCACGGTGATGACGGCATCCGTGACGGTGTCGCCGAGGTACTGCTCTGCGTCGCGCTTGAGCTTGCCGAGGATCCGCGCCGAGATCTCCTGCGGCGTGTACTTCTTGCCGTCGATGTCGACGGTCCAGTCGGTACCCATATGACGCTTGACCGACGAGATCGTACGGTCGACGTTGGTGACGTTCTGGCGCTTCGCGGTCTCACCGACGAGCACCTCGCCATCTTTGGTGAAGGCGACGACGGATGGCGTCGTGCGGAAACCTTCGGCGTTCGTGATGACGGTGGGCTCTCCGCCCTCGAGGACCGAGACCACCGAGTTGGTGGTTCCCAGGTCGATACCTACTGCTCGAGCCATATGCTCTTTCTCCTTGTGTTGCGGTTGTCCCTATTGGCCTGTGGCGAGACTTGAGTCTCACGTACTCAAGTTTGAAACCTGTGGATAACTTTGTCAAGTTGATCCCGGAAAACTTGAGTCGATGCCACTCAACTCTCAGGTTAGGGCCGCCGCGAAGGGCGCGCCGGGAGTCTCGTCGACGACCCTCGGCACGCCCTCTGGTGCTAGCCCCCGGCGGGTGCACCGCCGCCGGGGCGGAACCCGCCGCCACGTCCGGTCGTGGTGCTCTGACCAAGCCCGGTGAGCCCGGTCGACGTCGTGGTGTTCGTCGCAGTACCGATGGTGGTGGAGTTGATGTCCGCGAGGATCACGACGCTGCCCTTGGTGATGCCGGAGGTGATCTCCGTTAACTGGTCACCGCTGGCACCGATCTTGACCGTGGTCGGAATTACGTTGCCATCCTTCAGCACGTCGACCAGGTAGGTCGTGGAGCGGCGGTGAAGAGCGGAAGTCGGCACCGTCAACACGGAAGACGCGGTGGCGGCCGTGACCGCCAGCCGTGCCGACGCGCCGTTCAGCATCGTCGCATTCTTGTCGGTGACCGCGACGGTCACGGTGTAGGAGGGCGTCGTGCTCGTCGAGACGTTCGAGAGGCCGATCGAGCTCACCGTGCCGGCGAGCTTGGTCGACGAACCGGTTACCGAGATCTCCACGGACTGCTTCATCTTCAGTTTGGTCACCGCCGTCAGGGCCGCCGTGGAGTTCACCACATAGCCCCCGTCGCCGATGACCGTGATGATGGCCGTCGACGACCCGGCGGTCACGGTGGACCCCGGGGTGATCGATACGGCGGCGACGGTGCCCGCGATCGGGCTGGTGAGATTACCCAGTGCCTGACCGTTCTGAGCGATGGTGAGTTGCGCGTTCGCCGCTGTGATCGCGGCTTCATCCGCGAGAATGGTCGCCGCGGATGCAGCGGTGGACCCTCCGGACGCGGATGCCGACGGGGCGCTCGCTGTGGCACTCTGCGAACTCGGGGTTGAGGCCCCCGTGGACGCGCCGGCGCTCGCCGAGCTTTGCAGCGCCTTGGTGAGCGCCGCGATCGAGTCATTGAGCGCCGCGGCGAGCGTCTGCACCTCCTTCTGTGCGGCCGTGGTGGTCTGCTGGCTGGCGAGGACCCCGGTGATCGCGGTCTGGCACACCGCCAGCGCCTGCTGGGCGGCGGTGAGTGGGTCGGGCGTCCCGGACGGGCTCGGTGTTGGTGTCGGCGTGGACGACGTGCCCGACGATGTGCTGCTGGGAGCATTCAGGGTCGCGTCCAGGAATGGCTTGCAGCTCGGGTCGGATGAGGTCACGAGGCCCTCAGTCGTGCTGAGCGAAGCGGACGCCACGGTGTACTGCGCCAGCAATTTCTGCTGGGCGCTCGCCACATCTTTCGTCGCCGATTGGATCGCGGATGACGCAGCGGAACTCTGGGTGGGTTGAGTGACCGGAGTCGACTTCGCGGAGGCCGAGCTGGTCGCTCCAGCGGTCTGCGAGGCGAGATCGGTGGTGAGCGTCTCGGTCGCCTTGGTCACCGTCTGCTGCGCCTTCGTCACCGCAGCCGTGAGGCTGTCGGGATTCATGGTCGCAAGCGTGTCGCCCGCCGCGACCTTCTGGCCGACCGCAACGTTGATCGCACCCACAGTTCCTGCCACCTCGAAGGCGACATCACGCCGATTGACCGATGCGACGGTGCCGCTGAGACTGACTGTCTCCGTCACGTCTCCCGTTGCCGCCGTAGCCGTTCGATAGTTCACGGCCGTGCCGCGGGTCGCCGCGAAGGCGACCCCGCCCCCCGCCGCGCACAGCACGACAGCCAGGGCGATCGCGATCGTCGTGTTCCTCCGCCGCCGACGCCTACCGCGCTGCTTCGACGTCAGCGGAGCGTCGCCGCGACGCGAGGACGATTCGGTCGTACTCAATTGCCCGCTCCGGGATTGCCCGCTCCGGGACGTCCACCCAGCGAGCAACCGTTCGCACCCGGATCCGACACCGCGAGGCTGGTCGCCGCGAAGTTTCCGGAGGTGTCGGCCTTGCCCGCCGCGACGACACACTCGTTCACGACGAGAGCCGCCGACGTCGCCGCCTGAGACTTGGTGTACTTCGTGCTGCCATCGAGGGTGATCTTCGAGCCGCTCTGCGAGGTCGTCGACACGGTGATCGTCGTGCCGGTGACCGCTGTCACTTTGCCTGAGACGGGCGGGGTGAATCCGCCACCACCAGGAGCACCGCTCGGTCGGGTTCCGTTCGGCGCGCCGCTGGGACGAACGCCGCCCTGCCCACCACCCGGTCCTCCACCGCGCGGACCAGGGGCGGGACAGGTTCCGCCGACGGCGGTGGTGATCGCGACCGTGGTGGCCGCGGTTCCGGAACTCGCGCCCGGCGTCGTGATGCCGGTAACACACGATCCGACAGTGACATCCGAGGCCACGGCGGCCACGGCCTGAGTGATGGTCGTTGACGCGGTGTAGTTGACCGCCGTCTGGGTGGTTCCACCCTGCACCTGGAGGGTGCCGTCAGACACTGCGGCGATCGTGCCCGAGATGCCGCCGCCGCCCGGCGCCTGGGTCGACTGAGCGGGTTGACCGGAACTGGCCGGCGTCGAGCTCGGCGTTCCCGCTGTCGCGGCGCATCCGCTCAGCAGGAGCGCGCCCGCCGCCAGCGCGACAATGATCGCGCCCGTCCGCTTCGTTGGTGCGATTTTCTGCATGATTTTCTCCATTACCTGATCTGATCTGTGGTCGTTGCGTGGGGTGGTCGACAGTTTCGAGTGCACGCTTCACTCCGTTCGCAGGGCGTCGATCGGCGCGAGTTTGGCCGCCCGCGTCGCTGGATAGACGCCGAAGGTCACGCCGATGGCGATCGCGACCCCGATCGAGAGCCCGACCGCGCCGGGCGAAATCACGACCGAGCTGCCGATGATTCCCGGCAGCGCCATGGCCGCGACGACGCCGAGCAGGGCGCCGAGCAGGCCGCCCGAGAGTCCGAGGATCGCCGCTTCGATGAGGAACTGGCGCCGGATTGCCCATGGCGGGGCGCCCAGTGCCTTTCGAAGCCCGATCTCCTTTGTCCGCTCGGTCACGGAGACGAGCATGATGTTCATGACCCCGATCCCGCCGACCAGCAACGACAGTCCCGCTATCCCGGTCAGAAGCACTGTCAACGTTCGGTAGACCGACGTCGCGGTGCTCACCAGGGCGTCCTGGCTGCTGATGGTGAAATCGGCGTTGGCGGAGTTGGATATGCCGTGGAGATTGAGCAGCAGCGAGTCCGCTTCCTGGTACGCCGCCGAGAGCTGGGCTGCAGACTTCGCTTCGATATACACGGTGGAGACGCTCGCGCTCGAGGCGCCGCCGATCAGTTCGTTGGCGGCGGTCGACATCGGGACGATGGCCACGTCATCGAGATTGCTCGACGAATTGGAGCCGACAGAGGCGAGCACTCCGATCACCGTGAACGACTTGCTGTTGATGGTGACGATCTGGCCGACCACATTCTGCGAACCGAACAGCTGGGTCGCCGTTTGCGAGCCCAGCACCACGACCGCGGACGAATTGGTGTCGTTCGCCGCCGTGATGAACGATCCGGAGGAGAGCGTTCTGGCTCGAACCGACAGCCACGATGACGTCACGCCGGTCACCGAAGTCGTCCAGTTCGTGCCGTTCGCCGTGAGCGCCAGCGGCGTCGTCTTCTCGGCAGCGACGCCCTTGATGTCCGGCGTACTGACCGACGTGGCGAGAGCCTGGGAGTCGGCCAGGGTCAGCGTGGAACTCGTACCGAACCCGCCTCGGATGCCCGTGGTCGAGGTGCTGCTGCCCGGCGACACGATGAGCAGGTTGCTGCCCAGGGAACTGATCTGAGCACTGACGTCCTTCTGCGTTCCGAGGCCGAGACCGACGGTGAGGATGACAGCGGCGATGCCGATCAGGATGCCGAGGACGGTGAGGATCGAACGCAGTCCATGCGAGCGGACGGCCGCCCAGCTGATGCGGAGGGTTTCTGACCAGTTCATGCTGCATTCACCTCGTCCCGCTGGATCTCCCCGTCGCGTACCCAGACGATCCGGCGCGCTCGTTGAGCGACTTCGAGCTCGTGCGTGATGAGCACTATCGTGCGGCCGGCTTCGTGTAGCTCGTCGAAGAGGGCGAGCACATCCATGGTCGACACGGAGTCGAGGTTTCCCGTCGGTTCGTCGGCGAGGATGATTGTCGGTTCGCTTACCAATGCCCGCGCGACGGCGACCCGTTGCTGTTGCCCGCCCGACAACTCACCGGGTCGGTTGTTGAGGCGATCGCCCAGTCCGACCCGCTCGAGCGCGCGCTCGGCACGCACCTTGCGGTCGTCCTTGGGCACGCGGGCGTACATCAGTGGGACTTCGACGTTGCGCCATGCGGAGAGGGACGGCATCAGGTTGAACTGCTGGAAGACGAAGCCGATCTGCTCGTTGCGGATGGCGGCGAGGTCGATCTCGTCGAGGTCGTCCACGTCGTCACCACCGAGGCGATACTCGCCCGTGGTGAGCGTGTCGAGACAGCCAAGGATGTTCATGATCGTGGATTTACCCGATCCGGACGGTCCCATGATGGCCACGTACTCGCCGACGTCGATCGTCAGGTCGATGCCCCGGAGGGCCTCGAACTCGATGCTGCCCGACCGGTAGGTCTTGCTGGCCCCGATCAGCTCGATGGCCCGACGCGGTGCTCGTGCGGAGTTGGTCCGGTCACGTTTGCTGGAGATGTCGATGCTCTTCTCAACCATTGGTCGACCCGATTCCGGTCTGGCCCGGGCGGGCGCCTCCGGGGAAACCGCCACCCGGGAAGCCGCCTCCGGGGAAGCCACCTCCGCCAGTGCCTGGTGCGCGCTGCGTCCCCGTTCCGGTTCCATTGCCCGCGCCTGCGGGGTTGAACGTCGGGACCGAGACTTGGTCACCGTCCGAGACCCCCTTCGTGATCTCGGTGAGGTTACCGACGGTCTCGCCAACGGTGACCGTCGTCTTCACGGTTTTTCCGCTGACGATCTTGTTCACCGTCGACGTGCCGTTCGCCGTGGTAACCGCGGCGCTGGGCACGGTCAACACGTTGGTGCGCCGCTGGTAGACGATCGCGGACGTCACGGTCACGCCGTCGTAGAGATTCGTCGGGGAACCGGTCACCGTGACGACGACCGGATACGTTGCGGCACCGGTCGTGGTCGAGGGCAACAGCCCGATCGATGACACTGTGCCGAAGAAGGAAGGGTTCTCAGTGGTGGAGAGTTCGACCTGGTTTTTCAGGGCGATGTTCTTGAGGTCGGTTGCTCCCACGGAGACCGTCACCTGCCATGCCTGTGTTCCCACCACCGTGAACTGGGCGGTGCTGGTGGTGGAGGTCGACGAGCCGGTTGCGCCAGACGATCCGGCGCCGCCTGACGAGCCGGCGCTGCCTGAACCGGTCGCGGACGAGGACGAGGACGAAGAGGAGGACGCGCCGTTCGACAGCACGTCGCCGACCGAGAGGTTCACGGCCGTGACGAGTCCGGCGATCGGAGACGTCAGGGTTGTTCCGTTGTATGCGGTCTGCGCCGCGTCGACGGCCGCCTGCGCCACGGAGACCGCGGCCTGGTTCGCCGCGATCTTGGCGACTGCAGCGCTGCTCCCGTCGCTGCTGCTCTGGCTGTTCGACAGCTGAGCGTTCGCCGTGGCAAGAGCCGCCTTCGCACTCAGGAGGTTCGCGTTTTCGGTGAGCGTGTCGAGGGTCGCGAGGGTCTGCCCCGCGGTGACGGTGCTACCCGCGACCACATTGACGGCGGTGACGGTACCCGAGGAGGCGAAGTTCACGTCGTCCTGCACCGCCGGCGCGAGCGTGCCGGTGCCGGTCACGGTCTTGTCCATGGTCTGCAGGCTCGCCGTTGCGGTCGTGGTTGCAGCTTGGGCGCCCTGTGCACCGGCATGTACGCCGAAGCCGAACCAATAGACGGATCCGCCCACGATGAGGATCACAGCCGCGGCGGCTATGACCCAGGTCCGTCTCCGGACGCGTTTCAAGAAATTCGTCAACTCCATGCTCACCCTCGTCTTCGCGATCACGACCAGACGTCGTGCCGACCTATGCGAAGCTAGAGAAGCAACTTGTGCGAATTCAATCTGTGGCCTATGGGTTGGCTATGAACCGCAGAGCCGGTCGCAATCGATCTTCCGCCGCCGACACTGCAGCATGGTCGCCCGTTATCTACCGGCGGCCACTAGCCTGTGGAACATGACGGACATCCCTCCCGCCGGCACCAATTACCCGGCCGGCGAGCCGACGCCGACTCCCGCTCCCACGGCGGAGAATACGGGGCCGATCGCGGTCGCTGGTCTCGACCTGCAGGCGGGCAAGAAGATCCCGCGCTCCTGGGTCGTGGCGTGGGCGTTCTGGGATTGGGGAGGCGCCGCATTCAACGCGGTGATCACCACCTTCGTGTTCACGGTGTATCTCACCAGCAGCTATTTCGTGAGTCCGGCCGTCACAGCGGCACGCGACACGGAGGTGGATCTCACGGGGCCGGCACACCGGGTGTACACGGCGGCCGAGGCGTCGCTCACCTCGCAGCTCGGATACGGTCTCGCCATTGCCGGCGTCATCGTCGCACTCATCGCTCCGGTGCTCGGCCAGCGCACGGATGCCTCTGGTCGCCGCAAACTGTGGCTCGCCATCAACACCGGGGTCGTCGTGATCGTGACCGCCCTCATGTTCTTCGTCGAGGGCAAGCCGGCGTTCTTCGTTCTCGGTATCGGTCTGGTCTCCGTCGGCACCGTCTTCTACGAGATCGCGACCGTCAACTACAACGCGATGCTCGTCCAGGTGTCGACGCCGAAGACCGTTGGCAAGGTGAGCGGCCTCGGCTGGGGGGCGGGATACCTCGGCGGCATCGTCCTGCTTCTGTTCGTGCTGCTCGGCCTCGTCGGCTTGACCTCAGGCTCTGGCGGGTTCTTCGGTATATCGCATGACAACGGCCTCAATATCCGTCTCATCGCCGTCATTGCCGGCCTCTGGACCCTCGTATTCTCCCTGCCGGTGCTGTTCACGGTGCCCGAGATCCCACCGGGCAACCGCAAGGTGAAGGTCGGCTTCTTCGAGTCGTACCGTGTGCTCTTCCGCGACATAGCCCGGCTGTGGAAGGAGAGCCGCAACACGGTGCTCTTCCTCATCTCGAGCGCCCTGTTTCGGGACGGGCTCGTCGGCGTGTTCACCTTCGGCGGCATCCTCGCCCAGGGCACCTTCGGCTTCTCGAGCAATCAGGTGATCATCTTCGCGATCGCTGCCAACGTGGTCGCGGGTGTGAGCACTTTCATCTCCGGGCTCTTCGACGACAGATTCGGCGCTAAGCCCGTCATCGTGGTCTCGCTCGTCGGCCTCATCCTCGCCGGGCTCGGTGTGTTCTTCGCCCACGACCTCGGCTCGAATGCCTTCTGGATCGGCGGCCTCATCCTCTGCCTCTTCGTCGGTCCCGCCCAGTCGGCCAGCCGCTCTTTCCTCGCCAGGGTCACTCCGGCGGGGCGGGAGGGCGAGGTCTTCGGCCTCTACGCGACGACCGGACGCGCCGTGAGCTTCCTCGCGCCCCTGTTGTTCTCGACCTTCGTCGCCGTCGCGGGCGCGCAGTACTGGGGAATTCTGGGCATCGTCATCGTTCTGGCGATCGGACTCGTGCTGCTCATCCCGGTGACGGCACAGCGGGACACCGCCGGTCGGTAGCCGGTTGTGTCCGGAATGCGCTGGCGGTGGCAGCATCCGCCTGGCAGCCTTGAGCCATGACCACTGCTGACAAGGCCACCCTGCTCACCTCGCTCCACATCCCGGGCGAACCACTCATCGTCACCAACGTGTGGGATGCCGTCACCGCCCGCGTCGTCGCCGGGGCGAAAGGCGTGAAGGCGCTCGCCACCGCCAGCCATTCCGTGAGTTTCGTGCACGGCGTTCCCGACAATGAGGGACTCACTCTGGAGCAGGCACTCGAAACGGCACGGCTCGTCGCACGTGCGGTCGAACTGCCGGTTTCCGTCGACTTCGAGAAGGGCTACGCCCCGGATGCCGCCGGCGTGCGGCAGAATGTGGCGCGCCTCATCGAGGCAGGCGCCGCCGGACTCAACATCGAGGACTCGCTGCAGTCGGCGAGCGGACCGCTCCGCGATGTGGACGAGTCCGTCGCCCGCGTCGCCGCAGCGCGTATGGCCGGGGATGAGGCGGGCGTGCCGCTCGCGATCAACGCGAGGGTCGACGCGCTCGTCAGCGCTCCGCGGGACTGGGCGGGCGCGATGGACCGCGCCAACCGTTACCTCGACGCCGGCGCGACGAGCATCTTCGTGCTCGGTCTCCCCACTGAGGGCCTCGTCGAGCGGGCCGTGCGCGACATCGGCGGGCCGGTCGCGGTGATCTCGAATCCCACATCCGTTCCCCTCCGACGTCTTGCCGAACTGGGCGTCGCCCGCGTGAGCTTCGGCCCCGGCACCCTCGGCCTCACGCTCGCACACCTGCAGCGTGCGGCGGCACAGCTCACGGCGCTCGGCGACTACCCGGAGGAACTCGGCTTCGCCTACTGAGCACTCATTACCGCTGAGGGGCCAACAAACGCTCCATCCCTGCAGATCGTGGAGCGTTTGTGGGCACCTCGCTGCGCCACAACGCCGCCCCTTGACACCGCGATCGAACGGGTCCATATTTAACATATTAGTTACGAAAGGGATTGGTTAAAGATGCCGACGGACGAGTTGAGCAGGGTCTTCGCAGCACTCGGAGATCCGACCAGGCGTGCGATCCTGTCGCGTCTCGCCGACGGCGACGCCAACGTCGCCGAGCTGGCCAGGCCCTTCGCGATGAGCATGCCCGCCGTCTCACGGCACCTCAAGGTGTTGGAGGACGCCGGGCTCATCTCGCGCAACCGCAAAGCCACCGCCAGGCCAAGCCACCTCGAAGTGCGCACGCTGAAGGACGCCACGATGTGGATGGAAAAATACCGCAAGTTCTGGGACGAGACCTTCGATCGCTTCGACGAAGTACTCGACACCCTCAAACGCGCCGAAGAACGCTGAACCAGCAGCACCGAAACACCACCGAAGGAGAATCACCATGTCCAAGACACAGATCGTCGCAGCCCCCGGCAAGCAGGAGATTGTGATGACGCGCGATTTCGACGCTCCACGAGAGCTCGTCTACCGGGTGCTCACCGATCCCGAGCTGCGTCCCCAGTGGTGGGGACCCAGCTACCTCACCACCACCGTCGAGACAATGGACGTGCGGGAGGGCGGAACCTGGCGCTTCATCCAGCGCGACCCGGAGGGCAACGAGTTCGCCTTCCGTGGCGTCTATCACGTTGTGGATGCTCCGAGCCAGGTCGTCGAGACCTTCGAGTTCGAGGGTCTGCCCGAGCGTCACGTGGTGCTCGAGACGGCAAACCTGGTCGAGCACGATGGCGTCACCACCCTCACCCAGACCTCGGTATTCCAGTCGGTCGCCGATCGCGACGGCATGGTCGCCTCCGGCATGGAGAAGGGCGCACTCGAATCGATGGAGAGGGCCGCAGAACTGCTCGCCTCCCTGCACGTCAACTCCTGATCGCTACCGCCCGCGTCCAGGGGGCGCGGGCGGTTAGGCTCGGCACATGGCCACCCGTACAGAACTCGTCGTTCTCGTCGACGAGGCCGGCGCACCGATTGGCACGGCCGACAAGGTAGCCGTCCATGGCGCGGACACGCCACTGCATCTCGCGTTCTCCTGCCACGTCTACGATCGACACGGACGAGTACTCGCCACCCGGCGGGCACTTGCGAAGCCCACCTGGCCTGGCGTATGGACGAACTCGTTCTGCGGCCATCCCGCTCCATCGGAATCCAGCGAAGACGCACTCACGCGACGGGCCCTTTACGAGCTCGGCATCCGGATCGACGACCTGGAGATCGTGCTGCCCGACTTCCGCTACCGCGCCGTCGACGCATCCGGCATCGTCGAGAACGAGATCTGCCCCGTCTACCGGGCGATCACCGCGGATGCCGTCACCCCGAACCCAGACGAGCTCGCCGAATTCGCCTGGCTGGACCCGCAATCGCTGCGCACCGCAGTTGCTGCGGCGCCCTTCGCGTTCAGTCCGTGGCTCGGCTGGCAGTTGGAGCAGCTGGAGCGCGCCTAATCGAGTTGGCTCTCGTCGCGGGCGATGTTCGTACGGTAGAAGTTCTGGAACGACCGCGACGCCGTCGGGCCACGCTGGCCCTGATAGCGCGAGCTGTACTCCGCTGATCCGTATGGCTTCTCGGCCGGCGAGGTCAAGCGGATGAAACAGAGCTGCCCGATCTTCATACCCGGCCAGAGCTTGATCGGCAGGGTCGCAACGTTGCTGAGCTCGAGAGTGACGTGCCCGCTGAATCCGGGATCGACGAAGCCCGCGGTCGAGTGGGTGAGGAGGCCCAGCCGACCAAGCGAGCTCTTGCCCTCGAGGCGGGCAGCAACGTCATCCGGAAGCGTCACGAGCTCGTAGGTGCTCCCCAGGACGAACTCGCCGGGATGCAGGATGAACGGCTGGTCCTCCGCGGTCTCGACGAGCCGCGTCAGCTCGGGCTGGTCTTCCGCAGGATCGATGAACGGATACTTGTGGTTGTCGAAGAGCCGGAAGAAGCGATCGAGTCGAACGTCGATACTCGACGGCTGGATCATCGCCGGCTCGTACGGGTCGAGCCCTACCCTTCCCGAGTCGAGTTCCGCCTTGATATCGCGATCCGAGAGCAACATGCACCGAGCCTACCGAACGGCGCGTTGATAGTATGGCGCAGTGCCGCCCGCTTCATCGGGGCCGTGCGAGTGTAGTTCAATGGCAGAACTCCAGCTTCCCAAGCTGGTAGTGCGGGTTCGATTCCCGTCACTCGCTCTCCGTTCGGTAGTTGTCAGTTCCGCTCTCATCCACTCCGTCCGCCTCGCTCCGGTTCGATAGCGTTGCGTGATGCTGACTAATGAGATGCTCGAACGGGATGCCGATCAGAGCGGCGTTCCGGTCGCCGAGTTCCGCGGACGGAGCCACGACTTCGGTGAAGTTCGAGGATTGGCCAACCCCTTAACGGCGGCCACCGCCGCCAGCCGATCGGGCGACTTTGTCGCAGGCTACGGAGGTGTCGTAATTAGGACACTGTCAGGCCCTGTATTTGCGAAGTGCCGTTCCACACGTTGACGCCGACGTTCCCTGACGTCAGCGAGCCTGTGCTCGACGGCGTGAGGACGAGGGTGCCGTTCAGATAGATCTGGATCGTCGACCCGATGGCGGTGACCTTGAGGTGATAGGACGTGTTCAGAGCAATGGGTTCGCTCACGGAGACGGTGGTCAGACCTGGTCCCCAAAACGCCACGCGCTGCTGCGTGTAGTCGACGTTGGCAGCGTAGAACTGGGTGCCCGCAGCGTTTGAGCGAAATACGAGGGCCACTGCGCCGGAGTCCGTGACGGTCACGTCGGCTTCAATAGTGAGATCGCCAGCGACTGCGCTGTTGAGGCGCAACCCATCCCCGGTTGCAGTTCCACGAAGGCCACCTGTCGCTTCCGACCACGAACCAGACAGGTCGGTCCAATTCGCCGGCAAGTTGTTGGCAAAGGGTGACAGGGTGAGGTTTTGAATGACGGAGCTGCCGTTCCACGCATTCACCCCGACATGACCCGTCGAGTACAGGCTGTTGTGCGTGCTGATCACTGGGGTTGTACCGCCGTTGAGATACACGTTGATCGCATCGCCAACGGCCGTTACCCGAAGGTGATAGGTCGAGTTCA
>JAODMH010000136.1 GCA_025465035.1 Microbacteriaceae bacterium | reverse complement strand
ACCGCCGTCATCATGGTCGACATGCAGAACATGTACCTGCAGCAGGAGAAGCGTGAACGCTTCGGCTGGCCACCCATCTACCGGTTCGACGAAGTCGTGGCCGAGTGCGCGGCGCTGCTCGCCGATGCGCGTCGCCAGGGGATCCCGGTTATCTACACGCGGCAGGTGAGCAGGGCAGACGGAGCGGATGCGACGCCCAGCATGCTTCGCCTGCGCGCTGCGTTCCCAGCCGACGTCGACCCGGTCGCGGATGACGGCGAGTGGTCGTCACAGATTCTGGATGCCGTCGCCCCGCAGCCGGGGGACATCGTGATGGAGAAGCTCCGCTGGGACGCCTTCTACGGCACCGAGCTCGACAGCATCCTGCGCAATCTCGACGTGAACCGTCTCATCGTCGCCGGACTGCAGACCAACGTCTGCGTCGAGACCACCTCGCGAACGGCCATGATGAAGAACTTCGAGGTTGCTGTTCCCGAGGATGCCGTTTCCACAGATGGCAGAGCACTCCACTACAACGGTCTCGACTCGCTGAGGATCCTCTACGTCGAAGTCGCTCCCTGGCGGGAACTGCTCGCCGCCGACGCCGCCTGGGACCGTTCGATTACGACGCCTCACTACGGTCGTCGCGAAGAGGATCTCGTCTCCTAAGGGAACAGCGAGCCGACCTGCTCCGCGAGTTCGTCGTCGAGATCGATGGCGAGCGCCTCGGTCACAGAATCCCACTGAGCGGTGCGGCGTGGCGAGACGATCGATGCGGTGACGGACGGATGCCAGCGCAGCCAGGCGAGCGCGAGCCCGGAAACGCTGACCTCGTGTTGCTTCGCGAGGTCAGCGAGTCGTGCGACCCTGGCGCGGTTCTCCTCGGTGAAGGAGTCGGCATACATGGCGGGAGCGATCGCGAGACGGCTGCCCTCGGGGGGTTCCTCGTCGCCGAGATAGCGATCAGACAGCAGTCCGCCCGCCAGGGGGGAGTACCCGGTGTATCCGATGCCCTCGCCGGTCGCGAGGGGGAGCAGGTCGCGCTCGTCTCCGCGGGCGACGAGGCTGAACTCGTTCTGCACCCAGCCGGGTCGCGGCAGTCCGGCGCGGTCGGCGGCGTTCAGCACGGCTTCGAGTTGGCGAACATCGACGTTCGAGCATCCGAAGGCCTTGATCTGGCCGCCGCCGAGGGCTATCGCGAAGGCGGTCAGCGTCTCCTCGATGGGCGTTGAATCGTCGGGTGCATGCGAGAGGTAGAGGTCGACGTGACCGAGTCGAGTGCGGCTGAGGGCGAGCTGCCTGGCGATGTGGTCGCCGCGGAGGGAGATGCCGTCCTGCCCTGGCTCGACGACGTTGCCGACCTTCGTGGCGACGAGTACGTCGTCCCGCTCGCGCTCCTCGCGCCAGCGTCCGACGACCCGCTCACTCTCACCACCCGCGTAGCTGTTGGCGGTGTCGACCACCCGGATGCCGACCTCGTAGGCCTCGTCGAGCCGCTCCAGCGCCTCGTCCGTCTCCATGCCGAAACCGCGTGTCACGGTCGATGAGCCGATACCACCGATCGATCCGGCACCGAAAAAGAACTCGCCGACCAGAAGCCCGGTCGTGCCCAACTCGACCTGTCTCATTCCTGCAGCTTAAGCTGTAACAACCATGGCCACCTTCGGAAACCTCACCGACCGTCTCGTCGAGACCTTCAAGAACCTACGCGGCAAGGGCAAGCTCAGCGCTGCGGATATCGACGGCACCGTCCGCGAGATCCGTCGCGCCCTGCTCGATGCCGACGTCGCCCTCGAGGTCGTCAAGGACTTCACCGGCCGGGTGCGGGAGCGCGCCCTCGGCGACGAGGTGAACAAGGCGCTCAATCCGGCCCAGCAGGTCGTGCAGATCGTCAACGACGAGCTCGTCACGATCCTCGGCGGCGAGGCCAGACGCATCCAGTTCGCGAAGAACCCTCCGACGGTCATCATGCTCGCCGGCCTTCAGGGTGCCGGTAAGACGACTCTCGCGGGCAAGCTCGCGAAGTGGCTGGCCGCCCAGAACCACACACCACTTCTCGTCGCGGCAGACCTCCAGCGCCCCAACGCCGTGACCCAACTGCAGGTCGTCGGCGAGCAGGCGGGGGTCCCCGTGTTCGCGCCGGAGCCTGGCAATGGCAAGGGCAACCCCGTGAGGGTCGCTAAGGACGCGATGAAGTTCGCGAAAGATAAGCAGTACGACGTGGTGATCGTCGACACCGCCGGCCGTCTCGGCGTCGATGCCGAGCTCATGAGGCAGGCCGCGGACATCCGGAAGGCTGTCGATCCCGACGAGGTCTTCTTCGTCATCGACGCGATGATCGGCCAGGACGCCGTCGCCACGGCGAAGGCCTTCCAGGACGGGGTCGACTTCACGGGTGTCGTACTCACCAAGCTCGATGGCGACGCCCGCGGAGGTGCGGCGCTGTCCGTGGCATCCGTCACCGGTCGTCCGATCATCTTCGCATCGACGGGGGAGGGGCTGGACGATTTCGAGCCGTTCTATCCGGACCGGATGGCGAGCCGCATCCTCGATCTCGGCGACATCCTCACCCTCATCGAGCAGGCGCAGAAGACCTTCGACGAGGAGGAGTCGCGCAAAGTAGCGGAGAAATTCGCGACCGATTCCTTCACCCTCGAGGACTTCCTCGGCCAGATGCAGCAGCTCAAGAACATGGGCTCGATCAAGAACATGCTCGGCATGCTGCCCGGCGCGAAGGGCATGCGCCAGCAGCTCGACAACTTCGACGAGTCGGAGATCACCCGCACCGAGGCGATCATCCAATCGATGACGATCCCGGAACGCCGCCAGCCGCGCGTGCTCAACGGCTCGCGGCGGGTGCGTATCGCCAGGGGGTCCGGCACCACGGTCACCGAGGTGAACGCCCTAGTGAACCGCTTCGAGCAGGCGGCGAAGATGATGAAGACGGTGGCCAAGGGCGGAGTGCCCCAGGTTCCGGGCATGGGCCCGATCCCTGGTGCCGGTTTCGGCGGAGCGCGCAAGCAGCTTCCGAAGAAGAAGGGCTCCAAGTCGGGTAACCCGGCCAAGCGTGCCGCCGAGAATGCGGCGCTGGCCGCCGGGACCAAGTCGTCGGCCGCGTCGGCCGGATCCGGATCAGGATTTGGTCTCGGTGGGTCAAAGGCCGGTCCGACGGAAGAGGAGCTCGCCAGCCTGCAGAAGTTCCTCGGTCGGGGTTAGAGCGTCACTTTCGCACTTCGGATAGCGGCCGCGATTCTCGTGGCCAGCACCTGTTGGCCCGTGGCGGTGGGGTGCACATCGTCGCCCTGGAGCCACTCCCGATGGCCGGCAAGTGGCTGTCCGACATCCAGATAGGTGCCGCGCGCCAATTTGATCGCAGACCGCATCTGATCGTTGATGTCATTCACCTGGTCCGGCGCAGCCGTGTCATTCCACACCGCGCTGATTCCCACGATCGTGGCGCCCGGCAGAGCACTGTGCAGCGCGCCGATCACACTCTGCGTCTGGGGGAGAAGCCTGTTGTTGTCCACGCCGAGATCGTTGCTGCTACCGGAGATGAGGATGAGCCGCGGATTCAGCTTGACAGCCTGCGCGACCAGGCCGGCGAAGTCGTCGGCACAGTCATTCGCATCGCCGGCCGTCACGAAACCTGCGCCATCGCAGGCGAGGTTGGTGAGGGCCCAGCCGTTGTCCTTGGCGATGAGGGCCGGCCAGGCTTGGCTGCCGGTGAGCCCGTGACCCTTCATGATCGAGTCGCCGATTGCGACCACGACGGGCTGGCCAGCCGCGCCGCCGGTGCTCGAAATCGTCATTCCGGCGGACAACCGGTCACTGCTCGAGCACCCCGCGAGAAGCACCGAGCTCACGACGATCGTCGCGAGCAGTGTCGTCGTCGTGCGTACTCGTCGCCTGGTCACCACGACACAAGAGTAGACAGGTGACATTAATAGCTGACTGGGAGCGCCCCCATGGTCGCGGATGTCGAGAACGCAGATCGCGCTCCGACGTCACCTGCGACGGCTCACCTCGGGTGAGCCACACCACGATAGGGAGCCTGCAATGAGAAAAATCATCTATCTCGTCCACGAATCGCTCGATGGTTTCATCGAGGGACCGAATGGTGAGTTCGTGCCAATAGGCTTGAACGATGGTCAACCTGAAGAATCCCGTTCGTATCGGCGTGCAGCTCGCGCCCCAGCACTCCAGCTACGCAGAACTCCGCGATACCGTCGCGAAGATCGAAGACCTCGGCGCGGATGTGCTTTTCAATTGGGACCACTTCTATCCGCTCTCCGGCGAACCAGACGGTCTTCACTTCGAGTCCTGGACCATCCTCGCAGCCTGGGCGGAGCAGACATCCAGAATCGAGCTCGGCCCCCTGGTCAACTGCAACAGCTACCGCAACCCCGACCTGCAGGCCGACATGGCCAGGACCGTCGACCACATCAGCGGCGGCCGGTTCATCTTCGGCACCGGGTCGGGCTGGTTCGAGCGCGACTACACCGAATACGGCTACACCTTCGGAACGGCCGGACAGCGGTTGGATGCCCTGGCAGAAGACCTCCCGCGGATCGAGGCACGCTGGGCGAAGCTGAACCCGGCGCCGCTGCGCAAGATCCCCGTGCTCATCGGCGGCGGCGGGGAGAAGAAAACGCTCAGGATCGTGGCGAAGCATGCCGACATCTGGCACAGCTTCTCCGATCCGGAAACCCTTGCCCGCAAGCTCGGAATCCTCGCCGACTGGTGCGCGGAGGTCGGTCGCGACATCGACGACATCGAGATCTCGACGGAGCTGCGGGCGCGGACCACCGCTGATGCCGACGAACTCTACGATCTCGGAACGCGGTTGTTCACGGTCGGAATGTCCGATCCCGGGCACGATCTCACGAAGGTGAAGCAGTGGCTCGCCTGGCGGGACTCGAGGAACGCCGGCTGATCTCCCCGCCTCCGTCAGGCGCGGTCGATCGATCTGCCTCGTGACCGGATGATGTCCGGGGCCAGACGAAGGCAGCAACCAGGAGCGCGAGAAGCACGATCGACCGGAGCAGTCCGCGAACGGTAGGAAGATCGGCGAGCGCGTAGGACGGCAGATAGACGAGCACGAAGGCCGCGATCGTGGCCAGCGGGACTATCGAGTACGACAGCGCTAGATCGAACAGGCCAGCCCCGACGACCAGTCCGGCGTCGTAGTAGTTCTTGGTGCCCGGATCGAGCAGTAGGCGGACGGCAACCACGACGAGGAAGACGGCGGCCCAGCGCTTGCGCCACACCGCGATCGCGGCGAGCGCGACCGCGCCGAAGATCTGAGCATAGCGATCCCACGACGGCGTGACATTGCCTGGTGTTCCGAGCAGGTGAAGAGTGGACGCTGGATCTATCGAAATCCCGAATCGAAGGGCGGTGAGCGTTCCTGGGTCACCGAGAAAGAACGGCACCCACGCGACGGCGACAATGGCGAGCCACACGATGCCGAGTGGTACCCATCGTCGGGGGCTGGCAAGCAGGAGTAGCGCCACGAAGGGCGCGGCCCAGGGCTTGAAATCGACGGCGAGTGCCAGCAGAACCGCAGCCGCCCACGGATGCCCGGTGCGGATGAGGCGCAGACCGATGATGGCGCAGAGCAGTGCCATGGCGTCATCGACGTGCGCCCAGTGCACCGAGAGTTCCGACCACACCGCCATGATGATGAGGCTGACCAGAAGCCACTGCCCCCGGGAAAAGCGATCGACCGAGAGCACTCTGAGCTCCCGAACCACGAGAAGGCCTACGGCGGCCATGAGCGCTATCGCCCCGAGCTCCCCCGGGATTCCATGCAGCACGAGCACGAATGGCGCAACGACCAGGAACGTGAGGGGCCCCATCTGAAGTTCCGGGTGGCGGGCATAGAGACTGAGCAGGTCGGGAGAGATGAACGCATGAGCACCCGTCACGAAGTAGTGCCACGACGAGCCGTGAATCGGAATATGGACCAGGGAGATGACGACGGACCAGAGGATCAGGACCAGCCACGAGTGGCGCACCAGCCAGCCGACAGGCGCTCGGCGGGACTGCCGCGCCGATCGGTCGTCTTCGAGATTGTTCTCGCCGGTTGCGGAGGTCATCGGGGTCCTTTTCTCGTCACACGACGACCGGCTCGCAAGTGGGTTATGGGTGCGCTAGAAATTATCGGACATCCCCGTGAATTCCCCGAGCATCCACCGACTATTACCGGCCAGCTTTCGTCGGGCGGCAGCCAACGTGCATGCGACAGTACCGGGATGTCCCGGGGCATCGCTAGCCTGAGCGGATGACCGATGCTCAGGCCCGTGCCACGTCCGCCTCGAAACTCCCGGCGCGTGTTCTCATCGCCATCGTCGTCACACTCATCGCCTGGGCGAGCGCGTTCGTGGTCATCCGCGGGGTTTCACCGCACTTCGGGGGCGGTTCCCTCGCCCTCGCGCGCCTGGCGGTGGGTTTCGTTGTGCTCGCGCTCACGATGATCCGCAGAAAATGGGTCGCACCCACCCGTCGTGAATGGGTCCTCATCCTGGTCTTCGGCATCGCCTGGTTCGGCGCATACAACGTCGCGCTGAACATCGCCGAACACAGCCTGGATGCCGGGACGACCGCGATGGTCGTCAACGTCGGCCCGATCCTGATCGCGCTCGGCGCCGGTATCTTCCTCGGAGAGGGCATTCCCAAGTGGCTCGCGCTCGGCGCTGGCATCGCCTTCGCTGGCGTGATTCTGATTGGGATCGGTACCGGGCTGTCGACATATTCGGCCGGCCACGGTCTGGGTGACGGCACCGGCATCCTGTGGGCCTTGCTCGCGGCGGTCACCTACGCGATCGGGGTGCTGTGCCAGAAACGTGTTCTGCGCCGCCTGCCCGCCCCGCAGGTGACGTTCCTCGGGTGCGCGATCGGAGCGCTCGCCTGCCTTCCCTTCCTCGGAGAGTTGATCGGCGACCTGCAGAAGGCTCCGGTCGGCAGCATCCTCGGTGCCGTGTACCTCGGCCTGGTGCCGACCGCTCTCGCCTTCAGCACCTGGGCATACGCGCTCTCGAAGATGCCGGCTGGCCAACTCGGTGTCACCACCTACGTCGTCCCCGCGATCACAGTCCTGCTCGGCCTGCTGTTCTTCCGGGAGGTACCGGCGCCGCTCGCGATCGTCGGAGGAGTGATCTGTCTTGGGGGTGTCGCGGTCTCACGGACGCGCGCGCGGGTTGCCGCCGAGAGAATTGGTTCCTGAACGCCCGAGTTATCTGCAAGAATGGTCAGTCGAGTCTTTTGCCGTCCGACCCTCTAATCAGACGGAATCGACTCCCATCAGAGCTTTTCTGCCGAGTGTGCACCCCACGCTCACGGCAAGCAGTTCGCCCCAAAAAT
>JAODMH010000047.1 GCA_025465035.1 Microbacteriaceae bacterium | reverse complement strand
CGTCAGGTCCGTGGCTATGGGTGAGAAGTCCGGATTGGTGGGCATCACGTCGGCCATGTAGCGCCACCACCGATTGACCACCTCTGAGCCTGAGCCCGCGTTCCATCGCTCCGGGTCGTCCACCTCGAGATATCCGAAGACCCGATCGAGTTCGGGCGCCGCGAAGATCGAGTAGTTGCTCCCGCACTGCTCGGCGATCGCGTCACGCATCTCGGGCCAGAGCTGCTGGTGGCGGATTCGATACTCGACCACGTTGGCCCTGGGAAGTACCAACGAAAACGCGACGCGATGGATAGCGGTCGAATTCGGGATCGGTTCGTTCATCGTCGACTTCTTTCTGTGGATTCGCCGGTGCTATCAGCGGAGGATGAGCAGCGAACGCGGTGGCACCGTCAACGCTCCCGAGTTGGGCATCCACTCCGTCTCGACGGTGCGATGTTCGCCGAATGACGTGATGGTCGCTGGGTCCAGCTCGATGATGAGGGGCTGCGTCTCATCGAAGTTGGCGACCAGGCAGAGCGTGCCGCCGGCATCCGAGGTCCAGATGGCCGACGCGAACTGCCCCGGCGAGGTGACCAGCGGAGCATCCCCGAGGTATGTCCCGTTCCACAGCACATCGGAGAGGTCGCGCCGAAGGTCCTCCGCGAGCCGGCCGTAGGCGACGGTCAACGGAATGTCCGCGAGCATGCCCTTGAAGTGACGCGGTTCATAGCAGAGGAGGTACCCATAGACCAGGGCCTGGTTGATCTGGTTGCGGTCATCAAAGCCGGAGACAGTTGTCAGCATCCGCAGGCTCGGATTGGCATACCGCGTCAGCGGGACATGTGCGGTGTAGTGACTACGGATGTAGGACATGTCATAGGCCGACTGGAGGTCCTCATAGATCGTCTCGCCCGCGAAGAGGAACTCATGTCCGGCAGGAACGCGCGAGCGCAGGCGTTCCGCAAGCGCGCGGTCACCCGAGTAAGCGGACACGCCGGGCCGGTGCCCATGATCGACCGCATAACAGAGCAGGGCAGGCGTGTGATGCATGGTTTCGTCGAAGAGCATGCCGTCCGCCCCACTTGCCACGATCTTGTCGAACTCCTCCTCGCACACCCGGAGGTAGTCCTCGTGCAGGTAGCACATAGGAATGAGTCGACTGACAGCGACACCCAGCAACTGGTGCGGGGTGAGGTACTGGTAACCGCCGTTCTGGTAGAAGTCCCCGTTGGGGTCCAGGATGGCCGATCCCACGAGCTCATCGCGAAACCTCTGGGATGCCAGGTCCGCCCAGGTGAACTTGGCGAAGAGCACTACCCTCACACCGAGTTCATGGCATGCGTCGATCGCGGCGCGCAGGCCATCCGGTCCGCCGAGCGCCGGGTCAGGGTCATGGCTGGGGTTGTTGCGGTCCTGCCCACCGACGTTCCATCCGATGACGTGAAGCACCGTGACGCCGGCATCGACGCAGTCAGCGGCGAAACGGGGAAGATCGGCGAAGGAGAATCGTTCCTCACCGGCCGCGGAATTGAGCTGGACCTGGTACCAGGTGTGCGATCGTGCCGCCCAGCTCGGCGGGGAGACCTTTGCGCCGGCCGCGGTCCGCTCTCGGTGGGCACGGTAGGGTGCCAGCGCCTGCTGCCACCCTCCCGCGGAGTGCGACAGCACGATCGTCGACAGTTCGCGGCGCTCAGCGGGCGGAAGATCGAGAAGGTGGACGGCGGAGAACCTGACGCCGGCGTGAATGCCGCTGGAGACGGCCGGCACGTGGTCCCCGACGGTGTCCCCGTAGCCTGGGTCGAGTTCCCACATCCAGGACGTGATCTCCGTCGTGGGACCCACAACGGTCGCGGCGACGCCCTCCCGACCATCGAGCATCACGGCGAACGGGGCTGTCGGATTGCCGAACACCAGCGACTCGGTCATCAACGTGGGGCGGATGGTTCCGTAGTAGCCCTTGTTCCACTCGAAGGTCGGCCAGAGCGGATGTTCCTTCGCACCGAAATAGTCACGGGTCATCGCACGGAGCGGTCGATCGTCGGGAACACTGATCCCCCTGATCCACGGAAAGAGAGCGCTGTCCACGGTTCCCGGGGAGTGGTTCTCGACGGTCAGGGTGGCGCGAAGTCCATCCGCGTCCACCCCGAGCATCATCGTCACCCGAATCTCGAGGCGGAGTCCCGTGACGGAAACGACGCTGGGCCAGGTCCAGGTGACCGCGGTGTCGACGCTGTCTATCGACGGCGCCGGCTGCTGGTCGCTTCGTACCTGCGCATCGCGATTCGATCCTTCTGGAACGTAGAGCACCCATCCGATGCCGTCCGTGCCGAGCATCCATTCGGATCCACGGGGTCGCCAGAGCGGACCGGCTGTCCGCTCGAGTTCGCTCAATCCCTCGGGAGCGACGCCGGTCGAGGTCGCGACCGAATCGCTCACGACGAGGTCCTCCCGGCCCTCGCCGCCGCAATCGCCTCGAGGTAGTCGAAGCCACTGACCGTGTCGGGTTCGAGGTAGCTCCCCTCCGTCCACTCGTTCCAGGCGTTGATCGTCACCACACGCGGTGACGGCTGGGTCTCGACGAAGTTGAGTGCGTCGACCATTGCCGTACCGAAGGCGCCTGCCGTTCCGCCGGTCAGGATCGTGGTGAATGGATAGCCGGCATCCCGATCCATCTCCCACTCCACGGTTCGCGGGCTGGGATCCCATCCGACACTCACGTTCGGGAAGTAGGGGACGGGAAGCACTTCGGCCATCTCCGCCCAGGTTCGAACCGCCTCGGCGGCGACCTGGGAATATTCGGTGGTGGGGAAATTCGATACCTGGTCGGGGTGATGCCACCAGGTGTAGTGGGTCGCGCTGTCGAATCCGAGGTCGTCGACCAGGTGGCCGGGATCGGCGATCGTGGGGTTGATCACCGCGTTGAGGTGCAGATCGGGGATGCCGGCGGCAGCGGCGCGACTGCGGAATCGCTCCAACAGTTCGGCCGTTTCCGCGACCCCTCCCATGCCCTTGACCAGCCCTGGCAGATCGTAGATCGAGAAATAGGGAGCGCCCCCGACCTTCAGGTAGGACGGATGCTTCAAGTAGTTCTCGAGGATGTGATCGAAGGCGTTCTCGGCGTGATACCGACCACTCGGCGCGGGAAAGAGAGTCGTCGGATTTCCGTGGTTCGCCGGATAGAGCTCAGTCCACTCGTGATTGGCCCACATCAGGCCGAACGTGAACTCGTCGAGGCGATCGGAGCGGAGGAGTCCCTCGTCGAGATACCGGTTGAGGAACGGCTGGTTGTCGTACCAGTACCAGTCGATGATGAACCCGTCCACACCGTGGTCGAGAGCGGCTGCCACCGCTCGGGATGCGACGGCGGGATCGCTCTCGTCGTACTCACCCCAGGCGGGCACTCGCGGCTGATGATGCCCGGGAAACCTCGGGGTCGCCGACCGAAGGACTTCCCATTCGGTCCAACCGGCGTGGAACAATGCCTCATTGCGATGGTCGACGTGCCATTGCGGGAAATAGTAGGCGAGGACCTGCGTCGTCTCATCGTCGAGCGCTGGCCTCGGATCCGCTGATCGCACTCTCGGAGCGCGCACCGATCGACCGAAGAGGCGCGAGTCATCCGCTGACAGGGTCATTGCTCATCCTTCACATCCGTGCCGAGGTCGTCGTCTTCCGCACCCGAATCGTCGGCACCGTAGACGATGAGCTTCACGATCTCGTCAATGCTGCTCTGGGTGCGAGTGCGGATGCCGGCCACGCGGCCGAGGTGCATGACGAGCACCCGATCGGCCGTCTGCCATACCTGTTGCAGGTTGTGGCTGATCAGAATGACGGCCTTGCCAGAGTCGCGCAGGTCTCGCACGAGCTGGAGCACGCGCTCGGACTCCTGCACACCGAGTGCTGCGGTTTGCTCGTCCATGATGATGACGTCCGCGCCACCGACGAGCACGCGGCCAATGGCGACAGCCTGGCGCTGCCCGCCGGACAGGAGGTAGATGGGAACCCGGACGCTGGGCAGGCGCAGCGTCAGCCCGGAGAGGATCTGCTGGGCTTCGCGGTAGATCCGCCGCCGATCGACGAACAGCCCGCGCCGGTACTCACGGCCCAGGAAGAGGTTGGCCGCGACATCCCGCGTCTCGACGAGTGCCAGATCCTGGTAGACCGTAGCGATGCCGGAGTCGCTTGCCTCGCGCGGGCCGGAGAAGACCTTCTCGACGCCGCGGACGAAAATCGCACCCTCGGTTGGATCGTAGGCACCGGCGAGGATCTTGATGAGCGTCGACTTGCCGGCGCCGTTGTCGCCGAGAATCGCGAGCACCTCTCCAGCTCGAACATCGAAGGACACGTCCTTGAGCGCTCGGACGTGACCGAAGAGCTTTCCGATTCCTCGTGCCTCGAGCAGCACCTCGCCATCCTGGTTGGCCATCTCGGGACTCATCGTGCCTTCCTCCGCTCGGACGTGGCGGCCAGAACGACCGCGAGTACGAACACCGCTCCGCGAGCGAGTTGCTGGTAGTACGTGTTGACGGACATGAGAGTGAGGCCGTTATTGAGGATGCCGATCACGAGCACGCCGGCGAGGGTGCGTTGAATCCGGCCGCTGCCTCCGGCGAGGCCGATGCCGCCCAGCAGTACCGCCGTGAGAACGTCGAATTCCGCCCCGTTGGCATACGCCGGACCGCCACTCCCGGCATTGCCCGCCGTTATCACTCCGCCGACCGCTGCCAGGACCGCCGTGGCGATGAAGACGCCGAAGTACACCCGATTGATCTTGATGCCCGAACGCAAAGAGGCGCTTGGATTTCCGCCGGTGCTGTAGATGTGCCAACCGGACTTGGTGAAAGTCAGCATGATCCATCCGAGGATGTAGATGGCGATGAGGATCAACACCGAGACCGGAACGCTGAAGATCTGCGCACTGACGAAGTTCTGCAGCGAGGGATCGAGCAGAGGCTTGACCTGCCCATCGGTGAGGATGAGAGCAACGCCGCGGATCACGATGCTGAACGCGAGCGTCGCGATTATCGAGTTGATCCGAACCTTCACTATCAACAGGGTGTTTATCGCGCCGATGACGACGCCGACCAGAAGCCCGAACAGGACTGCCAGCGGGGTTGGGAAGCCGTGACCGATCCCGAGCGCGACGACGACACTGACGATCGCGACATTTGACCCGACCGTCAGGTCGAGTTGTCCGGCAATCAAGGCAATCGTCATGCCTGCTGCAAGGATGCCGGTGACCGCGACGGCCGCGCCGACGTTCAGCAGATTTCGCTGGGTGAGAAAGTAGGGCGATGCGGCGGCAAAGAAGATGAAAAGACCAACGAGGGCCACGTAGATGCCCAGGTCCAGGAACCGATCAACGATGCTGGTGCGACCGGCCCTTTCCGCGCCAGGGAGCTCGGGCGAGCGCTTGAACCAACGTTGGGGATTGAGCACACCAAGATCCGTGATCCTGAGGCCCGCCCCGGGGGCGCCGCCGTTCTCTGGTGACGCCTCCGGGGATCGAGTCGATCTCATGTGCTTTGTGTCCTATCGTCCTGCTGGAATTTCGACTGCCGGTTACTTCGGGTCGTTGGGGTAGAAGCCGTCGACATTCTCCGCCGTGAGCACCCGGTTGACGTCGAACGTGCCGAAACTCTTACCCATCGCCGTGGCAATGGCAGCCTCGACCCAGTTCCAACCTTCCGCGTAAGGCTGGTAGTCGATCGATCCGACAAGGATCCCCTTGTTGCTGGCATCCCGTACCGCCGCGCGCGCGGCCTCGTCGCCACCGTTGGTCACCGCGAGGATGTCTCCACCGCGGCTCGCCGCCTTGGCCGCGTTGACTGCTCCGATGACCGGTTCGTCGCCATAGGACATCACGAGGACGACATCGTTCGGGTGGGCCGTGAGGAAGTCGTTGAACGTCGCCTGAGAGGCCGATGTCGGATCCTGGCCCGCCGGCGTGAGCATCGTCGTGTTAGACACCGGAACGCCGAGCGTGGTTTCCGCCTCGGCGAACGCCGCCTTCACCCGCGCGTCGCACGGCGCGCAGTTCGGAGCAGACATACCCACGACCTGGAGTGTGCGCCCGGCCCAGGCACCCGCGATCTTGGCCTTCGCCGGAGCCGCAAGAGTCTGAATCGCGAGCTGACCGACCTGCACGTCGGGGACGCCGAAGTTCGGCACTGCCTTGAACGAGCCATCGATCATCACGATCTTCGTCTTGTCCTTGGTGGCCGCATCATAGACGGCGCTGTTCATCACGTTCGCGCCGATCACATCGGGAATCTTGACCGCCAACTGCTTGTACGCGGAGAGCTCGTTTTCGTACTTGAAGTCCAGGTCGGCCTCATCGAAGTTCACGCCGTAGAACGTGGCAGCATCCTTCATTCCCTGCGA
>JAODMH010000014.1 GCA_025465035.1 Microbacteriaceae bacterium | reverse complement strand
GTCGGCCAGGAGAATTCGCCTAGTGGCCTATGGCGCACGCTTGGAAAGCGTGTTGGGTGCAAGCCCTCGGGGGTTCGAATCCCCCATTCTCCGCGCAACAAGCGGAACCTGGGTGCAAGCACATCCCTACCCGGGACGTTCGAATCCCCAATTCTCCGCGCAACACATGGATACTGTCGCCCGACGGGACTCTGGCGACAGTAGAGCGCTACTAGGAGCGCTCGAATCATCCATTCCACATCATCGTGCCTGCACAATGATTCTTGGGGGACCTGTGACAGTTGACGGCCAGGCACGGCGCTTCACGGTGCGCATCCGTCCGAAGCCGACCCTCATCCGCAGCGGCCTTCTGATGCTGCTCATCGTTCCGTTGCCGATCTTCGCGGCACTCCTCTTCCTCGGCCTGTCGAGCGGCTCATGGCCTATCGCCGTGATCGGCGAAGCGCTGTGCATGCTGCTCTGTTGGTTGGGCTTAGTCATGTTCCGAGCCACGTTCGTCGGTGTCACGACAACCTCGATCGTCGAGCACGGCTTCTTCGGACGCGCGACAACCGCACCCCTCTCCGAGGTTGCGAGCGTGGTGCTCGCCCACACCTACAGCACCTCGACCACCGAGACGCTTCCTCAACTCATCGTGAGAGACCGAAACGGCGTGCGGCTCCTGAGGCTGCGCGGTATCTTCTGGACGGAAGAATCCATGCGCGTGATCGCGGATTCCATCGGCGGCGACCTCGAACTTCCCCCGGAAGCGATGACCTCGGCGGAATTCTTCGACCGTTACGCCGGTAGCGCCTACTGGTTCGAGAATCGTCCCGTGGTCGCCGGCGTCGGCATCGCCGTGCTACTGGCTGTCTGCGTCGGCGTGGTGCTCGGCCTCATGCGCCTCCTCGGCCAGCCGATGGCGGGCAGCTAGCGCCTGCGCAGGGTGCCGAAGATCCCGCTCACGACGGCACTCATCACCGACTTGCCCGCCGATGACCTGAGAAATTCGGTGACCGCGCTCTTTTCGGCCCGGGCTGCCGGCGCTGTGCGGGCGCTCGCCCTCGGCTGTGGCTTCTGCACCTGACGCAGCATCCTGTCGTGCTCGGCCTGCGTCGCCCTCGCTTCCGCGGCCTGCTGCTCGGCACTCTCCGTCGCCGCTGCCAGCGCTGCGGCGGCCTCGAGCCTGCGGCCGAGGATCTCCCTGGCGGACTCGTTGTCGAGCGCGGTTCCGTACTTGGCGAGAAGAGTGGATGACGCTACCACCGCGTCGATCTGCTCTGGCGGGGTCGGCGACATCCGGCCCTGTGGCGTGCGCAGCCGGGTCCAGGCGACCGGGGTCGGAGCACCCTTCTCGTTCATCACCGTCACGACTGCTTCGCCCGTCGCGAGTTGGGTGAGCACGCTGCCGAGGTCGTATTCCGAGGTCGGGTAGGTCGAGACCGTGGCCTTCAAAGCCCGCACGTCATCCGGAGTGAACGCGCGGAGCTGATGTTGGATGCGCGAACCGAGCTGGGCGAGCACGTCGCCCGGCACATCCTTGGGTGTCTGGGTCACGAAGACGATGCCGACGCCCTTCGAGCGGATGAGGCGCACAGTCTGGGTGATCGAGTCGAGGAAGTCCCTCGATGCGTTCTTGAACAGCAGGTGAGCCTCATCGAAGAAGAACACGAGCTTGGGCTTGTCGAGATCACCGACCTCCGGGAGATCGTTGAAGAGGTCGGCGAGCAACCACATGAGAAAGGTCGAGTACAGCGTCGGCTTGTCCTGCACACCGGGAACCTCGAGCAGGCTGATGATTCCCCGACCGTCCGGATGGGTGCGCAGAAAATCTGCGGTATCGATCTCGGGCTCACCGAAGAACACCTCGGCGCCCTGGTCGGCGAAGGTCACGAGCTCTCTCAGGATGACGCCGACGGTCGCCGCCGAGATCCCGCCGAGATCCTTGAGCTGCACCTTGCCCTCGTCGGTCGTGAGGTAACTCAGCACCGCGCGGAGGTCGGAGAGGTCGACGAGCGGCAGTCCCGCCTTCGAGGCGTAGTGGAAGACGAGTCCGAGAGAGGACTCCTGCGTCGAGTTGAGGTCGAGGACTTTGGAGAGCAGCAGCGGGCCGAAGCCGGAGACTGTTGCTCGGACCGGAACGCCCCTGCCGACGCCGCCGAGTGCGAAGTACTCGGTGGGAAAGGATGCGGCGGTCCAGTCCTGGCCGATACCCTTCGTGCGATCGAGCAGCTTCGGACTCTCGACGCCCGCAGTCGCGACGCCTGAGAGGTCGCCCTTGACGTCGGCCGCGAAGACCGGGACGCCCGCGGCGGAGAGCTGTTCGGCGAGCACCTGCAGCGTGCGCGTCTTGCCGGTGCCGGTTGCCCCCGCGACGAGCCCGTGACGGTTGAGCATCGCGACCGGGATGCGCACCTGAACGTTCGGCTGGGCATCGCCGTTGACGAGGGCGCCGATTTCGAGCACCTCGCCGGAGAAGTCGTAGCCCGCGCGGATGCTCTCGACGGCCGAACTACCGAGCGGACCCGCTGCGACTGGGCCTGTCGACCTTGTCGCGACCGGTCCCGCTGGAGCTTCCGACCCTGCGGCAACGTCTCCCGTGGCAGGAACGCTGGCGGCCGTCTCGGCGGCCAGAGCGGCCTCGGCCTCGGCAAGGGCCCTCCTTGCTGCCTCGACCTGTGCTGCGGCATCCGTCATGGATTCAGCTTATTGACTCATCTATCGGATGCTGCACCTGCCGTTGTCCGGACGAGATCGGCAGCTTCCCACATTCCCGACGCCGCGGACGGGTCGTCACCGTGCTAGGCGGTCGTCCAAGCCCCAGGCCTGGCCGTAGCCGCCCTCCGCCTCCGGGCGAGCCATGAGGTCGAGGAAGAGTTCGGAGTCGAAGGCTTCCGGACCGAGGACGCCCATACCCGCCCACGACCCGGCGGCGAGAAGCTCGAGTGCGATCACCGGGTTGAGTGCCGTCTGCCACACCACGCATTGCGACTCGTATTCAGCCATCGTCCACGCGTTGTCGGCCACGTGGTAGAGATAGACAGACCGCGGAGCGCCGTCCGTTCCGGTACCGGTGACCCAGAGTCCGGCGCAGGTCTTACCGGTCATCCGCGGTCCGATGGTTGCCGGGTCGGGAAGTCCGGCGGCGACGACATCACGTGGCGCCACTTCGACCGGACCGTTCACCGAACGCACGGTGAGCGGCTCCGTCTTGTCGAGACCGAGTTGATGCAGGGTCTTCAGGATGCCGATGAATTCGTCGCCGAGCCCGTACTTGAAGGTCACCCGTTTTGCGTCGACCCAGCGCGGCATGAGCAGCACCTCTTCGTGTTCGACGTTGACGCACTCGACGGCGCCGATGCCCTCCGGAAACTCGAAGATCTCGGGCTCGCTGAACGGCTCGGTCGTGAACCAGCCGCGTTCGCGCTCCCAGACCACTGGTGGATTGAGGCATTCCTCGATGGTGGTCCAGATGCTGAAGGATGGCGCGAAGATCTCGTTACCCGCCTCGTCCCGCACGACGAGGTTCGCGCCATCCCGAACTCCCAGTTCGTCGATCTCGCTGAAGAGGTGGTCGGCAGCGTAGCGCGCGAAGACGTCGCTCAGGCCCGGCTCGACGCCGATGCCGACGAGGGCGAGGCGCCCCGCGGTCTCCCAGTCCGGCGCCTGGGCGAACTGGTCGTCGCCCAGCTTGACGCCGGTCTCGCTGTATGGATCGGTTGGATGCGGCTCCGACAGGCTCATCGCCATGTCGAGGTAGTCCGCGCCGGCGGCGAGTGCGCCCGCGAAGATGGTCGGCACGAACTTCGGCTCCACGGCGTTCATGACATGCGTGACGCCGTGCTCCCGCGCGACGGCCGCAACGTTGTCGGGATCGGATGCATCGATCTGCGCGGCGACAAAACGGTCACCCTGGGCGCCATGTTTCGCCTCGATCCAGGCGATCGTCCTCTCTGCCCGCGCCCTGTCGTAGTCGCTGACCACGATCGTTTCGAAGAAGCTGCGACGTGCGGCGATCTTGGCGATCGCGTCCCCGACGCCACCAGCGCCGACCAGGAGGATTCTCATGACTGAACGCTAGCGGCTCCAGCCATCAGCGAGCGAGCGCCGGCACGCTCCCCGGGCGCACGATCAGCCAGAGCGAGAGCACGGAGACGACCGCAGTCGCTGCCATGACCGATCCCATCGGCACGGCGTTGTGGATTCCGAAGAACCCGACGATGGGCGAGAGGATGCCGGCAAGCCCGAAGTTCACCGCACCGAGGACCGAGGCCGCCGTCGCGGCTTCGTGCGCGTGATTGACGAGTCCGAGGACCTGCACGAGCGGGAACCCGAAACCGCAGGCCGCGATGAAGAACCAGAGTGGGATCAGGATGCCGAGTAGACCGACGTGCAGCGAGTCCAGCATCACGATAGTGAGGGACGACGCCACCAGCATGGCCGTCGACCAGGCGAGGATCCACTGCGGTCCGACGTATTTGACGAGACGCGAACTGATCTGCACCCCTGCGATGACGCCCAGCGAATTGATGGCGAACAGCAGGCCGAACTGCTGTGCGTTCAGTCCATAGACGTCCTGGAACAGAAAGGACGAGGACGACAGGTAGGAGAAGAGCCCGGAAAATGTCATGGCGCCGATGATGGCGACACCGACGAATACCCGGTCGCCGAAGATCGCGGCGTAGCGTTCGCGCGCGGTACTGTGTCCGGTGTCGACCCGTCGTGCGGGAGGCAGCGTCTCGACGATGAAGAAGACCGCCGCCAGCACCACGATCACTCCGTAGGCGACGAGAAATACAAAGATGCCGCGCCAGTCGACGATGCGCAGCAACTGTGACCCGATTACCGGCGCGAGCACCGGGGCGAGCCCGCTGACGAGCGCGAGTCTCGACAGCATCCGCACGAGGGGAATCCCACCGAAGAGGTCGCGTACGAGCGCCATGGCGACGACGCCGCCGGCCGCGGCGCCCATGCCCTGCAGTACGCGGAACGCGCCGAGCCAATAGATGTCCGGGGCGAGCGCCGCACCGATGCTCGCGGCCACGTGGAGAACACTCGCGATGATGAGCGGAAGGCGTCTGCCGACCTTGTCGCTCCACGGTCCGACGAGCAACTGGCCGACGCCGAATCCGATGGTCGTCGCCGTCAGCGTGAGCTGGATGGCCGGAGTGCTGACGCCGAGGTCATTCTGGAGAGCGGGGAAGGCCGGGAGGTAGAGGTCGATCGTGAATGGCCCGAGTGCGGTGAGCGCCCCGAGCGCCACGATGTAGACGAGACGCTGCCTGGGGGTGAGGGAATCGCCAGGATGCACAACGGTAGTCACAAAAGGGTCCTTGCGGGCGTAGGCGGCAGCGCCAGGTGATGGCCGCACCCGAGACGGAATGCGACGTGAGAGAGAGGCTGCCTCGAAAGTCCCCACAGCCCCCACAAAACCCTAGCCGCTGTGGAGTACCTCTTTGTTCCATGACGGCAGCACACCCGCGACCGCACTGCCCGTCCTCTCCGCATCGAAAATTCAGGACGTGCGCTGGCGACGGTGCTCGAATCCGCCGAAAGCGACCACATCGACGTCGCATCTCCTGAATTTCCGATGGCGAGGGCGGCAAAAAGGATCGGCCCCCGCGAAGTCGCGGGGGCCGATCGATGTGACGCTCGAGCTGTGACTACTTGGTCAGAGCCTCGAGGGTCGGGTTGTTCGCATAGGACGCGGCGGCGTTGTCCTTCGTGACCAGCTCCGGCGGGAGGTAGTACGTAGGAACGTCGACCGCACCGTTGTTGGTGGCCCCGGCGTTGGTGGACGCCTTCTTTCCGGCGGCGAGCTCCTTGACCATGGCGATTGCCTGGTCGACGAGCTTCGTCGTGTCCTTGTTGATGGTGGAGTACTGCTCACCCGTCATGATCAACGGGATAGACGCGGCTTCCGAGTCCTGACCGGTGACGACCGGCATGACCGGGGTTGCCTTGCCAGCGGCCTTGATCGAGGTGATGATGGCCCGGGCGAGGGTGTCGTTCGGCGAGAGCACGCCGTTCAACACGGTGCCAGAGTAGTTACCAGCGAGCAGGGTGTCCATGCGGGTCTGCGCGTTGGCCGCGAGCCAGCCGGTGGTCTGCGTCTGGGCGATAGCGGTCTGGCCGGACACGACCTTGAGGGTTCCGTCATCGATCTTCGGCTGCAGGATCTTCATCGCGCCGTCGAAGAACACCTTCGCGTTCGGGTCGGTCGATGCACCCGAGAACAGCTCGATGTTGTAGGTCTTCGCGGCGGGGAAACGCGCCTTCATGCCGTCGAGGAGAGCCTGGCCCTGGAGCTCGCCGACCTTCTCGTTGTCATAGGCGACGTAGTAGTCGACGTTCGGGGTGTCCTGGATGATCCGGTCGTAGGCGATGACCTTTGCGCCGTTGTCGTGCGCGGTCTTCACCTGCGAACCGAGCTGCTTGCCGTCGAACGCACCGATGATGATGACCTTTGCGCCCTTGGTGTACATCGTCGAGATCTGGCTGGCCTGCTCCGACGCGGTGTTAGCGGAAGGAGCATACTGCACGTCGGGCTTGAACCCAGCTGCGGTCAGACCGTCAGTGAACAGCTTGCCGGCGAGCACCCAGTTCTCAGACGTCTTGTCCGGGAGGGCGACACCGATGGTGGATCCGGCAGCGAAACCACTGGCACTGCCGCTTCCTGCGGGGGTCGCCCCGCGAGATGAACAGCCCGAGAGGGCCATGAGTGCGACTCCGGCAATTGCCACAGTCGTGATTGCGAATTTACGCATGTGATGTGTCGCTTTCTTGTCTTGATGGTGCAATGGAAACTGAGGACAGTCATCGTCCCCAGGGACTACGCGCGAATGATCAGTTCGGCATAGTGGACTGTGGGCGCGCGGATTCCTCCGCGCTATCGGTGGGGGAGACGCTTGGGCGGTCGAGCGGGGCGTTGACCGGGCCGTCGCCGGACGGGGCGCGCCTGTTCCTGGTGAAGAGCCCGATCAGCGAGGGCCGGCCCTGACGCTTGCTGTAAACGTCGATGCCGACGGCGAGCAGCAGTACGAGGCCCTTGATGATCTGGACCCGGTCGTTGGAAACACCGAGGAGCTGGAGTCCGTTGTTCAGCACGGCGATCACGAGACCACCGATGATGGATCCGACGATGGTGCCGATTCCACCGGCGACCGCCGCGCCACCGATGAAGACGGCTGCGATGGCGTCGAGTTCCCACCCGGTACCATCACCAGGGCCCGAAGCGCCCGCCCGAGCAACGCCGATCATGCCCGCGACCGAGGCGAGGACAGACATGTTCATCATGACGAAGAAGTTGATCCGCTTGATCTTGACGCCGGACAGCTCAGCGGCGTGCCAGTTGCCTCCGACCGCGTAGATGTGGCGGCCGAACGTGGTGTTGCGGGTGACGAAGGAGTAGATGAGCACGAGCACGCCGAGGATGATGCCCGAGATCGGATAGCTGGTTCCAATGCGGCCGGAAGCGAACAGGATCGTCGCGCCGCCCGCGACCACGACCAGGATGACCAGCTTGACCACGCTGACCCAGACCGGTGCCTTGTCCGCTCCCATGAGGGTCTGCGTGCGGCGCTGGCGGATCTCCTGCCAGATCAGCCCGAGCACGACGAGGAGGCCGAGGATCAGGGTGCCGTTGCTGTAATTGGTGTTCGGACCGAAGTCGGGGATGGAACCCTGACCGATGAAGTTGAACGAGTCGGGAGTGGTCACCGTGTTCGAATTGCCGAAGAACTGATTCGCCCCGCGGAAGATGAGCATGCCGGCCAGGGTCACGATGAAGGCCGGAACGCCCACGTAGGCGACCCAGAAGCCCTGCCATGCCCCGATGACCGCACCCAGTAGGAGGCCGACCAGGATGGCGACGGGCGGAGGGAAGTGCCAGCTGACCATCGCTGTCGCCACGACGATTCCGACGAACGCGGCGATAGACCCGACGGACAGGTCGATGTGGCCCGCGATGATTACCATCACCATGCCGATCGCGAGGATCAGCACGTAGGCGTTCTGGTTAACCAGGTTGATCAGGTTGATCGGGTCGAGGGTGAGGCCGTTGGTCAGGATCTCGAACAGGATGATGATGACGACGAGGGCACCGAGAATACCGACCTGACGGCCGGTTCCGGTGCTGCCACCGAACATCTTTCCCAGGTCGCGGAAGCCCCCCGATTTCTTCGCGGGCGCTGAAGCGGTCCGGGTGGACGGCGGGGGTGGGGTCGCTGAGCTCATGGCTGGGTGACTTTCTTCTTCGCGGAGGTCATGCTCTTCATCAGGGTTTCGGGGTCTGCTCGGTCTATCGGGATGTCGTTGGTGATGGTGCCCTCGAAGATGGTGTAGATGCGATCGGAGACGCCGAGAAGCTCAGGCAGCTCGGAGGAGATCATGATGACGGCCTTGCCCTGCGCGGCAAGGTCGCGGATGATGCCGTAGATCTCTGTCTTGGCTCCGACATCGATACCACGCGTCGGCTCATCCAGGATCAGCAGGTCGGGGTCGGTGAACATCCACTTGGCCAGCACGACCTTCTGCTGGTTTCCGCCGGAGAGTTTGTTGACACCCTCATCGACCGAAGGGGTCTTGATGCGCAGACTCTTGCGATACTGCTCAGCCGCGGCGTGCTCCTTGACCCGATCGACGACGTCAGCCTTGGAGATCTTCGCGAGCTTGGCAGAGACGATCGAACGCTTGATGTCATCGAGCAGGTTGAGGCCGAGTGCCTTGCGGTCCTCGCTGACGTAGGCGATCCCGTTGTCGATCGCCTCGGAGACGTTGCGGAGTTGGATTTCCTTGCCGTCCTTGAACACCTGACCTGAGACGAAGGTGCCGTATGAGCGGCCGAAGATGCTCATCGCGAGCTCGGTACGGCCCGCGCCCATGAGCCCCGCGAAACCGACGACCTCGCCGCGGCGAACCGTGAAACTCGAGTTCTTGACCACGAGCCGGTCGGCGGTCAACGGATGCTGCACCGTCCAGTTCTTCACCTCGAAGAACACGTCACCGATGTGCGGAGTGCGGTCGGGGAAGCGATTCTCGAGCACGCGACCGACCATGCCGCGGATGATGCGGTCTTCGTCCACGCCATCCGCTTTGACGTCGATGGTCTCGATCGTCTTCCCATCGCGGATGATCGTGATCGAGTCCGAGACCTGTTCGATCTCGTTGAGCTTGTGAGAGATCATGATCGACGCGATGCCACGGCTCTTGAGCCCGCGGATGAGGTCGAGCAGGTGCTGCGACTCTGTCTCGTTCAGCGCGGCGGTCGGCTCATCCAGGATGAGCAGCTTCACGGATTTATTGAGCGCCTTCGCGATCTCGACGAGTTGCTGCTTGCCCACCCCGATGTTCTTGATCTGCGTGTCGGGGTCGTCGTTGAGTCCGACCCGGGCGAGCAGCTCGATTGCCCGTCGCTTCGCCTCGATCCAGTTGATCGTGCCAAAGCGGCGTGGCTCGTTGCCGATGAAGATGTTCTCGGTGATCGAGAGTTCGGGGATGAGCGCGAGCTCCTGATGGATGATCGCGATGCCGACCGCCTCACTCGAGCGGATGTCTCTGAACCGCGACACCTCGCCCTGGTAGACGATCTCGCCCTGGTAGGTGCCATAGGGGTAGACCCCAGAGAGCACCTTCATGAGGGTGGACTTGCCTGCACCGTTCTCGCCGCAGATCGAGTGGATCTCGCCGGCCTTGACCACCAGCGAAACCCTGTCCAACGCTTTGACGCCGGGGAATTCTTTGGTGATCGAGCGCATCTCGAGGATTGTCGGTTCAGCTGCCATTGGTGGCCTCCATGGCGGGGAGGAGCGGGTTGTGTACGTTCACAACTGCGACGAACGCATGTGCTTTCAACGCCGGACTACCTTGTCTCGTAAGGGGGCGGAAAAAAATGCCCGCTAACAGACTAAACCTTGTCAGGTGCCTTGTCGTCAAGTTGTGAACACAACAAAGAAGTAACGACTCAGGAATTTCGGGTGCCCGACTGCAGCAACACCAGCGCCGCGGCTCCCAGCGCTTCGGCCCTGTCCCCCAGCGACGACATCACGAGAGAGGTCGTTTCACCCACCGTCGGGACGGCGTGACGCACCAGTCCACGCTCGATCGGGCGGAGCAGGATGTCACCGAGTCCGGCCAGCGGGCCGCCTATGACGATCACCTCCGGGTTGATGAGGTTGGCCAGGCTCGCCAGGGCACGACCGATGGCGACACCCGCATCATCCAGAACCCTCAGCGTCGCCGAGTCACCGGCGAGGGCATTGCGAACGATGTCGGGCGTCCCGATGGTTGCACCTCCTCGGCTGAGAAGATCGATCATCACCGAAGTCGATGCGACGGTTTCGAGGCATCCGCGGTTTCCGCAGTGACAGACGATCCCGTGATCTGTGACGGTCTCGTGACCGATCTCACCGGTCACGCCGACGGAGCCGTAGAACAGCCGGCCGTTGAGCACGAGACCGGCTCCGATACCGCTGCCGATCTTGACGAAGGCCAGGTTGTCGACGGCGTTGTGCGGGCCCCAGGTCACCTCGGCGAGGGCACCCAGGTTGGCGTCGTTGTCAAAAGCCACCGGGAAATGCAGGCCTTCTTCGAGATCCCGCAGGCGGATGCCCACCCACTCGGGAAGAATCGCGCCCTGCACGACAGTTCCCGTTCGCTGATCGATGGGGCCGGGTATGCCGACCCCGATGCCGAGCACCGACGTCGGTTTCACGCCGTTCTGTTCGAGCAGCCGATTGAGTACGACCGCAGCCGCGTCGATCCCGTCGATGGCACGGTGGCCGATCGGCAATTCGACAAACTCCTCGGCGACGAGGTCATAGCCGAGTGTCGTCAACACCACGCGGAGGTGTCTTCGGCCGAAGTCGATGCCCACCGCTACAGCACCGTTATTCGAGAGTCGCACGAGCAGGGCGCGACGACCGGAGCTCGTCGTCGGCTCGGTTTCGACTGCCCCGGCGGCGGCCATCGTTTTCACGATGTTCGACACCGTGGCATTCGAGAGCCCGGTCTGCCGGGCGAGCTCCGCCTGGGTGAGGGGTCCGCTATCGAGCAGTGCGTCGATGAGGCGCTGCTGGTTGAGTTGCCTTAGTGCCGACTGAGAGCCGGGATTCGGCACGTCGCCCGAAGAAGGACGCGACGGTGCAGACATGACTTCGAGGGTGCATCACCGAGGGCCTTGCCGTCAAGAAGTGAACACAACTTGCGCGACGATGCAAAGAAACCTCAGCGGCGGAATGCCGTGGAATCCCGGACAATCAGTTCCGGAGAGATCTGATCGTGATGGCGATTCCGTTCGCCGCCAAGTTCTCCGAGCAGTAGCGCTATCGAGCGCCGCCCGATCTCCACGAAGTCCTGGCGGACCGTGGTGAGCGGCGGCCAGTAATGTGCCGCCTCGGGAATGTCATCGAATCCAACAACGCTGATGTCACGAGGAACGTCGAGGCCGGCATCCCTGAAGGCGTGAATGAGACCGAGCGCCATTTGATCGTTGGCCGCGAACACGGCGGTGAAGTCCCGGAAGCGGGTGAGCTCTCTGCCGACGTGGTATCCGAAGTCGACGGTCCAGTCGCCGAGAATGGGAGCTCTCACATTCAGGTCTGCCTCGATGACCTCATCGAGGAAGCCGCGCATCCTCGCCTCGGCCTCGATCCAGTCCTGGGGGCCGGCGAGGTGAATGATGTCGCGGTGACCGAGGTCGATGAGGTGACGCGTTGCGAGCCGCGCGCCGGAGATCTGGTCGACCGAGAGGCTGCTGTTGTCGTTGCGACCGGTCGAGTCGAGGGTCACCAGCGGAATACGAATATCGAGTTCGCGGATCGCATCGAACACGCGTACCTGGGGCGCGATGACGACGAGTCCCTCGATGGCCTGACTCATGAGATGCTCGAGCCGGTCGGTGATCGCGTAGTAGTCGCTCGTCGCGAGGCTGGTCGTCGTGATGAGGTACCCGGCCTCGCGCGCCGCTTCTTCGATGGCCTGCAGACTCGTCGACGGCCCGTAGTGCGCGACCTGCGACGTGAGCACTCCGATGGTGCGCGACCGGCTGGTCACCAGTGCGCGGGCAGCTTGATTCGGGCGATAGCCGAGTTGCTCGACGACCTCGAGCACGCGTTCCTTCGTGCTCGATTTGATGTTCTCGGAGTCGTTCAGCGCCCGCGAGACGGTCTGGTACGAGACACCCGCAATTCGGGCGACATCCCGGATGCTCGGGGCGCGAACCTTCACTGGTTCCATGATGTCTGTGTACCTGGCTTCGTCGACAATGATGTGTACGGTCACATATGTCGTACAACGACACCATTATGGCTCACGATGCCTAAGCCCCGGCCCCGGCCGGAGCCACCGTCGATTATGGCAGGCGGGCGAAGACCCGGACCGGGAAGGTGCCGAGGCCCTCGACCTTCGGTGGCACCGCCGTCACGGCGCTCCCCGACGGAGGCAACGCCGCCAGGTTGGTGAGGTGCTCGATGACATGGATGCCCGCCGCGAGGAGCGCGGAATGTGCCGGTCGCTCTCCGCTCGGGATTTCCGCGTCATCGATATTCAGCGAGTCGATCCCGACCATGGTCACTCCCTGCTCAACCAGGTAGTCCGCGGCCCCTCCAGTGAGGAACGGCGCACCGGTCAGATAGGCGGGTGTGCCGAAGTGGCGACTCCAGCCGGTGTCGAGGAGCACGGCCTTGCCGCGAACGTCACGGTCGGAAAACCGTTCAACCCCGATGCCACGCTCCGATATATCCTGCAGATGGAATACTTCCGCGTCCTGGTCCACCAGCGTGTCGAGATCGAGCCCGGCGAGATCGACGCCGTCCTCGTAACGGTGCCACGGGCTGTCGAGGTAGGTTCCCGTGTTCCCGATCATGGTGATCAGGTCCATCGCAAACTGGGTGCCAGGCGCATACCTGGCCTTCGAATCCTCGCGGGTGAGATATGGCGTGATGACGGGAGCTGGCAGGCCGGGATAGGTGATGAGGCCCTCACGGATCGTATGACTGAGATCGATGAGCCGGCCGCGGCGGGCGCGCGGCTCGGCATCGACGTTGGCGTGGTCTTCAATCATGGTTATCTCCCTGTGTTCCGGTGCTTGACGAAGGCGACGACGAGCGCCGCCACGGCGAGAATGGCGGGAACCAGGAGGTTGCCGCCGGCGAGCACGAGCAGCCCGAGTACGAGAGCACAGGACGTCACGGCGAGCCACCAGCCGAGCGACCATCGAGACAGCAGCCTGACCGCCGCGGCCATGCCGAGCGCGTAGACGGCCACCATGCAACTCGTGTGGATCAGAATGAAGGGTGTGAGATCGAAGCCGGTCAGTACCAGCGCCGCGAGATAGACGAAGGCCAGTGCGGCGACGACGAGCAGGCTGCGGCGCGGGATCCCACCGGATTCGACTCCCTTTGCGAGCCAGTGCGGTAGGTCGCCGTCTCGTCCGAGCGATGCGCCGAGTTTTGCGAAAGCTCCGAGGTAGGCGTTGAGCACTCCGAGCGCGACGACCGCTGCGATCACGGCCACGAAGGCGGGACCGATGCCTGGCGCGGTGGTGGCGACCAGATCGAGCAGCGGCACCGGGCTGTTCCCCGCCGATTCGCCCAGCACCGCGACGGTCACAACCTGGAGTGCGAGGTAGGCCACGCCCACCGCGGCGATCGCGATCGCCGTCGCCTGCGGAATCGTTCGCCGCGGAGTGCGGAATTCCCCGGCGATGTGGGTCACAGCCTCCCAGCCGGCGAAGGCCCAGACAAAGAGGCTGATCGCGGCGCCGACGCCCACCCAGCCATGCGGCAGGAACGGCGTGAAATTCGCTGGTCTGGCGGCGGGAGCTGCGGCCGCGACGACACCGACCACGATGAGCACGAGCGCGCCGGTGAGCGCGAGTTGCACCCAGCCGGAGACGCGCAGTCCGTAGGCGTTCGAGATGAGCGGCGGAATCAGGATGGTAACCGCGACGAGCACGACCACCCAACGCGGGCCGCCGAAGATCGCCACGACGTAGGAGGCGCCGAGTACAGCCACCACGGGCGAGCCGACGCACACTCCGAAGAAGAAGAAATAGCCGGCCATCCGCGCCGCTGTCCTTCCCAGGGCGAGGCGGACGAAGGTCGCGACCCCACCGGCATCGGGAAATCTCGCGGCGAGGGCGGCGAAGGTTCCGGCGAGTGGTATCGACAGGAGCAGTACCACCATCACGGCGACGATCGAGGCGGGGCCCGCCGTGGTTACGGCGAGTGCCGGCAGCGCCAGGATCCCCGTTCCCAGCACGGCCGCGATATACAGCGCTGAACCCTGTAGCAGTCCGACGCTGCCGGTATGAACGGGCGCGGCAGCGACGTCGGTACTGGTCATGCTTCCAGACTGTAGTGGCAGGAATAAAACGTCCAGTGTAAAACGGTCATCCTGCCATGACTTCGCGCCAGCAGGAGAACTCGTTGTAGACCCGCTACGTCGCCGAGACCTTCTCGAGCGCGGTGAGCACGTCGCCGATGAGATCGTCGACGCCCTCGATGCCGACCGAGAGCCGCACGACGTTGTCGGGGACCTCAAGGGCCGTTCCCTTCACCGAAGCGTGAGTCATCTCGGCGGGGTATCCGATGAGAGACTCGACACCGCCCAAGGATTCTGCGAGCTGGAAGAGCTCAGTCGACTCGGCGAAGGCGCGTGCTGCGGGCGCCCCGCCGCGAAGCGACACGGAGATCATCCCGCCGAAACCACGCATCTGGCGAGCGGCGAGTTCGTGGCCCGGGTGGTCGGGCAGCCCAGGGTAGTACACCCGCTCTAGTGCCGGATGCCCGACCAGCGTCTCCGCGATGGCCTGCGCGTTCGAGGTGTGGCGCTCCACCCGCACGGCGAGAGTCTTGATCCCGCGCACGGTGAGCCACGCGTCCATCGGACCGGAAACCGGACCGACAGCGAATTGGAGGAACCTGACCTTGTCGGCCAGTTCATCATCATCGACCACCAGGGCACCGCCGAGTACATCGGAGTGACCACCGAGGTACTTGGTGGTCGAATGCGTCACGACGTCCGCCCCGAACGCGATCGGGTTCTGCAGGTACGGCGAGGCAAAAGTATTGTCCACAACGACGAGCACGCCAGCAGCATGGCCGATCTCGACGAGCGCGGCGATATCGGTGATCTTCATGAGCGGGTTGCTCGGTGTCTCCACCCAGAGGATCTTGGTGGCCGGGGTGATGGCGGCGCGCACGGCGTCGAGGTCCGTCATCTCCACGCTGTCGATACCCACACCCCACGGCACGAACACCCGGTTGACCAGCCGATGAGTGCCGCCATAGACGTCGTTGCTCATCAGCACGTGGCTGCCCGGCTTGAGAACAGCACGAAGCAGGATGTCCTCCGCGGCGAGCCCAGACGCGAAGCTGAAGCCGTGCCTGCCTCCTTCGAGGCCCGCAATGAGTTCTTCGAGGGAGGTGCGCGTCGGGTTGCCGCCGCGGGCATACTCGTAGCCGTTGCGGAAGCCTCCGATACCGTCCTGCACGAAGGTCGAGGTCTGGTAGATCGGGGGGATGACCGAACCGGTGGTCGGATCGAACTCCTGCCCCGTGCGGATGGCGCGGGTGGAGAAATCTAACTCTTTTGGCACTGTGTTCTCTCTGTGCTGGTGATCGCGGCTGATGGGGTGGCGTGGAATCGAGTCATTCAGACAGGAACGTGAGCAGATCGTGGCGGGTGACCACCGCGACCGGCTTGCCGTCCTCGATCACGAGCAGGGCATCCGCTTTCTCGAAGGCGATGCGCGCCGCACCGACCGATTCGTGTACACCGATCAAACCGAGCGGGGTGCCGATAAATTTCCCGACCGGGTCTGTCATGCTCGCGTCGCCGCTGAAAACTTGTTCGAGCAGCGAGCGTTCGTCTAGCGCACCGACGACTTCACCGATGACAACGGGCGGTTCGGCCGTGAGGACCGGCAGCTGCGAGACGCCGTACTTGGTCATGATCTGGATGGCATCGCGGACGGTGTCGGACGGGTGGGCGTGTACCAGGTCCGGCAACGACCCGGTCTTGTGACTCACCACGTCAGCCACGGTCTTCTCGTCGGAGACCTGGGTGAAGCCGTAGGACTGCATCCATTTCTCGCTGAAGACCTTGCCGAGATAACCGCGGCCGCCATCCGGCAGCAGTACGACCACGACGGCCTCGGCGGGAAGATCCTTCGCCGCTTTGAGTGCGGATGCCACGGCGAGCCCGCTCGAGCCGCCAACGAGCAGCCCTTCCTCCCGTGCCAGGCGGCGCGTCATCTCGAAGGATTCCGCATCGGTGCAGGCGATGATCTCGTCGACGACAGAGCCGTCGTATGCCTCCGGCCAGAAGTCTTCGCCTACGCCTTCGACCAGATACGGACGCCCCGTGCCGCCGGAATAGACGGAGCCCTCCGGATCCGCCCCGATGATTCGCACGGTACCGTCGGAGACCTCCTTGAGGTACTTGCCGACACCGCTGATCGTTCCACCGGTGCCGACGCCAGCGACGAAGTGGGTGACCCCGCCGTCAGTGTCGCGCCAGATCTCTGGGCCGGTGGTCTCGTAGTGGCTCAGCGGCCCGTTGGGATTGGAGTATTGATTTGGCTTGAACGCTCCCGGGATCTCGCGGGTGAGCCGGTCCGAGACGGAGTAGTACGACTCCGGACTGTCGGGGGCGACGGCCGTCGGAGTGACCACGATCTCGGCGCCGTACGCGAGGAGTACGTTGCGCTTCTCCTCTCCTACCTTGTCGGGGAGCACGAACACGCAGCGATAGCCACGCTGCTGCGCAACGAGCGCAAGGCCGATTCCGGTGTTGCCGGAGGTTGGTTCCACGATCGTGCCCCCGGGCTTGAGGAGTCCGTCGCGTTCTGCGGCATCGATGATCCGCGTCGCGATGCGGTCCTTCGACGAGCCCCCCGGGTTGAGGTATTCGACCTTCACCAGCACGGTCGCGGCGATGCCGGCGGTCACCTCGTTCAACTTGACGAGGGGGGTATTGCCGATGAGATCGATGACGCTGTTGGCGTACTTCATAGTGCCGCCAATCTACCAGCGGGCCGATTTGCGTTACGTCGACGTCGGTTTCGGGCGACCGCCTGATTCAGCGCTGCGTGACCTGCTCGATGTAGAGCCGAGCGTAGACGCCGTCGGCCGCCGCGAGTTGCTCGTGGGTGCCGCGTTCGACGATCCGTCCTGCCTCGACGACGAAAATCACGTCCGCCGACACGATGGTCGACAGGCGATGAGCGATCGCGATGGTCGTGCGTCCTCGTGACGCCGCGTCGAGA
>JAODMH010000214.1 GCA_025465035.1 Microbacteriaceae bacterium | reverse complement strand
GCCTCGACGACCACCGTGTCGCCGACCACGGGAAGGCGGCCGAGCTCGCTCATGATGAAGCCGGCGACGGTCTCGTACGGCCCGTCTTCCGGTACCGTCACGTCGGCGCGTTCGAGCAGCTCGTCGGGGCGCAGCATCCCGGGAAAGGTCAGCCAGTCGCGGGACCTGACCACGCCGGCCCTGGTGCGATCGTGCTCGTCGGCGACCTCACCGACGAGTTCCTCGACGAGGTCCTCGAGGGTCACGACACCGGCCGTGCCGCCGTATTCGTCGACGACGACCGCCATCTGGTAGCCGCGACCGCGCAGCTCCCCGAGGAGCAGGTCGAGTTTCATGGTCTCCGGCACGCGCAGGGCGTCGCTCTGCAGGGCCGAGACCGGCACCTCCGACCGTTTCTGTCGCGGCACGGCGACGGCCTGCTTGACGTGGACGAGGCCGACGACATCGTCGATGCCGTCGTCGATGACGGGAAACCGCGAGTATCCGGTCTGCCTGGCCAGTTCGAGAACTGTCTGCGCCGAGGCGGTGCGGTCGACGCTGGTCACACGCGGGCGCGGGGTCATGACGTCCGAGGCGATGTGCTCGCTGAAGACCAGCGTGCGGGAGAGCAGGGTCGCGGTGTCCCGATCGAGGCTGCCCTCCGTTGCGGAGCGACGCACCAGCGAGCGCAGCTCTTCGGCGGTTCTCGCGGAAGAGAGCTCCTCCTTCGGCTCGATCCCGACCGCGCGCAGGATGACATTGGCCGTGTTGTTGAGGAGGGCGACGAAGGGCTTGAAGACGGCGGTGAAACCCACCTGGAACGGGATGACGAGCTTCGCGGTCGGCAGCGGAAGCGCGAGCGCGAAGTTCTTCGGAACCAGCTCGCCGACGATCATCGAGAGCAGAGTTGCGACGATCACCGCGATGATCGAGGCCACCGCCGTCACGACGGGCTGTGGCCAGCCGATCGCCGTGAGGGGCGAGAGCAGGAAGGAGCTGATCGCCGGTTCCATCGTGTAGCCGGTGAGCAGCGTCGTGAGGGTGATGCCGAGCTGGGCGCTCGAGAGGTGCGTCGAGGTGACCTTGAGGGCACGGATGGTCATCCCGAGGTTCTTCTCGCCGCGAGCGACGCGCGACTCGAGGTTGGAGCGGTTGAGATTGACGAGGGAGAACTCGGAGGCGACGAAGAATCCGGTGCCGATAGTCAAGATGATCCCGACGCCCAGCATGATCAGCTCATACATGGGACTGCCTGGCATCGATATGGCCGGCACGGCGCCTAGGAGGAGGGTCGTCCATTATCCGATCGAGTCTACTGAACCACGGGCTGGGAGAAAGCCCCCGCGATCACCAGGAGACGGGAAGCGCCTTGCCCTCTTCGTAGCCGGCGGCCGACTGGATGCCGACGAGTGCCCGTTCGTGGAACTCCGGGAGATCCGACGCCCCGGCATAGGTCAGCGAGCTGCGGACGCCGGAGGTGATCATGTCCAGCAGGTCTTCGACCGACGGACGCAGCGGATCGAGGTAGATCTTCGACGAGGAGATGCCCTCGGCGAACAGCTCCTTGCGGGCCAGTTCGTACGCCCCGAGACGGCCGAAGCGGTCATGTACCGCCTTGGTCGATGCCATGCCCCAGCTCTCCTTGTAGAGGCGGCCGACGGCATCCGTCTCCAGCGTTCCCGGCGCCTCGATCGTGCCGGCGAACCAGGAACCGATCATGACGGATGCCGCCCCCGCGGCGAGCGCGAGTGCGACGTCGCGCGGGTAGCGCACTCCGCCGTCGGCCCAGACGTGGGCGCCGAGCTGCCGCGCGGCGGCCGCCGTTTCGAGCACCGCCGAGAACTGCGGGCGGCCGACGGCGGTCATCATGCGAGTGGTGCACATGGCACCGGGTCCGACACCGACCTTGACGATGGTGGCACCGGCGGCGACGAGGTCCTTCACCGCAGCCGTCGTGACGACGTTGCCCGCCACGATGGGAAGGCCGAGGCCGAGGTCAGAGACCGTCTTGATCGCGCGGAGCATGCCGTCCTGGTGGCCATGCGCGGTGTCGAGCACAAGCACATCGACGCCGGCTGCGGTGAGCGCCCGCGCCTTTTCGGCGACATCGCCGTTGATGCCGAGTGCGGCGGCGACCAGAAGGCGGCCGGAGGCGTCGAGGGCAGGCTGATACAGGGTCGAACGCAGCGCGCTCGTGCGGCTCAGGGTTCCGACCACCTCGCCGTGATGCAGTACCGGCGCGAATTGCAGGTCGGCGGCGACCATGAGATCGAAGGCCGCGCGCGGGTCGGTCACGTCGTCGGCGTCGATGGAGGTGAGACGCCCGTGCAGCAGATCGCCGAGCCTCGCGTCGGCGAGGGCGGTCCCCAGACGGGCAGCGGAAATGCACCCGAGGAATTCGCCGTGCTCATCTTTGATCACGATGCCGTGACCATCGATGGCGGGGATCTGCCGCAGCGCATCGGCCACGGTCCGCTCAGGTCGAAGCACCAGCGGAGTGTCGAACGCGACGGGCTGGTCCTTCACCCAGCGGATCGCGGCATCCAGGTCCTGAAGATGAAGGTCCTGTGGCAGAACACCGAGCCCACCGCGCCGGGCGAGAGTCGCCGCGAGACGCGGTCCGGTCACCGAATTCATGTTCGCCGAAACGATGGGAATGCTGGCACCGGTACCGTCCTGCGGGGCGAGCGAGACCGAGAGCCTGCTGCCGACATCCGAGTGGCTCGGCACCAGGAAGACGTCGGAATAGGTCAGATCGTGACGCGGCGCGGTCTCATAGAATTCCATGATTTTAAAGGTAATCCCTCACGACTCCGGTCAGTGCGTCAGTCGAAAGCGATTAAGCTTGGTGGGTGTGTGGCCGGCGAAGGTCGGCAGGCACGATCCAAACCAGCGATAACAGACAGCGAACATACACAAAGGCGGCGGTGGGCTGTGTCTAGCCAAGTAACCGGGCTCGCTTCAGAGGATGGATCCTCTGGCGAGTTTGGAGCGAACGAATGGCTCGTGGACGAGATGTACGAGCGATTCCTTGTGGACAGGAATTCGGTCGACCAATCGTGGTGGCCGATTCTCGAGAGCTACCATCAGACGTCCGGTGAGGCGGCGAAGCAGGCCCCCGTGACCGAGCAGCCCCAGATCCCTGAAGCGATCACCGACCAGCCGGCGGAAGCTGCGCCCGTCGCTCCGGAGACTCCCACCTCCACGGCGCCGGTGGAGTCCGCGACTCCCCCCACCGGCAGCCAGCCCGTCGCCCGCACCACCTCTGTGCAGCCCAAGCCCCAGCCGATCCCGGCCGAGGCACCCGCGGCATCCGGCTCCATCGTCTCCGGCACAGAGACCCAGCCCGCCGAAGCACAGGATGTCGTGTCCACCCTCAAGGGCATGGCGAAGTCCCTGGCCACCAACATGGACGCCAGTCTCACGGTGCCAACGGCCACCAGTGTTCGCACCATCCCCGCGAAGCTCATGATCGACAATCGCATCGTGATCAACAACCACCTGAAGCGGGCCCGCGGCGGCAAGGTGTCGTTCACCCACCTGCTCGCCTGGGCCATGGTCAAGACCCTCACGGAGTTCCCGAGCCAGAACGTGTATTACGAGGAGGTGGACGGCAAGCCTTCCGTCGTCGCCCCCGCGCACATCAACCTCGGCATCGCGATCGACATGCCGAAGCCCGATGGTACTCGCGCCCTGCTCGTTCCCGGCATCAAGCGCGCCGAGACGATGAGCTTCGGCGACTTCCTCGTGGCCTACGAGGATGTCGTGGCCCGCGCCCGCGCGAACAAACTCACGGCCGCCGACTTTCAGGGCAACACCATCTCGCTCACCAACCCTGGCGGAATCGGCACGGAGCACTCCGTCCCTCGCCTGATGCGTGGCGCGGGAAGCATCATCGGTGCCGGCGCGCTCGAGTATCCGGCCGAGTTCCAGGGCATGTCGCGCGAGACGCTCGCCGAGCTCGGCATCGGCAAGACGATCACCCTCACCTCGACCTATGACCACCGTGTCATCCAGGGTGCCGGGTCCGGTGAATTCCTCAAGAAGGTTCACGAGCTGCTGATCGGGCAGCGCGGGTTCTACGAGGGCATCTTCTCTGACCTGCGCATCCCCTACGACCCGATCCACTGGGCGTCCGACATCCATGTCGACCTCGCCAACCAGGTAGGCAAGACCGCCAGGGTGCAGGAGCTCATCAACTCCTTCCGTGTGCGCGGCCACCTCATGGCAGACATCGACCCGCTGGAGTATCGCCAGCGCTCGCACCACGACCTCGACATCGCCAGCCACGGGCTCACCTTCTGGGACCTCGACCGTGAGTTCGTGACCGGCGGATTCGGCGGCAAGCGTTCGGCGCTGCTACGCGAGATCCTGGGCGTGCTCCGCGATTCCTACTGCCGCACTATCGGCATCGAGTACATGCACATCCAGGACCCTGAGCAGCGTCGCTGGATCCAGGAGCACGTCGAGAAGGCGTACACGAAGCCGACCAAGGACGAACAGTTGCGCGTGCTGGGCAAGCTCAACGAGGCGGAGGCGTTCGAGACCTTCCTGCAGACCAAGTACGTCGGGCAGAAGCGCTTCAGCCTCGAGGGTGGCGAATCCACCATCGCGCTGCTCGACGCCCTGCTGCAGGGCTCCGCAGAGGCCGACCTCGACGAGGTCGTGATCGGGATGGCTCATCGCGGTCGCCTCAACGTGCTGACCAACATCGCTGGGAAGACCTACGGGCAGATCTTCCGCGAGTTCGAGGGCACCCAGGATCCTCGTACTGTGCAGGGCTCCGGCGATGTCAAGTATCACCTCGGCACCGAGGGCACCTTCACCAGCGCGACCGGCGATCAGATCCCCGTGTACCTGGCCGCGAATCCGTCACACCTCGAAGCCGTGGACGGCGTCATGGAGGGCGTCGTCCGGGCGAAGCAGGATCGCAAACCGATCGGCAGCTTCACGGTGCTTCCCGTCATGGTGCACGGCGACGCGGCCATGGCCGGCCAGGGAATCGTGGCCGAGATCCTCCAGATGTCGCAGTTGAGGGCCTACCGCACCGGCGGCACCGTGCACGTGAACATCAACAATCAGGTCGGGTTCACGACGCCTCCCGAGGAAGCCCGCACCTCGATCTATTCGACGGATGTCGCCAAGATGATCCAGTCGCCGATCTTCCACGTGAATGGCGACGACCCAGAGGCCGTCGTCCGCGTCGCGGAACTGGCATTCGCCTACCGTCAGGAATTCCACCGCGACGTCGTCATCGATCTCATCTGCTATCGTCGGCGCGGTCACAATGAGGGAGACGACCCCTCGATGACTCAGCCGCTGATGTACAACCTGATCGAGGCCAAGCGCTCGGTGCGCACGCTGTACGTCGAGGCTCTCGTCGGCCGTGGTGACATCACGCAGGAGGAATACGAAGCGGCGCACGCCGACTTCCAGGACCGCCTCGAGCGCGCCTTCGCCGAGACGCATGCCGCACAGACCGGATCGATGCCGATCATCGTGCAGGACGGCAACGCCGTCGCCGACCTCGAACGCCCGGAGTCCCAGCAGGACGACAGGGCGGGCGAGCCGGAGAGCACCGCCGTGAGCGAGAGTGTCATCTCGCTCATCGGGGACGCCCACGACAACCCACCCGCCGGCTTCACGGTTCATCCCAAGCTGCAGCAGTTGCTCAAGAAGCGCTTCGAGATGAGCCGCAACGGATCGATCGACTGGAGCTTCGGTGAGCTGCTCGCGCTCGGCTCCCTGCTCGTCGAGGGAACCCCGGTGCGGATGGCGGGCCAGGACACCAGGCGGGGTACCTTCGTGCAGCGCCACGCCGTGCTCCACGATCGCGTCAATGGCCAGGAGTGGCTGCCGCTCGGCAACCTCAGCGACAACCAGGCCCGATTCTGGATCTACGACTCGCTACTGAGCGAATACGCGGCCATGGGATTCGAATACGGATATTCCGTGGAGCGCGCCGACGCCCTCGTGCTCTGGGAGGCACAGTTCGGCGACTTCGCCAACGGCGCCCAGACGATCATCGACGAGTTCATCTCGGCCGCCGAGCAGAAATGGGGCCAACGCTCGAGCGTCGTGCTGCTGCTGCCGCACGGCTACGAAGGACAGGGTCCCGATCACTCGTCGGCCCGCATCGAGCGCTACCTCCAGCTCTGTGCCGAGAACAACATGACAGTCGCGCGCCCCTCGACGCCGGCGTCCTACTTCCACCTGCTTCGTCGCCAGGCGTATGCCCGCCCTCGTCGGCCGCTCATCGTCTTCACACCGAAGGCGATGCTACGACTGCGCGGCGCGACGAGCGCGGTATCCGATTTCACGAGCGGCAAGTTCGAGCCCGTGCTCGATGATGGGACGGTCGCCGACAAGTCGGCGGTCCGCCGCGTCGTGCTGCACTCCGGCAAGCTCTACTACGACCTGCTGGCCGAGCGCGACAAGCGCGATCAGAAGGACCTCGCGCTCGTGCGGCTCGAGCAGTTCTACCCCCTGCCGCAGGAGCAGCTGGACGCCGTGCTCGCGCAGTATCCGAACGCCGAACTGGTGTGGGCGCAGGACGAGCCGGAGAACATGGGTGCCTGGCCCTTCATCGGTCTGGAGCTGGCAAAGCGCCTGCACGGACGGACGATCTCTGTGGCCTCACGGCCGGCATCCGCGTCCCCGTCTACGGGTTCGACCAAGCGCAGCGCGCAGGAGCAGGTCGAGCTCATCGAGAGGGCCCTCACGATCGGCTGACGCCCGTCTCGCTGCCCGGTCGGTCAGCGCTGGCCCGTCATCCGCGAGTGGTCTCCGGCCCGTCATCTCGCGGCGGAGCAAAGTCGCCGTGCGGCGGACATCCGCCCTCGCGGCGGAGAAAACGTCAGACCCGGCGGACAAAACTCTTCGCGGACCCAGTCACGACTCCGTCCGTGAAGTCTTTTCTCCGCCGCGAGAGCCATGCACAACCCGTGGGCTGTGCAGCGTCGCCGCGAGTGCAGCCTCGTCGCGGGAGCAACCGGCCCGAAGCCGGGCGGGTCAGCGACGCCAGGTCAGGCGGATGCCGCCTCGCGAAGTTTCAGCAGGACCTGGTCGCGAAGCTCCAGTGGGGCCTTCTCCTGGCAGGCCTTCTGGACCTTCTGGGTGAGCGTGATGCCGAGCAGATGCTCGGCGCTGCAGTCCTCACAGGTCGCCAAATGATCCGAGACATCCTGAAAATCCCGCTCGCTCAGTTCGCGACGCAGGTATTCCTCGAGTTCAGCCCTCGCTTTATCACAACCGCAATCGGTCATTTCTTCTTACTCCCAGCAGTCGCGGTGGGCGCTGCTCCCCGAGCGGCGGAGAGGCCACGCTCTTGCGCGTAGTCGGCCAGCAGGTCCCGCAGCATGCGTCTGCCACGATGCAGACGACTCATAACGGTTCCGACGGGCGTTTTCATTATGTCGGCGATCTCCTGGTAGGAGAAGCCCTCGACGTCGGCGAAGTAGACAGCCATGCGGAAATCCTCTGGGATTGCCTGAAGGGCGTCCTTCACCGCGCTATCGGGCAGGTGGTCGATCGCTTCGGCCTCTGCCGAGCGGGTCGAACGGCCCTGCGTGACAGACTCGGCCCCGCCGAGCTGCCAGTCCTCAAGATCATCGATAGTGCCCTGATAGGGGTCACGCTGCTTCTTGCGGTAGTTGTTGATGAACGTGTTGGTCAGGATGCGGTACAGCCAGGCCTTCAGGTTCGTGCCCTGCTGGAACTGCGCGAAGGCCGCAAAAGCCTTGACGAAGGTCTCCTGGACGAGGTCCGCGGCATCAGCAGGGTTACGCGTCATGCGCAGGCCCGCTGCGTAGAGCTGGTCCATGAACGGTAGCGCCTGCTCCTCGAAGAGTGAGCGGACGTCCGGAACAGTCGCAGTTTCCGGAACCTCTGGCTCCGGTGCGGTCGTGTCATCCATCGAATTGGTCATCGGCGCCAAGCTTACTTTGCCGCGCCGAGGGGTCGCCTGACGGCGAACCTCGGGTCGATCGAGCAGAAGAGTCACTGGCGGTTCCGTTTCAACATGTGTAGTGGCGATACCCTTAGTAACCGATGCAGGTATTCAAGTATTCCGGGCCGGAGTTCAACCCGTTCGGCGACGATGTGGCCGCTCCGCCCAACCCCGCGACCGGCCCATGGCCGGCCCCTGTGGCGAGCGCTCCGCTCGCGGCCGTGCTGACGCTTCCCGGGTCGAAGTCACTGACCAACCGCGAACTGGTGCTCTCGGCCCTCGCTGACTCGCCGTCCACCCTCCGCCGCCCGCTGCACTCGCGTGACACCTCGCTCATGATCCAGGCGCTGCGCTCACTCGGAACCATGATCGAAGAGATCCCAGGCGACGGGGACTACGGGCCGGATCTGCTCGTCACGCCCGGCGAACTCAGCGGTGGCAACCAGATCGACTGCGGCCTCGCCGGCACGGTCATGCGATTCCTTCCCCCCGTCGCCGCACTCGCCCTCGGGCCGGTCGCCTTCGACGGCGACGTGTCCGCCCGCAAGCGTCCGATGCGCACGACCGTCGATTCCCTGCGCGCTCTCGGCGTCGACGTCAACGACGACGGCCGGGGTACGCTGCCGTTCAGCCTCTACGGCACGGGTTCGGTGCGGGGCGGCGAGCTCTCCATCGACGCCTCCGGCTCAAGCCAGTTCGTGTCTGGACTGCTGCTCGCCGCGGCCCGGTTCGACGAAGGACTCATCCTCCGCCACACCGGTGAACATCTGCCGAGTCTCGCCCACATCGAGATGACCATCGCGACGCTCGCGCGCCGCGGAGTGGCCGTGCAGAGCCCAGAGCGCGGCGTGTGGGTGGTGCCGGCCGGTCCGATCGCCGGCATCGAGGTGGACATCGAGCCGGACCTCTCCAATGCCGGCCCGTTCCTGGCCGCCGCCCTCGTCGCGGGTGGCAGCGTCACCGTCACCGGGTGGCCGGCCTCCACGACTCAGGTGGGTGCGGAGTTGGCAGGCATCCTGCGCGACATGGGTGCAAAGGTGAGCTACGGGGAGACGGGTGGCGGCCTCGGCACCCTGACCGTCACCGGCACGGGCACGATCATGGGCATCCGCCTCGACAATGCGAGTGAACTCGCGCCGACGATCGCGGCGCTCGCCGCCCTGGCCGACGGCGAGACCGTGCTCAGCGGCATCGCGCATCTTCGCGGCCACGAGACCGACCGCCTCGCCGCGCTGGTAACGGAGATCAACGCCATCGGCGGGGACGTCACCGAGACCGACGACGGTCTCGTGATCCGCCCCCGACCGCTGCACGGTGGCCTCTGGCACAGCTACGAAGACCACAGGATGGCCACCGCCGGTGCCATCATCGGCCTCGCCGTGCCCGGTGTCGAGATCGACGACATCGCAACCACAGCGAAAACCCTCCCCCAGTTTCCGCAGCTCTGGCTCCGCTCGCTTCAGACGGATGCCCCGGCAACCGACCCCGTCGAGTTGCTCTAAAACGATGAGCTGGCTGACGGATGTCGACGACGAAGACGACAAGTACGCCGACTACGAAGCGCGCTCACGCCCCAATCCCAAGGGCAACCGCGCACGCACGAAGATCAGGCCGGAACACAGCGACGCCGTCACGGGACGCGTCTTCACCGTCGATCGCGGCCGCTACTCCGTGCTCGTCGCCGAGGGAACACCCGACGAGCACGAGGCGACGGCATCGCGTGCGAGCGAATTGCGCAAACAGGCCATCGTCACGGGCGACTATGTCGACCTGGTCGGCGACACCTCGGGCGACGAGGGCAGCCTGTCGCGCATCGTCCGCATCCAGCCGCGCAGCACCGTCCTGCGGAGGAGCGCGGATGACTCGGACGAGGTCGAGCGCATCATCGTGGCCAACGCCGACCAGATGCTCATCGTCGTCGCCGCGGCGAACCCGGAGCCGCGACCGCGACTCGTCGACCGCTACCTGGTCGCGGCCTTCGACGCCGGCCTCAGACCCATCCTCTGCATCACGAAGACCGACCTCGCCGACCCGACCGAATTCCTCGCCAACTTCGCCGCCCTCGACATCACGATCGTGACCAGTGGGGTCGGGGCCATGCCGACCGACGAGATCAAACAACTGCTGGACGGCCACACGACGGTCGCCGTCGGGCATTCCGGTGTCGGCAAGTCGACACTCGTGAACGCCCTCGTGCCTGACGCGAATCGGGCGATCGGCCGGGTCAACACGGTCACCGGTCGAGGGCGGCACACGTCATCGTCCACGATCTCCTACCGCGTCGGCACTGGCTGGATCATCGACACCCCCGGAGTGCGATCCTTCGGCCTCGGGCACGTCAACCCGGACAACATCCTGAAATCCTTCACCGACCTCGCCGTGCTCGCCGAGGATTGCCCGCGTGGCTGCACCCACCTGCCCGACGCACCGGACTGCGCGATCATCGAGGCCGTCGAGGCCGGGGAACTCGGCGAGACCGGCAAACTGCGGTTGGACTCATTTCAGCGGCTGTTAGCCTCGCTGGCCTAAGCACGATCCAGCCCGCAACCGCCCGTCAACAGGAACGTTGCCTCATGCGGGCGCCGGTTCCCCTGTCGGCGGGCCGGTTCGCGCTCCTGTGGACCAACTCACGTCTGCTCGACCAACCCGACCCGGGCGACTGCCCTAACCTTGGAGCCGTGGCCAACTTCTCACTGCAATCCGATCTCGCCCTCGCCCGCCAACTGGCCGACATGGCGGATGCCATCTCGATGGACCGTTTTCGCGCCAACGACCTCCTCGTCTCGATGAAACCGGACATGACCCATGTGACGGATGCCGACAGGGCGGTCGAGGCGGCCCTCAGGGGCGCGCTTCACGACAGCCGTCCCGGTGACTCCGTTCTCGGTGAAGAGGCCGGAGAGGAGGCGGGAAGCGACGGATCGCACCGTCAGTGGATCATCGACCCGATCGACGGCACGGCGAACTACGTGCGCGGGGTGCCGGTGTGGGCGAGCCTCATCTCGCTCGCCATCGACGGCGTGCCGGTGGTCGGCGTCGTCAGCGCTCCCGCTCTCGGCAGACGCTGGTGGGGGGCGACCGGTCTCGGCGCATTCGTCGACGAACAACTCGCCTCGACCACGATGAGCGGTGAACGTCGCATCCACGCCTCCCGGGTCGCCGACCTGTCGGACGCGTCGATGAGTTCGAGCGGGCTCATCCGCTGGGAAGAGGCGGGCAAGCTCGAAAAGTACCTCGCCCTGTCGCGCAGGGTGTGGCGCACCCGCGACTACGGAGACATGTGGCCGTACATGATGGTCGCGGAGGGCCTCGTCGAGATCGCCGGCGAATACGACCTCAAGCCGTGGGACATGGCGGCCCTAATCCCCATCGTCGAGGAAGCCGGCGGCAGATTCAGTTCGGCGACAGGAGAGCCAGGGCCATGGCACGGTTCCGCCATCGCCACCAACGGACTTCTGCACGACTCCGTGCTCGAGGCGATCCGCTGAGACACGTGATATCCATTTCTACCGCGTGTGTAAGCATCCGGGTCGCTAGCATGGGGCAGTGACCTCGCTGCCTCTGCGTAAACGCCCGATCGACATCTTCTTCATCTGCATCTTCTCGCTCTTCATCGTGACCTGCATCATCAGCGACTCCGTCGAGGGACTCGGCCTCGATCAGGTCGCCAACTCGCCTCATCTGCTCGTGCAGTGGAACTACACGTACTCCTCGAACTTCGACCCGCTCTACCAGTCGCACCCTCTCTGGCTGCGTTTCATCAGCGGCACCTCGGCCTTCATCTATCTGCCGTTCTACGTGATCCTGATCATCTCCCTCGCCAAGGGCTGGAACCGCATCCAGCTGTTCGCCGTGATCTACGCCACGATGATCATCAGCCTCACTGCCATCCCGATCTTCGGGGTCGAGTTCTTCGGCGCACCGGGCGAGCGCACGCCGAATCCGCTGGTCTTCCTGCTCTACAACGGGCCATACGTGCTGGTTCCACTGCTCCTACTCATCCGGATGCGAAAACCGGAGCCGTTCACGCGCACGTTCTGAGCCGCCGTCAGAGCGGCGAGAATCGGTGCGCGATCCCGAGTCGACGTTGCGGTGCAGTGATGCGTGCTGGCGAAAGAATAGAATCTGTTTGGGTCGTGCGGACGCCGCATCCGCGATTTCCACCACTCGCCGACACATGAGGAGCAACCAGATGGCCACAGGTATGGGCAGGTACGAAGTCCCGAAATCGATCGCCGGGCTTGCCTTCGTTGTCTTCTGGGCGATCGCCATCGTGCTCTGGTGCTTCGTCGGTAGCTTTTCGGACCCGGCGACCAGGGGATTCATCGCCGACATCGGCATCGTCTTCGCCTCAGTGGGCTTCGCCGCGCCATTCATCGGCTCACGGTCGGGCTTCGTGAGGTCTCTCATTTTCGGCCTGATCAGCATCGCGCTATTTGCGCTGACCGGATATCTCGGCCTCACCGGACTCGTCTACGGACTACGGCTTCTCGTGCCGTTCTTCGCCCTGCTGATGCCACTCAACAGGTTGCTCAACGGCATCAAGATCTTCGCATAGCGAGGTATTTCGCCGCATCGAGACGGGCAGACGACTCAGTACAGCAGCGTCGTCAGGCTGCGGCGGGCCGCGGTGACGCGAGGATCGTCCACGCCGGCGATCTCGAAATAGTCGAGCAGACGCGCACGCACCCGATCCTTCGCTGGCTGGTCGAGGCTCGGGAAGAGGTCAAGCAGCCTGCCGAACGCGTCGTCGAGGTGGCCGCCGGACACGTCGAGGTCCGCGACGGCCAGCTGTGCATCGACATCGCCGGGAGCCGAAGCGGCGGCCGAACGGATGTCCTCGGCAGAGGAAGAGCCGATGCGGGCGAGCAGCGACACCTGGGCGAGCCCTGCGACGGCGAGGTTGTCGCGCGGATCCTGGGCGATCGCGGTCCTGTACTCGGCGATGGCCTCCTCGTAGTCCCCGACCGCGATAGCGTCGTAGGCCTCCTGGTGATGCGGAGGCAGCGGCGGCTCGACGGGTTCTTCAGGGACGGCGTCGGCGTCGGGCGGTGTGACCGTTCCGGTCACATTGTTCTGCGCAGCGAGCTTCAGAACCTGTTCGAGCACCTGCCTCACGTCGGCTTCCGGCAGGTCTCCCTCGTAGAGGGCGACCGGACGTCCCCCGATGACAGCGGCGACGGTGGGGGCCGCGACGGCCTGGAATGCCTGCTGCAGCTGGGGATTGGTCGTGGCATCCACCGTCGCGAGCACGAACTTTCCCGCATACTCCGTGACGAGCCGGACGAGGGTCGCGGAGGGCGCTCCGGCGTAGAGCTCGACGATGACCGGCACGGTCTGCGACAGGTCGAGAACGGCGGTGAACGAGGCGTCCGTGCCCTCGACGACGAGCGACGGAACGGATGCCGCTGCCGCGGGCGTTCCATTGGCGGGAGCGGGCGGGCGCACGAGAGACGAGAGGTCGACTGCGCCTCGCAGATTGGCTGCCGATGGCGGGAGGTTGGTCACGGGAGCTCCTTCGCGGATATCAGTCCTGTAGCAAAACCGAGCAAAACGACCTTATCCTTGCTGCCGATCGGCGGAACATAGAAGAGCAGCTGGTCGCCGTAGACGGCCTGCGTTCCCTTGGTCGACCCGGTGACGCCAGAGAGCGATTTGACGGCGCCCTCCGGGTTGACCGCGGCCCCGGCCTCGACCGGTTTCACGGTGAAGGTCTCGTTGAGGTAGGCCGCGACGATCGCTCCGGCGTCGTTACTGCCCAGCGCGATGCTTTCGGCGGAACCGACGCTGTTCGCGAACGTCATCGCGGCCGTCGCGGGAAGGGCCGCCTGCAGCTTCTTTCTCGCGTCGAGGCCGATCAGACCGATGAGCGCGTCCTTGGAGGTGTCGAACTGCTTCGCGAACAGGCTCTCCGGTCCCTTCTCGAGGATGTCGCCGTAGGAGAGCGCGAGGGCGGACGGCGCCATCACGAGGAACTTGTCGTCGGGCGGCAACCGGGTCGCGCCGACGTTCGCCGGCGCCATCCGTGGGAGCACGGTGTTGGCCCCGAGCGCCGTCGCGTAGGCGACCTTGTACTCGGCGCGCGGCGTCTCCTGTACCAGGGTGAGGGCGAGGGGCGGCGCCGTCTTGTTGCTGGGTGTCGTCACCACCGTGAAAACGGTGCGCGGCCACTTGTTGGTGGACTGCGGGAGCGTCACGTCGATCTTCTCCGTCGAGATGGGCGCGAGCGGCGCATAGGTGTTATCGACCTTGCGGATGGCGTAGTTAGCCGTACGCAGTTCGAGCGCGGCACCCGTGAAACGGGTCTTCGCCAGTGCGGGATCGGTCGTGGCATCCGCCTTCGCAGCAACAACGGAGATGCGGGAGATGATGGCCTTGAGCTGGGGTGCGGTGACGGCAGGTGGCTGGACGTCGGTACCAGGCACCTTGGCCACCGTGGCCGTCGGGGTCGGGGTCGAACTCGTGGCGCCGGTGATGAACTGCGGCCACAGGTCTGCCGAACAGCCGCTCATGGCGAGCGTGCCGATCAGAACCACGGGCACGACCGCGATCATCCGCCGCTTACTCGAGCGGCGTCCGGCGGTGCTGGACTCTGGGCGCGGCTTCGGCGCCCTGTAGCTGCGCTGGCGCGGTACCTTCGGCATCTTCGGGCTCTTGCGCCGTGGTCCCCTGGCGCGACGCATGTGGATGAAGGCCGCGAGGTACAGCGCGATTCCGATGAGGAGGAAGAGGAAGCCGCCGACGATCAGCGGGCCGGACCACGGGGTTCGGTTGTCGAGCGGCCAGCGGATCGAGATATCGCTGGGTGCGGGTTTCTTGCCGTCGGAGATGACGATGACCGAGATGTCGTCAGGCACGTTGACGGTGAAGTTGACGCTAGCGGTGTGCGCATACTCCCCGAGCCACAGATCCGAACCCTGCGGATTGGGCACCGCGGTCTGGCTGCCCTTCACGAGTTTGTTGGTCAGCGTGACCTTGCCCGCGTTGTAGCCGATCTTGTTGTAACTCGCGTTGCCCACCCAGGCGAGCACGTCCTCGGTGCGGCCGTAGGCGGCGAAGACCCTGTCCGATCCGCTGATGTCGACGGTCTGACGGCCAACCAGCGACCTGAGGGTCTTGCTGTCGATGACGGTCACCGTGGCGTCGGTGTTCAGCACCGCAGATGCGGTGACGCTGTTGGGCGCCGCGAGCACGGTGCGCTGGGCGATGCCGTACGCGATCAGACCGAACGCGATGACGAAGCTCACGATGGCGGCGATGAATCGCACGTTGATTACTCCTCTCGTGTTGCCGCGCACGACCGGCGGTCGGCTATCCCTGTGTCACAACACCGCTTCGGAACAGCGGTATCGGTTCTCGCTAGGGCACGAGGCCAGGGTTGTGTGGGCGTTATGCCCGGGTGGCAACAGCAAAGACATCACAGACTACCGCAACCACCCTGTGAGCCGCCTCCCCATGTCCGCCGGAATGGCCAGCACGCCAGGGCAGCACAGGGAATCCGCGCCCATCGAGACGACAACCGCAGGCTAAACTCGGAGGGTTCGGACCCGTCGACGCGGGCACCGGCCGATGACTCGCAAGGAGAAACCGTGGCCACTGACGATGAGAACTTCAGCACTGCCATGCGCGGCTACAACCGCGACGAGGTCGACAGCGCCATCCAGGATCTCCGCCGTGAACTCATCAAAGCGAACCAGGACAAGGCGGATGCCGCGAAAGAGGTCAAGCGACTCGGCGCCACCGTCGAAGACCTGCAAGCGGAGATCGAGGAGACCGGCAGTCCCACCTACAGCGGACTCGGAACCAAGCTCGAGAACACCCTCCGCGTGGCCGAGGAGCAGTCCACCCGCCTGATCAGCCAGGCCGACATCGACGCGGAGAAACTGCGCAGCGGCGTGCAGGCCGAGGTCAACCGGCTGCGCGTCGAATCGATGGAGAGTGCCGAGCGAGTGATCGCCGACGCCCACGCGAAGGCCGAAGGCATCCTCGACATGGTCAATGTCGAGGCGGCCGAGCTGCTCGAACGGACCAAAGAGCAGGCCGAGGTCATCACGCAGGATGCGCTTCGCGAGGCCGCCGCGATCCGCGGCGCCGTCGCCACAGAGGCTGCGGAGGCGCGCACCACCGCCAAGCGCGAGGCCGCGGCCGTTCGCGCGGAGGCGGAACGCGAGGCGGCAGAACTCAAGGTCGTCGCCAGTCGCGAAGTCGGCGAAGCCCGCGACGCCGCGGCCGCGCTGGCCCGCGAAACCGAGCTCGGCCGCGCCGAATTCACGAGCGAGAACGAGAAGCAGTGGGGCGACCTCGCCCGCGAGACCGAGCAACAGCGTACCGACCTCGCGCGCGACATCGAAGAGGCCCGT
>JAODMH010000211.1 GCA_025465035.1 Microbacteriaceae bacterium | reverse complement strand
GAACGATGTTTTACAGAACTAAATAGCAAGGCCCTGTAGCGCAGTTGGTTAGCGCGCCGCCCTGTCACGGCGGAGGTCGCCGGTTCAAGTCCGGTCAGGGTCGCAAGGCACGGTCATCTCTCGCCAGACGGCCGTGCCTTCTCTATAGAAAAAACTGCCATCGAGTTGCAGACTTCTTGGAGTGCACGGCTCTGTAGCTCAGTTGGTAGAGCGTTCGACTGAAAATCGAGAGGTCACTGGATCGACGCCAGTCGGAGCCACTGGACCTATTTCCCGGCTTCTACGGGGAGTAGGGCCTTTTTCTTGCCCGTTTCGGGTCTCGGTGGCACTCTCAGCGAACCGTCGCTCTAAGTGCCGGGTCAAATGACTAGTCACCCGGTAAGGAATTAATTCGAAAAACGAACAGGCAGTTCGGGCCACAACTCCCATAGGCCTGAATTCAGGCCTATGCTGATGACATGCAAACGCTTCCGATCTCGAAGGTCAAGGACCGGCTTAACGAGCTGGTCGACTCCGCTTCGTTCACGCATGAGCGGGTCATCATCACCAAGAACGGGTCACCGGCCGCGGTGCTGATCGGGGCCGACGAGTGGGATGCTCTGCAGGAGACGCTGTTCTGGCTCAGCCAGGATGGTAACCGCGAAGCAGTCGCAGCAGCCCGTGAAGAGATCGCCGCGGGCGAGGGCCTCACTGAAGAACAGATCCGGGCGGAGTTCGGCGCACCCAAGCGCTCCGCGTGACCTATCAAGTCATCTTCTCGCCGACCGCCCGGCGAGATATGGATGGCGTCCCGCCCCGGGTCATCCCTGCGATCGTGGAATTCGTATATGGCGATCTGGCCGAGCTCCCCCGCCGCGTCGGCAAGTCGCTCGGACGAGAACTGACGGGCTCATACAGCGCACGTCGTGGAAGCTATCGAATCCTCTATGACATCGACGACGAGAAGAACCAAGTAGGAATCCTCAGGGTCGCCCACCGCGCAGACGTCTACCGAACCAGCTGATATCCCGCTAGCTGATTGCCGAACTAGCGACCTGTTGACGAGACGCAGAGTCGGGCTCGATGTGCCGTGTGTCCCAGAAGAATGGGATGTCGCGCATCACGACCACGCTGTCGAAGGATGCAGCACCCTCAGGCAGCGCATCGAAGAAGGACGACTTCAGGCTGATCACCTGGCCGGGCTCGACTGCCCATTCTTCGGAAGTCAGTTCGAGTGGCTCTACGCCCTTGCCGTCTCTACGTGGTGACCAGCCGACAGCGCCATGCTCATGGAAAGCGGATGCGGCTTCCACAGTTGGGAACAGGGTGCTCCTCCACGGGCCACCGAGCTGCACGTCCACCGAAACGCGAGTTCCGGGAGCTGACATGTTTTGCGGCGCATGTCAGTGCAAGAAGGACGTGCTTCGATGGTGCAGCGACACCGCCTCAGCTGCCACCCCTGAGCCGCCGCAGCGGCCGGATCAGCCCTGAGCGATGATGCCCGTGACGGCGGCAAGCGCGGGTTTCGCGGAACCGTCGACGCGGATGAGGCCGAAATGATGCTCAGGGTCGGCGTCCGGGCCGGCGAGGTCGCGGAACGAGTAGAACACGAGGGTGCCCGCCCATGGGAAGGACGCCCAGACCGCCGCGCCGTTCGCGATGAACTGCGCCTGCGTCTCCTCGCTCACGCCGCGATCACCCAGGTTGGTGGGGAATCCGAACTCCGTCGCCCAGATCGATTTGGATCCGTCTCCCTGTCGCACCATGAGATCGTGCAGTTCGGATGTCTTCTGCATCCAGTTCCACGAACTGGCGATCGCCGGGTCCGCCGGCCAGGTGTACGGGTGAGTCCCGACCACGTCAAAATAACCTGACCCCCCGGCCGCGTAGATTCCCCTGAGGAAGTCGAGCTGGGAATAGTTGCCACCGCCGGTCTTGGCGGGAGCCAGTCCCGTGGAGACGATCGTCACGGTCTTGCCCAACTGCGCCCCAGCGGCGCGGAAGCCGGACGAACCGGGGATGAGCGCCATCGCCGTATATTGCTGTGGTGTCATGCCGGTGAGGTTGGCTTCGTTCCATAGTTCGACAGTGCTGATGCCCCGCGGGATGAGTACCAGCCCGGCCTGGAACATGAAGTTGAAATAGCTTGTATCGGAGGACGGCGCGACCGAACCGGCCCAGCCGGGGATGCTCGAGGTGACGGGCAAGACCGTGAATCCTCGTGCGATGGCCGCGTTATAGACCCTGAGCGTGTTGGCGAAGTCGAAACTCGCTGGGCCCTTCGCCTGGATCTGTGCCCAGGGAAGATCGAGACGAACGACCTTAGCGCCCGTTGCGGCGATGCCATCGAGCACGGAGGCGAGTTCCGCGTCGGGCAACTCGATCGGCTGGAAGCCCTGGCTCATCCCGAATCGCGGGTACGCAGCGGCTTGACTGCGTGCTTGGGGCGTCGAGACGCTGGATTTAGCAGTCGTGGCGGCCGCCTGTTTCTGTGCCGGCGGCGGTGCCGGTGCGGGTGCCGCCGGTGCCGCCGTCTGGGAAGCGCCCGGATCGGCCGCGCTCGGGGACGGTGAGCTGGTCGGCGCGGGTTCGATGGTTTCGGCTGACACCGAAGTGGCGCTGTCGATTTTCGACGTGTCCACCTGCGGAGCGCCGTTCGCCGTTTGGACGAAACACAGCGAGAACAGGCCCGTCAGTGCGATGACGATCCCGACCCTCCGCTTGATCAATGGACGACCTCCGGGTCGGCCCCCTCATCCACCTCGGCGACCGTGCGCGGTAACGCTTGCGCGAGAACCACGAACTGGTATCCAAGGATGAGCACGGCAGTCGCCACGAAGCCCCAGGAGATATCACGCCCGTCACCCAGAATCGCAAGCAACAGCACGACCGCGAGGCCGAGCACTGAACCGATGAGCGAACCCCGTCCGACCGATCGAACTCGGGATACGGCGACGAGCGCTACAGATGACATGAAGTTCATTATGACAACCCCGGCCATATATGCACCCAAATTGATCGCCACAAGCAGTGGAACCTTGACCTGCCCCGCCGTGAGCAAACCGCTAGCGACGGGCAACAGGATCGAGAATCCGAGCCAACAGACAACGGCGAGAGCCAGGATCACCAGAAGAGAATTCTTGATCGCTCGCCTCAAATCCCTGCCACGTCGGGTGGGAACTGTCGCCTGGAAGAACTGAAAGACCGGCTGCATCGCCATCGTGGCAAAACGCAGCACCTTTTCGATGAGCGCATAGAGCGGGAGATAGGTCGGCGCGAATCCTGCGACGATCGCAAGCACAATCGGGTAATACGACGCGATAGCCACAGCAACGGCAACTCCGTGCCGCTGCTCCGCGATCACCGTCAGCGTTCGGCGGAATCCGCGGACCGTTCCCTCCGGGCGCCGGAACCCGGGGAGGGCCCAGCGAGTGATCAACAGAAATGCGATGAACGAGCCGGCCAGCTGCAGCAGCCCGAAGGCGACGAGCGAGCCGCCCAACCACAGAGCCGCGATGCCAACTATGGTCCCGCCGACGCGGGGAACGGTGTCCAGGAGAAAGAGCCGGTCCGGCCGTTTGCGACCGACCGCGTACCAGGAGCCGGAGAGCCCGCCGAACGCCATGGCCACCGCGCACACGGTCGACGCGAGCTGCTCGGTCGGCACGAGGAGCCAGGTGACGACGGAGGTGATGACCAGGGCAGGCAGAAACAGAAGTCCACGCGCGACGATCGAGTCCCAATAGGCCGCGGCGTGCGCGCTTCTATGCATCATCGCGATACCCGCCGGACCGGTGATCCCCCAACCGAACATCGCGAGCACTCCCACGGAAGAACCGACGGCCTGCCCGAGGGCGATCGACCCCCAGGCATGAGAATTCGTGAGCAGCACGATGAGCGGAATCGACAGCACACTGATACCGCCGCTGAGCACCGTCGTCGCCCCGAACGAGCCGATTGTCCGAGCCCTCGACATGAGCCGCTCCTCGACCACCTCGCCGCCGGATTGGTCGGTCATGCCGACCGTCCCCTGGCTGCCAGTAACGGGTGCATGGTGTGCTCGGTGAGATCGACGCCAGGCGCGGGCGATGAACGACGATATCCCGCCGCCGATGATCCGACGACCAGGGCGATGAGGCACATCGCGGACGTGTATTCCCACAGCTCGACGAATGCGAATGCGACGAGGACGCCGGTCCACAGACTCACGGCGACGGCCGCACGAGAATTGCCGAGTCGACCGGCCCGAAACAGGGCGACGAAAATGCCGACGAAAATGCCGACGATGACGAGCCCCGGTATGCCAAATTGCAGCCAGAGCGAGATGTAATAGTTGTCGGTGAAAATCTGAATCGCGGATCCAGCGGCGCCGGACGCGGCTCCCGCATACCCGATGCCACGGCCCAGCAACGACGGACTGCCGGACAGCAAACCGTTCCATACGTCGAGGCGCTGGAAGTAGCTATCAGTGTTGCCGAGACCGATCAGCAGGAATCCGGTGGCCACGCCGATCCCGACGATGGCCACGGCGAGCTTGAGCCAGAGCCGCACCGCGCTTCCGCTGAGAAACACCGCGGCGATGACGCTCACGACGAGCAGCACCACACCGGTGCGATATGTGCTGAGGGCGAGGCATCCGATGGATGACACGAGGGCGACGATCCGCCAGGCGACATCGCGATTCGAGCCCCTGAGGGTGCCCCACCACAGCAGCGCGACGACCGCGACGACCGATGAGTACGCGCCGAGGTGGAAGTTGGTGGCGAAGGTCCCCGGCGCTCGAAGTGCCGCACCGAAGTTGCGGATGCTCACACCGTATGCGAGCCCGGTCAACTTGAGCAGCGCATCCGATCCGAGCATCGTCTCGATGATCGCCGCGATGAAGCTGGCGGCAATGAGCATGGTAACCGCCTTGAGCAGCAGACGGAGCTGCCGATCACTGAGCGAGGAGGCGAGAACAGCGACCGCGACCGGGACAACGAAATACCTGATGCCGCTCAGCACCTGCGACGAGGGGAAGACGAACAGGGCTATGACGATGCCGGGCACGATCATGAGCGCCAGGACGACCACGATTCGAAGGACGACGGGATTCACCGCGCGGCGGATCAGGGCGGCGGGCAACGCAAGCAGTGCAGCACCGAGCACGCCCATGTTGAGGATCGTCGCCCCCGTTCCGGTCAGGAGCAGTGGGAATACGACCCCGTCGGCGAGCACTGCGAAGGCGACGGCGACGATCGGGACGAGCACGACGACGGGCACCACGATTACGGCGGGAAGTGCCAGGGGGAGCGCCGCAGCAAGGGCTCCGAAGCCCACCGCGGCAGTGCCACCGACGGCGGTCGTCACGGCGGCACGGCGCGCGGCGGACCTCGCAGGATGGGATCGTGCGCTGCCGCTCACCCGCGGCCGATCGCGCCGACTCGCGAAGCGGATTCGTTGAGCGTCGAGCGCGAGGCACGTGTCACAACCACGCCGGCGATGGAACGTCCGCTGCTGGTGAGTTGTTCGACCGTTCGCGTAAGTACCTGCTCAGTGACGCCGCCGATCGCGACGACGAGCACGACACTGGACACCGAATGGGCGATGGCCAGCGCGTCGCCGGCGCTGATGACGGCTGGGGTGTCGAGAAGCACGATGTCCGAGTGTTCGCTGAGCTCCGCGAGTACGGGACGGAGGGCATCAGAGGCGACGAGATCGCCGGCAGCCCGCGTCGTTCCGGACGGAACAACGATGAGCCGCGACAGACCGAGCGGCGTATGTCCCACCTGACCGAGCTCGATCGAGCCACTCAGCACCTCCGCGAGGCCCGGTTCGCCGCTGACGCCGAACGCATCGTGGAGAGACGGCGAGCGCAGGTTCGCGTCGATCGCAACCGCGCGAACTCCCGCCTTCGCCAGCGATTCCGCGATGGCAACGACCGTCGAGCTGGTTCCCTCCCCAGGCGTCGCCGAACAGAACTGAATTGTTCGCACGGGATCGCCCCAGGTGAACAGCGCACTTCGCAGACCACGCACGGACTCCGCCCAGACCTGGTCATCATCTCTCGTCGCCCAGTCTCGGCGAGCGACGCGAGGCAGCCTGCCGACGATCGGCGCGCCGACGATCGCTTCAATCAATCCAACCGATCTGATCCGCTTGTCGACCGCGTATCGCGCGAGGGCGATGGCGATTCCTGCGAGCAGCCCCGCAACGAGGCCGAGAGCGAGGCCGAGAAGCAGGTTCGGCGAATCGGGGATCCTGGGCTTCGTCGCATCGTCCACGACCGAGAGGTTGACGACGGCCGGATTGGTGGCGGTGTACGTCGGAGCCTGCGAGCCCGTAGGCGATGGAGTGGGCGTGGGTGTGGGCGACACCGGCGACACGAGACCGGGAGCAATGGTGATGAACCGCTGGGTGATCGCCTTGGTGACCTCCTGCGCACCCTGAGCCGTGGACGCCTGGGCTGTGATCGTGATGAGCGCTGTACCCGTCTCCACCTTTGCCGTGACCTTCTTGCGGAAGGTTTCGAGCGTGGTGTTCAGGCCGAGTTGCTTGATGACCGGCGAGAGCACGATGGAACTCGTGACCGCCGACGTGTAGGTCGGGATGATCTGGTCGATATACGTGGCGCCCTGGAGGCGATCGGCGGTCGATCCGCTCGACTCGACCGCGATGAGCACCTGGGAGGTCGAGCTGTAGACGGGCGTTGCGATCCTGGTGTATCCGAAACCGCCGCCGACGCCGAGCGCGACAGCGAGCAGGAGAATGGGCCACTGGCGCAGGATTGCCGCGACATAACCGGGGGCGTTCCTCATGCGATCCGGCCATTGGTCGATGAGGGCGACACTCGGGATGCGAGGGTGTCGAAGACAGCAGCCTCGAATTCACCGAGGTCGATCGTGCCGGTTTCATCCCACACGGCCACAACGACGTCATCGCCGACATCCGCGATCTGAACGTAGGGGCTGGTCGGTTGCGCGGGGTGCACGAGCAACGCCGCGCTGACCCGACCGGTGACGTCGGCGTCGTTTGCCGCCCAGAAGGCGTCCGGAATACGAGAAGGCAATATGGATACTCCGATATCGAAGGTGGTGCGCACCGGCGCGGTCCGCCGGGGTCTAAATGGATGTTTCAGTTCTGTTTTAGCGAGCCCGAGCACGTCGCCGACGAGTGCTGCGAGCGGTCCCTTGGACGACACGATGCCGGCCAGGCGGGCGGTCAGGGCGGGCGCCGAATTGTCTGTGGTGCGTAGCGTTCCTATGGGATAGCCGGTTGAGAACGGACCTTCTACCCTGGCTCCGCGAGGGGTGTAGCGTCTGAGATCGATACTCATCCGGATGCGGTAATCGGATGCCGGACCAACGACTGTGTCAATCGCATCGAGCACGAGTTCGGTGAGCTTCATACCCCGCGTCGATCGGCCCCGCGGATTGTCAGAGTTCGCCTGCCGCACCGAAGTGCTGCCATCGAGGTGCGCCAGCTGCTCCTGCGAAATCACCACACTGCGAAAACCTGCGATCCGACGAGCACGATCGATGCCCAACCCCGCAGGAAACTGCGCGTGCATGGCAGTCGAACTCTCGGCGAGCCGCCTGGTCTGGCGGGCGGCGTTCAGAGTCTCCCATGAGGTCAACCCGGAGTGCCGGAGTGCCGCAAGAACGGGCCGCCTGACCTGCGGTTTCAACGGCGACTCCCGCCAGGTTCCGACGGCGCGGGCGAGGATGAGCTCGATGTGCTTCCAGGCCGTAGTGCCATCGAACAGGTCGTGGGGAAACATCATGGAGACGTAGCGGCGGGAGATCAACACGGACAGTGGAAGCCCGGGATACCCCAGCTCCACACTGCGGATCGAATGCTCCGCCACCGTGAAATCCGAGTCCTCCCTGCGCACGACAAATGGTATTGCCAGCTCGAGACCGCGAGGCGAAAGTTTCTTCCAGACCTGGCCGGAACCTTGACGGCGCAAAAGATCGGTACCTTCCGCACTGCGAAGATGCTGCTCGACCGCCGCGGGAAGCGCCAGGGCGACGAGTGGATCGGCGGGGCCGAAGGTGGCGACCATGTCAAGCTGGTCGTGCAGACGTTCACGGATAGCCAAAGAAAGTCGCTCGCGTTTCGGGTTCGGGGGCGGCGCGGGCCGCCGAACACGCCCCACCGGTTCAGCATTGACGGGTTGGTTGCACCTGCGACAATAACACCGACACCCCGAATGGGCACGACCCTCGAAGTGAGGTCATGATCGTCGAGGCGGGGTGCGCGACGCTCGTTCTGCACGCTCCCCGCATCCTCGAATCCTCAGTCGAAAAGCAGGTCCGATGTCACCGTTGCCCACCCTGTCCGTCGTGATGCCCACCCGGAACCGCCTCGAACGCCTCCCATCGCTCGTGCAGACCTATGTCGACCAGCGGGCCGATGAGGTCGTCGTGATCTTGGATGGCCCGCACGAAGGATGGCGCGAACTCCTTGCTCATACCGCAAGGCTTCCCGGAGTCGAAATTCACGAGCTCGAAGCCAACCGAGGGCTTGCGCTTGCGAGAACAGCCGGATTGGAACGCGCTCGGGGGGACATCGTCCTGATCGCCGACGACGATGTGATCCCTGAACCCGGCCTCATCGATCGTCACCGTGCCTTCCACGCGGAACATCTTGGCCACGCTCTCCTCGGCTACATGCCCGTCGCCTTGCCCGAGCGTCGCGGACGTGACCAGGCTGCGACTTTCATCTACGCCAGGGACTATGAAAATCAGGTCGCCCTGTGGCGGGAATCGGATTCGGTTGGTCTGCTCGAATCGTTCTGGGGAGGCAACGCCAGCCTGCCTCGTGAGCTCTATCTCCGGGCGGAAAAGTTCAAGCCATCCCAGCGGCTGGACTACAACGAAGACCTCGATCTCGGACTGCGCTTGCGCGAGGTAGGGGCGCAGGCTGCCTTCGACGAATTGGCGAAGAGCATGCATCAGCACAGCCGTGACTTCGCCAGCTTCACGCGCGAATGCGTCATCCGCGGCCAGGCAGTGTTCGATCTCGAGTCGCGCTGGGAGCGTCTTCCCGAGCAGTTACTCGGCCTCGTCCAGATTCCCCCCACCCATAACCGTCTTGCGGCGGCGCTCCAACGCCGGATCGGCACGAACGACAGTGCGGGCCTCATCGAGGCAGCGCTTGGGGTTGCCTATCGAGCCAGCGGTACCGCCCGTGCCTGGACGGTGCAGGATACGATCGCACGCTTTCTGCGTCGCGGCCTGGCCATTCGCGGTTACCGGATGGCGCACAGCAGGAGAACACTCGCCTGACCCCCAAAGGGGTTCATTGACGGGGTCTACCCGCGACCGCTACGGTCATCACTGACGTGACAACCCAATCACGTTGCAACGTGAGCGGCGTCGCTCTGGAACCGATTACCCGATCGCGATCCGAAGGGATACCCCTAGCCCTTTTCGCGATGTATTTACGGGTATCACCGTTCTGACCAACTTCACCTCTTCTCGTAGCGCCCTGTACACCCGAAAAAGCAGGCTTACCCATGTCCCAGGCTGTATTCGACGCACCCGAAAGCGCAACCGGCGAACCCGTCGGCCGCATCCGCCACCCTGCAATTGCTGCCGTCGGTACCGCGCGGAATCGTGCGAACTGGGCGTCGCGCTACCGGGCTCGCCTCGTTGCCACGGACATCGTCATCGTGGTTCTCGCGATGTCCAGTTCGATACTGGTTCCGCACGCCACCGGCAACCAACTCCGGCTGCCGTTCATCGCGCTGGGCTGCGCACTCTGGTTGAGCGCACTCGCCGTGTTCGAGAGCCGCAATTCCCGCACCATCGGAACGGGGGCCACCGAGTACAAGGCCATCATCGACGCGACCCTGGTCTTTCTCGGCGTGCTCGTCATCGCGGCGCTGCTGTTCGACACGAATGTGCGCCGCAGCGATGTCATACCAGCCCTTCCTCTGGGACTCGGCCTGCTGCTACTCGGACGATGGGGGTGGCGACAGTGGCTGCGCCGGGAACGCACCGCCGGGCGCTCGCTTTCTCGCGTCGTGCTCGTGGGATCCCCCGGCACAATCGCACACACCGCCTCGCAGCTGAGCCGTCATCCGGATGCGGGCTACCTTGTCGTCGGATCGATCGTTCCCGATCATCTCGTCGACGGTGAGGCCGATGAAACGGGCGATGAGCGGCTGTTCGAGAATCTCGTCTCTGTCCTCCGACTCGAGGACGCCGACACGGTCATGGTCACGAGTTCCGACCAGCTCACGCCGCAGCGCATGCGCCGTCTGAGCTGGCAGCTCGAACGCGGATCGCACCGGCTGGTCATCACGCCGAGCCTGACGGATGTCGCTGGATCGCGCATCCAGACCCAGCCGGTCGCCGGGCTGCCGCTGATCCACATCGAGGCACCGAACTACACGGGCGTACAGCGTCTCGTGAAGCGAATCGTCGACATCGTCGGCTCGTCACTGCTGCTCGCGATCTTCGCGCCGGCCCTGCTGATGATCGCTCTGCTCATCAAGTCGACGAGCCAAGGCCCTGTCTTCTACGTGCAGGAGCGCATAGGCCGGAGTACCCAGCCGTTCGGCATTCTCAAGTTCCGCTCGATGATCGTGGACGCCGATGCGGCGCTCGCGGCGCTGCTCGCGACCCAGGGCACCGAGGGCACGCCGCTCTTCAAGATCCAGTCCGACCCCAGGCTGACGCCGATCGGAGCGATCCTCAGACGTTTCTCGCTCGATGAGCTGCCCCAGCTGGTGAACGTGTTGCGAGGCGAAATGAGCCTCGTCGGCCCTCGGCCGCAGCGACCGGCCGAGGTGGCTCTGTACGACAACACCGCACGACGGCGCCTCGCTGTTCGTCCGGGCATGACGGGGCTCTGGCAGGTGAGCGGCCGCTCGCGTCTGGGCTGGGACGAATCGCTCAGGCTCGACCTGTACTACATCGAGAACTGGTCGCTCACGGCCGATTTGATGATCCTCTGGCGCACCTTCAAAGCCGTCGTCAGCTCCGACGGCGCTTACTGAGACGCGGCGGCAATGACAGGCCTCATCGTGCACGAGTGGGTCTCCCGCTCGGGGGGATCTGAGCGCGTTCTCGATTCCTTCAGCCGGATGTATCCGGATGCGGACATCTTCTGCCTGTGGAATGACGCGCCAGGCCGCTACGCGGCCGAGCGCGTGAGCGAGAGCGTGCTCGCACGCACACCACTCCGCGGCCGCAAGGCACTCGCGCTGGCTGCGATGCCGCTGGTGTGGAAGAACGTCAAGGATGCCGGCTACGACTGGGTCCTTTCGAGTTCGCACGCGTTCTCTCATCAGGTCTCTGCGGGCAGTAGCATCCCCCAACAGAAGCACTTCACCTATGTGCACACGCCGGCCCGTTATGTCTGGACGCCAGAGCTCGACGGTAGGGGAACCTCTGCCGTCGCCCGCCTCCTCGCGTCCCCGCTGAGGTGGATCGACCGAACGCGCGCCAGGAAGCTGCAGAACATCGCGGCGAACAGCATCTTCGTGCGCGACCGCATCCGCGCGACCTGGGGCATGGACGCGACAGTCATCCATCCACCGGTCGAGGTCGAGAGCCTGCAGCTGGTCGATGACTGGGCCGCCGACCTCGGGGCGGAGGAGGCGGAAATCCTCGGGGCTCTTCCCGCGGTATTCCTGCTCGGCGCATCCCGATTCATCCCGTACAAGCGGCTCGAACTCGCCATCGCCGCCGGTGAGGCAACGAATATTCCCGTTGTTCTCGCCGGGTCGGGTCCCGACCGCGCCATCCTCGCCGAGCGCGCGGGTTTGTCTAGCGTGCCGGTGACGATCGTCGACGCACCGAGCGATGCTCTCCTGCGAGCACTCATGGCGCGTGCGGCCGTCTATGTCTTCCCGGCCGTCGAAGACTTCGGGATCATGCCCGTCGAGGCGATGGCCCTGGGGACGCCCGTTGTCGTTGGCGCGATCGGTGGCGCTGTCGAGTCGGTCATCGATGGGGTGACGGGTGCCGTGCTCTCGGGCGAGAGCCCGACCGAACTCGCCGAGGCGGTCATTCGCTGCCTCGGCCTTTCCCCCGAGGCGTGCAAGAGCAGGGCTCGCGAGTTCAGCGCGGCCACCTTCACCGCCCGGATCGAGAATTGGATGGCAGATGCCTGACGCCCGCATCCTGATCAACGGCTCGTTCCGCGGCCAGCGGATCACCGGCCAGCAACGCTACGCAACCGAGATCGCAGGTCGACTCCTCTCGCGGAACGGAGTGCGCGAACGCGCGCTTGACGCCCGAGCGCAGTCATCTCCGATTCGGGCTTGGGCTCGAGCCCAGCTCGCCGGCTTCGGGCGGAGCAGAAATGAGCGTCTGCTCACTCTCACGAGCCGAGGCCCCGTCGTCGGCAGGCGCCACGTCGTTGTCGTCCACGATCTCTTCGTTCTCGATCATCCCGAGTGGTTCTCGCGCCGGTACGTCGCCACGCACGCGCCCATCTTGCGCGCCCAGCTCCGTTCGGCCGAACTCGTGGTCGCCGTCAGCGATCCCGTAGCCCGTCGCACCATGCTGCTCACCGGGCAAGATACTCCGGTCGTCACCGTGCCCAACGCCCCCGCGGAGTTTTTTCGACCGGGTCTCGCCGATCCAGACGCCCTCGCAGCTAACGGGCTCAGGCGGGGCGGGTACGTGCTCGCGGTGAGTAGCGATGATCCGCGCAAGAATCTGGGGAGGCTCATCGCGGCACACGCGAGGCTGCCCGAATCGCTCAGGCGCGATTTCCCCCTGGTGCTGGCCGGCGGATCGAGTGCGATCTTCGCCAGAAGCGAGCGCGGCTATGACGACACCCTGCGCCTCGGTTATGTGGATGACCACGAGTTGGCCCGGCTCTATTCTGCCGCGGCCATCGTGGCATTCCCCAGCCTCGACGAGGGGTTCGGCCTGCCGGCAGTGGAGGCACTTGCATCAGGCGCCGACATCCTCGTGTCCGACGTCCCGGTACTGCACTGGGTGTGCGGTGAAGACGCGAACTACGCCGATCCGCTCTCCGTCCTCTCCATCTCCGACACGCTTCGATCGGCGCTCGAGAAGCCCACGACGCAGAGCGCGCGCGTCGAGCGAGCGGAAGCGGTGCGCAGGCGGTTTTCGTGGGACGACAGCGCAGACATCCTGTATGCGGCGATCTCCACCCTGTCCGATGATGCCCGATGAAGATCTCACAGTTCACGAGCTCGCTCATCGAGCCGCTCGGTGGCGCTGAACAGTACTGTCTCGCCCTCGCGCGCCATCAGAGACGGGCCGGCCATGATGTCACCGTCGTGACCGGATGGGCGGATGACTCCGTCGTGGCCGCGCTCAAGGCCGATGGAATAAAGGTTTGGGTGCTGCCGAGTGCCCGTCCGTACTCGCCCGATCGGCAGGGCGGCTCACTCGGAGCCAAACTCCGCTTCCACGCCCTGGAACTCGTCGACTCGGTGCGGCACACGCGGGCCACGCTGGCACTCGAGGCCGGCAGGTTCGACGTGGTGCACGTCCACCGATTCTCTGGCTTCGGCACCGCGGTGCTGCGTGTCCGTGGCACCAGAGTTGTCCATACAGTCCACGACTTCTCGCTCGTGGACACTTCCGCATCGTTGGTGCGCGACGGCAAACTCCTCCAGCAGCCCAGCCGGGCGCAGAGTGTCCGCTCTACACTCGCGACACGACGGCTCTCACCGGAGACGACGTTCATCTTTCCGAGCGCCCGAACTCGCGACCGGCACAGCGAGTGGGGTTTCCGCACCAGCCGTTTCGACTCGCGTGTGATCCCGCACGGCTGGCCGTTCCCCGATTCCGGCGCTTCAGCGATGAGGCCGACGGGTGGCGAACTCAACGTGCTCTTCCTCGGCAAACTGGCGGAGCACAAGGGTGTGCCACTGCTGCTCGACGCGTGGGGGGCGGGAATCCCCGGCGCCGTGCTGCGCATCGCCGGGGACGGTCCGCTCGCCGAACGGGTCGCGGCGAACCCCGCTGTCGAGCATCTCGGCTGGCTCGATGAGGCACGACGTGCGGCCGAGCTCGCTCGCGCCGATGTGCTCGTTTTCCCCTCCCGGTGGCCGGAGAACTTTCCCATCGTGGTCGCAGAGAGCGTGCTCGCCGGGGTTCCCGTCGTGACGACGACGATCGCCTCACCGCCGCTGGTCGACGATGGCGAGAGCGGGCTCCTCACCGAAGCGGTGCCCGACGCGCTTCGCGGAGCGCTCGTGCGACTCACCAGCGACCGCGGCCTGCTGTCACGGCTTGCCGCTGGAGCGGCATCACGAGCCACTCAGCTCGACATGGCCGCTCACGGCGAGGCGATAATCGATGCCTACCTCGGTCGCGCGAACGCACGCGAGCCCGTCATGGATGCGACATGAACGGGGCCGGAGTGCGCGTCGGCTGTGACGTCGTTGACGTTGCAAGCATCGAAGCATCCATCTCCGCCTTCGGCGAGCGCTATCTCGAGCGCATCTTCACCCCGCTCGAGCAGCTCCAGGCCGGATCATCCCCTGAGCGGATCGCCGCCCGTTTCGCCGGCAAGGAAGCCGTGATGAAGATCCTGCGCCCGACGCGCGACGACGCGATCCCCTATCGCCACATCGAGATCGCCCTGCTCCCCTCCGGCGCACCACACGTGCGACTCGCTGGGGCAGCCAAGCTGCGCGCGCAGGCCGAACGCCTCCAAGGCTTCGCCGTTTCCCTCAGCCACGACCACGGCGTTGCTTTCGCGACCGCCCTTGCCATGTCCACTATTCACAAGGATCGAAACATGACCGACGCCATCAGAAACATCCTCTCCCGCTACGGCAACCTGCGGGTTTCCATCGATGGCCTCTCAGACGCCGATGACCTGTACGAGGCCGGCCTCGCTTCCCACGCGAGCATCAACGTCATGCTCGCCATCGAAGACGAGCTCGATGTGGAGTTCGCCGACGAACTCATGACCCGCTCGACGTTTTCCAGCATCGCCTCGATCACGGCGACGGTCGACTCACTCGTTGGCGCAGTCTCGTGACCGCTCCGATCGGGTCGTCAGCCGAGGCCATCGCACCGGTCCCCGCGTCCCTTGAAGAGCGTGCACACATCGTGGCTGCCATCGCCGCCCTTCACGCCGACGCAGTCGACGCGGGCGCCCGATTCCCCATCGAGGCAGTCGACGAGCTCTCGCGGCTCGGGTTGCTCTCTGCGTCGATCCCTGTCGAGTTGGGCGGGGAGGGCGCCAGCATGCTCGCGCTATCCGGCGTCGCAACGATCCTCGGCGGCGCCTGCTCCGCGACCGGAATGATCTTCGCGATGCACCACGGCCAGGTGCTCAGCCTCACTCGTCATGACAGCGGCAACCCCGGCGTGCGCGCGGCGGTGGATCTCGTGCTCACGGACGGCGCTCTCCTCGCCTCCGCGACGACGGAGATCGGGATCGGCGGAGATTCCCGCTCCAGCGGTTGTGCTGTCGTCCATACCGCCGATGGCACGATCACCCTCGAAAAGAATGCCCCGGTCATCTCGTACGGCCGATACGCTTCGGCGGTCTTGGCGACAGCGCGCCGAACACCGGACAGTCCGCCATCCGACCAGGTGCTCGTCGTGTGCCCTGCCGATCGAACCAGGCTCGAGCCAACTGGCGAGTGGGACACGCTCGGGTTCCGCGGAACCTGCAGCCCCGGCTTCCGACTCATTGCCACCGTCGACAGTTCGCACATCCTGAGCGATGACTTCGCCTCGATCTCGGCGCAGACGATGCTTCCGGTGTCCCACATCCTGTGGGCATCCGTATGGCTCGGTATCTCCGAATCCGCCGTCACCAAGGCACGGAGCGTGGTGCGCAGCGCTGCCCGCAAGGCGATCGGCACAACTCCTCCCGGAGCTCAGCGGCTCGCCGAGCTGCTCATCGGACTCCAGTCGTTCCGTGACATCGTCGCCGCGGCCGCCCGACGCTTCGATGAACTCGTGGATGACCAAGAGGCCATGGCCTCCGTCTCCACGGCCATCGCCATGAACGGGCTCAAGATCGCCGCATCGGAGCGTGTCGTCGAACTGGTGGGAAAGTCCCTGGTGATAACCGGCATCGCTGGTTACCGCAACGATTCGGAACTGAGCCTTGGCCGTGTGTTGCGGGATGCATACGGCGCCGCACTCATGGTCAATAACGACCGAATCCTGGCGAACAACGCACAGCTGGCGCTCCTCCAACACGGCAGGTAGACATGTCCGCTCCCGTCGTCCCCGACCTGCACTCTGTGCGCAACGAGTTCCGCAACGAGTTGCTCGCCTCCGGACTCCTCATCGACGCCGGCAAGCCGGGACTTTACGGGCGGTCGGGGCTTTTCGATGACATCGTCGACTCACTCGACGGTGCGCTCACGGGCATCATGGCGCCGCTCGACGCGGAGAGGATGCGGTTCGCTCCGGTCTATCCGAAGACCGAGTTCGAGCTCACCGACTATATCGTCTCCTTCCCCAATCTCACCGGCTCGATCAATGGCTTCACCGGCACGGATCGCGATCATGCCAGTCTGATCACCGCACGTGCGAACGGCGAGGACTGGAACGATTGGCTGAGTCCTGCGGAGACGATGCTCGTGCCTGCCGTGTGCCATCCCCTCTACGAGCGGCTGAGCGGCTCGCTACCGGTCGGAGGTCGCGTGTTCGACCTCGCCGGCTACTGCTTCAGGCACGAGCCGTCGTCAGACCCGATGCGGTTGCAGGCGTTCCGGATGCACGAATTCGTGTACGTCGGCGAGGAGGAGACGGCGCGCGAGTTCCGAGACACCTGGATCGTGCGACTCCTCGTCTTGCTGCAGGAACTTGGACTCGACGCCCGGACGGTTCCCGCGAACGACCCGTTCTTCGGGCGCGCCGGCAGAATGCTCGCGCGCAACCAGCTCGCGGATGACCTGAAACTCGAGCTGGTGGTACCGATCTATGGCGATCTCGACGATGGCACAGCGGTCGGCTCGGGGAACTGCCACGGAGATCACTTCGGGCAGAGCTTCGGTATCCTGGCCGGTGATGGCTCGGTCGCTCATGGCGCATGCGTCGCATATGGCATGGAACGGGTCACCCTTGCGCTCCTGCGCACGCATGGCTTCGAGCCCGCTTCCTGGCCGTCTGACGTGCGCAAGAGACTCGGCTGGGCGGCATGACCGTAACCGACACGTGGCTGGCAGACGGTGCGGTGCTTGCGGCCGTCCACCTACCCGACGACGGTAGAGCCGCGGCGGGCGTCGTCCTGTGCCCACCGATCGGTCAGGAATACGTGACGAGCTATCGCACGCTGCGTCTACTGGCCGAGAAACTGACCGCTCATGGTCTCGGAGCCATTCGGTTCGACTATCCCGGCTACGGCGACTCGGCGGTCGAGGCCAATGACGACTCCCTCGTCACGGGAGCCCTTCTTGCGGCCACCACATTGAGAGCCGCTGGCTGCGGCCGAATCGCCTACGTCGGCCTGGCCAGCGGCGCTCTCATCGCCTCCGCCGCAGCGGTCGCCGATCCCGATGCCGGCGGGCTTGTGCTCTGGGATCCTCCCGCCTCTGGACGGCAGTGGCTTCGTCGAGCTCGCTCCCTGTACTCGATGACCGTCGATAACACACCGATCACGGCCAGCCGCTCGATGACCATCGTGGGTGCCGACCTGACCTCGAGCACGGCCGCCCGACTGGCCGCCATCGAGTACGACCGCAGTACGCCATCGAGAATGCCCGTGCTGGTGGCCGTCCGAGGCGGGGACGCCGGGCTGATTCCGGCTGCCTTCCGCGCAACCGCCTCTGACGAGGCCGCCGCCGAATTCATGGCCGTCGACGACCATGAATCAATGCTCGATACGTCGAGCATTACCTCCCGGATTCCCGGGTCGAGCGTGGAGAGCGTCGCCGGTTGGTGCGCGAGAACCCTGCCGTCCACGACGCCGGACGCCGTAGCTGTCGCCGCCGTCGCGACCGCCCGGTTCTCGGTAACAGACCCTAGGGCCGCCGACGGACGCGTCGAGATCGAAGAACTCATCGTGCGTATCGGGCCGCACCGGCTGTTCGGTATCGAGACACGTCCAGCGAGCGCGACCGGCACTGCACCCGGAATCGTGCTGCACAACGGCTCGGCCGAACATCGGATCGGCGCCGCTCGCTACCAGGTCGGCCTCGCACGTGAACTGGCGGCCCGCGGCATCCGCGTCCTCCGGATCGATCGCCGTGGCACGGGAGAGTCCGGCCCCGTGAGCGCCGGCGAACACAACATGCTATTCACCCAGGAATGGCTCGATGACGGCGATCAGGCACTGCGGTATCTCGACCTCCCGCGCGAACGCACCGGCGTCGCAGGCATGTGCGTCGGGGCATGGATCGGGCTCAAGTCCGACCCCAGCCTCGTGCGTTTCGTCGTGGCGATCAGTCCCAACGACTACCGCCTGGCGCCGGCGGCGCCTGGAATGATCGCGGCATCTGCTGACAGAGGGGGATCTACGCAACGTGCACGGCTTACCGGCTGGTTCAAGCGCAGGCTGCCGTATGCGGCCATGGTCGCGCTCGCCATGGGTGGCCGCGCACAGCTGGTGGAGCCGCTGCTCCGGCGGCCCCTTGAAGCCGGCACCGACACGACGCTCGTGATGGGCCCGCTCGACCGGTCGATCTTCGATGAGCGTGGCGGCGCGATTGCCGTAGACAGATTACGCGCAACGACCGGAATCCTGCGGATCGTGCAGCGGGAAACGGGGGACCATTCCCTGTTCGCCCCGGAGATGCGTTCGGCTGCCGTGCGTGAAGTGATCAGAGCCGCGGAAACCGCATTCGCGCCATTCCTCCGCACCGACGCTCCGACGCATGCGGTACCGGAGCCGATCCGCTAGGCGGCGACGACCTCACGGGCGCGCGCCGTCTGCAGCGCCGTCGCCCACCAGGCGAGGTCGTCAACGACCAGGTCGAGGCGATCGTTCATCGCCTCGAAGATGCCCGCCGCGCTCTGCGGTTCGGCGCGGATCTGTAGCATCTGCGAGCCCACGATGTGCACCGCGTGACGGGTGGACGCCATCTCCAGTTCTGAGACGACCTGGCGCAACTGCTCTATCGCCCGGCTGCCGCCGACGCTGCCATAGCCCGCGAACGCGATCGCTTTGCGGCGGAACTCGACGAAAAAGTGGTCGAGAACGTTCTTGAGCGCCGCAGAGTAGCCGTGGTTGAACTCGTTCGTGATCACGAGGTAGCCGTCCGCACGGTCGAGGGCCTCGCCGATGGCCCGCTCGGCCTCCGTGTAATAGGTGCGTGGCGCTCGCGCCGGCGGTGTCGGCGAGTCGTAATACGGCAGCTGATTGTCGCGCAGGTCCAGCACCTCGATCGCGAGGTCGTCTCGCGCACCGAGACGCTCGACGATCCAGGAGAGCGGCAGATCCGCGAAGCGCGTGCTTCTCGTACTGGCGACGATGATGGTGATGGTCGGGATCGAGTCAGAAGGCATGAACTGCACGCTACTACGGAAGCTGTAGCACTTCAAATTGCGTAGCGGTATGATTGTCGGATGCCCGACTCCCCGTCCACCCGTTGCAGTCCGAGTGCGCTCAAGCTCCTGGCCGACTATTGGGTGCTACGCATCATCGAGGAAATTCACGGCGCGGGCGACAATCTGCGGTTCTCCGCCCTGCAGCGTGCGCTCGGCGGCGCGAGCCCGGCGACCCTCAGCAATCGCCTGCGCTGCATGGAGGATGAAGGGATCATCCGCCGCCACGAGGGCACGGAGGGCAAGTCCTCCGTCAGCTACTCACTGAGCGACCGCGGACGGAAGGTGCTGCCCGTAATCCACGCGATCGAGGAGTTCGCACAGGCCGGCCAATAGCACAGACCGGCCGCGAGGCTC
>JAODMH010000192.1 GCA_025465035.1 Microbacteriaceae bacterium | reverse complement strand
GACACCGACTCGTTCCGCAGCTTCAACAACTGCAGCACCAAACTCTGGGATGGCGCGAACATCAGCGGCACCTCGTACGGCTACTACGTGAACTCGCCCTACGTCGGTGACGCGATGGTGAACCGGGCTTCGTCGCTGCAGATCAAGTAGCGGTGGTCGGCCGAAACGCCACCGATCTGTCGGAACCGAGGTCCGTTTCTCGACACTACCGCCGGGAAATTTTCGCGGCTACGGATTCGGATGCGTCCGCAAAACAGGATGATCCGTCGGGCGCGAGCCGCGACGTCCTGTCGAGCGCCCACGTCGGAAGCCGGACTAAGCGCGCAGGTCCTCGAGCACGGCCTCGAGCTGCGCGACGGCGAAGTCGAGATCGTCGACAGTGACGACAAGAGGCGGCGCGAGACGGATGGTGGATCCGTGTGTGTCCTTCGCGAGCACCCCGCGTTCCATGAGCAGTTCGCAGACCCGCCGGCCGGTGGCGAGCGCCGGGTCGATGTCGACGCCCGCCCACAAACCCGCGCTACGCACAGCGACGACGCCCCGCCCGACGAGTCGCTCGAGTGACGCCTGCAGGCGCAGTCCGAGTTCCCGGGAACGCTGCTGGTATTCCCCGGTCTCGAGCAGTGAGATGACGGCGAGGCCGACGGCTGCCGCGAGCGGGTTGCCACCGAACGTGGAGCCATGCTCTCCGGAGTGCAGCACCCCGACGATATCGGCGTTGCCGACCACGGCCGACACCGGAACGATGCCGCCGCCGAGCGCCTTGCCGAGCAGGTAGAGGTCGGGCACGACGCCGACGTTGTCGCACTGGAATGTCGCGCCGGTGCGCCCTAGCCCGGACTGGATCTCATCGGCGATGAACAGGACGTTGTTGCGCGTGGTGATCTCGCGCACGGCGGGCAGATAGTCGGCGGGCGGAACGAGGATGCCCGCCTCGCCCTGAATGGGCTCGAGCAGGACGGCGACGGTGTTCTCGTCGATCGCCGCCTCGATCGCCGCCGCGTCGCCATACGGCACCGAACGGAATCCCGGCGTGAACGGGCCGAAATCCGCGGTCGCTGCCGGGTCATCCGAGAAGCTGATGATCGTCGTGGTGCGGCCATGGAAATTGCCGTTGGCCACCACGATGTTCGCCCGGTTGGCGGCCGCGCCCTTGACCCGGTACCCCCAGGCGCGGGCGAGCTTGATGCCGGACTCGACAGCCTCGGCGCCGGTGTTCATCGGGATGACCATGTCTTTGCGCGCGAGTCTCGCGAGCGCCGTGACGAACGGTCCGAGCTGATCGTTGTGAAAGGCGCGGCTGGTCAGCGTCACCCTGTCGAGTTGTTTCTTCGCCGCCTCGACGAGCACCGGATGGCGGTGTCCGAAGTTCACGGCGGAGTACGCGGCCAGGCAGTCGAGATATCGTCGCCCGTTGACGTCGGTGACCCAGGCGCCCTCGGCGGACGCGACCACCACTGGCAGCGGGCTGTAGGTGTGCGCGAGGTGCTCGTCTTCGAGATCGATGAAGCCGCGCGAGGTCACAGAACCGGCGTCGATCGTCATATGCACAGTCTCACACGGAGGCATCGTTGGTTTTCCGGCGTGCGACGCAGCAATGTTGCCGAGTACGCGTGCCCGCACAGGAAACCTGTGTGCGAGCTATCATGACCGCTGCAAAGCATCGTGACCGCGCCTTCTCGTTACTTGTGCGCCTGCTCGCCCGGGGTCAGATGTCACGAGAATGCGCAGTCACGCCCACGAGCTCAGCGGCGCAACTCGAGCGTGCAGCACTTGACGCCGCCGCCGCCGAGCAACAGCTCGCTCAGGTCGACACCGATGGGGTTGTATCCGCGCTCCCGTAGCTGACGCCCGAAGTCGGTGGCGCGCGACGCGATCACGATGTTGTACCCGTCGCTGAAGGAGTTGAGGCCGAGAACGGCGGCGTCTTCCTCGTTCACGAGCAGGGCATCCGGGAACCGTTCCCGCAGGATGGCGAGACTGGCCTCGCTGAAGGCCGACGGCAGATAGGCGATGTTCGGGTTCTCGAATCCCGGCTGCGGGTCGAGCAGCGCGATGGCGGTATCGAGGTGGTAGAAGCTCGGGTTGACGAGTTCGAGCGTCACCACCTCGCGACCGTAGATGCGGGCGAGTTCCTCGTGGCTGTTGGTCGCGGTACGGAATCCGGTACCGGCGAGGATCACGTCACCCACGAGCAAGAAGTCGCCCTCTCCCTCGTTCACGTTCTCTGGCACCCGCACGTCGAATCCGTTGGACCTGAACCAGTCCATGTACGCAGGCCCCTCCGGCTGGCGCTCCGCATAGGTGAAGCTCGCACCGTAGGCGATGTTGTCGATGATGAAGCCGCCGTTGGCCGCGTAGACCATGTCGGGCAGTCCCTCGACGGGATCGATGAGGTGCACGTCGAAGCCGAGGTCGAGGTAGGTCTGGTAAAGCGTCTCCCACTGTCTGACCGCCAGCGAGGTGTCGGTCGGGGCCTCCGGATGCATCCAAGGGTTGATCCGATAGCTCACGGTGAAGTAGTCGGGGCGGCACATGAGCACGGTGCGCTTGCTGGGCGTGCGCACGGTCGTGCTCGCCGGCGCGGGAAGTGTGGTCGACACGGGGCTCCTTCTGGAAGTCTGGTGGTCCATTCCAGTCTCACACGCACACATCCAATCTTTTGGAGCGTTGGGCGCACAAAATCTCCGTACTTGGTCAGGAGAGCACAAGAAAGCACCGTACAGTGGTGCGATGGACAGCCTTGACTACGGCATCATCGATCTTCTGCGACAAAACGCCCGCGCCGGATACGGCGATATCGGCGAAGTCATCGGCCTCTCGGCATCCGCAGTTAAGCGCCGCGTCGACCGCCTGGTCGCCGACAAGGTCATCCGCGGATTCACGATCCAGGTCGACCCCGCCGTCGAGGGGCTCGCGACGGAGGCCTACGTCGAACTCTTCTGTCGCGGCACCGTCGCGCCGGACGAGCTGCGGCGCATCCTCTCCGGTGTGCCAGAGGTGGTGGATGCCGGTACGGTCACGGGCAGCGCGGACGCCATCGTCCACATGCGCTCACGTGACATCCCCTCGCTCGAACTGGCCCTGGAACGCGTCCGTGTCGCACCCAACGTTGACCACACCCGCAGCGCGATCGTTCTGTCGAAGCTGATCCACCGCGCGCGGGAGTCCTGAACTCAGCCGCATCAGAGTGGCGGCGGTCCGAGGATTTCTGTCGCACCGGTTGCCGCCGCGACCGCGCTAATGCGGTCGAAGTCGATCGGTGGACGGGGCTCGCCCGGCACGACAGGATCGCTGGCCTGACGGTAGAAGGCTTCACTGTTGCCAGGGGTGTGCAGCCACAGCATGCGCGCCTGGGGTGAGGTCACCGTGAACGCGTGTGCGACGCCGCGAGGGATGACAGCGACGCCTCCGACGTGAACGGCCTGTTGCTCCCCGTCGACATAGAGTGCCACCTCCCCCTCGAGAAGATAAAACGTCTCATCAGCACCCGGATGGGAGTGCAGCGGAGTGGCCTTTCCTCCCTCTTCGAGGGATTCCCACAGCAGAAATGCTCCGCCGGTGTCTTCCTCCCTGGCTTTCCAGGTGTGCAGTCCGCCCCCACAGAACCACCGTTGCTCGCCCTCGTCACGCTGACGCACGGTGACGGTCTGGGTTTTCATGATGACCTTCTTCCATCGTTTATGGAACTTGAGTACCACGACGAGACTAAGGTACCATAAGCAATGTGTCAACACCCTACGAAGACTCCGGCCGAACCAGACAGAAACTGCGCACACGGAACGAATTGATCGCCGCGGCCCGTGCGCTGGTGGCTCAGGGCGACGTCGCCCCCACCGTCGAAGCCGCCGCCGCCGCGGCATCCATTTCGCGCACGACCGCCTACCGCTACTTCCCCAACCAGAAGGCGTTGCTCGTCGCGGCGCATCCGGAAACCGAAGTCGCCTCGCTTCTGCCCCCGGATGTCGGTGACGATCCGGAGACTCGGCTTCTGATCGCTGTTTCGGCCTTCACGCAGCTCATCGTGGCTACGGAGGCACAGCAGCGCACCATGTTGCGGCTTTCGCTCGAACCGGGCATCGCGCCACGCGAATTGCCATTGCGTAAGGGCCGGGCCATCGGATGGTTCGAAGACGCGCTCTCTCCGCTTCGACCGCGACTGACCGAAGCGGAGGTGCACCGACTGGCCGTGGCGGTGCGCAGTGCCGTGGGCATCGAGGCACTCGTCTGGCTCACTGACGTCGCAGGGCTCACCCGCGACGAGGCGACGGAGCAGATGCTCTGGTCGACGCGAGCTCTGTTGCATAGCGCCATGAGCGACGGATTGCCCTAACCTCTGTCGCGCGCCTGCCGAGGCAGCGCGCTTCGGTCGGAAACCTGAGGCTCCGCCACGGCGCGGTATTTTTGCATTGCAACGTTGGCCGATGATGGGGGGCCACCCGCGCATCGCGAAGGAGAAGACATGCCGCTGACGATCGACCACGGATCCGCGGTCGCACCTTATGAGCAGCTTCGCCTGCAGTTGCTCGAACAGGTCCGATCCGGCGCTCTCGCCGCCGGAGCCAAGCTCCCGACCGTGCGCAAGCTCGCCGAAGAACTCGGGCTCGCCCCCAACACGGTCGCACGCTGCTACCGCGAGCTCGAACGGGATCACGTCATCGAGACCCGAGGCCGGAATGGCTCGTTCGTGAACACCCATGGCGACGCGGTCCAGCGAGAGGCTCAGCGCGCGGCCCGCGAGTATGCGGACCGTGTCCATCAGCTCGGGCTCGCGGAACGTGACGCTATCGCGCTCGTCGAGGCGGCGCTGCGCAGCTAGTCCGCTACGAGCACCAGATCAGCGGCGGCTCGGGTGCGCAGCACCAGTTGAGCATTGTGCTCGTCGGATCCCGTGGCCATCCGCGTGGCGTGCTCGAGGGACTTGCCGGACTGCACGTGTCTCGCGATCAGCCGCTCGATCCGCAGAGAGGGATCCGCGGCGAGAAACCAGGTCTCGTCGAGAAAGCCGCGCACCTCGCTCCAACGCGGCTCGTCGGAGAGGAGATAGTTGCCCTCGGTGATCACGATCGGCAGGCCACGACGGATCGCAATCGCGCCGGCGATCGGCTCCTCGATGTCGCGCTCGAAGTTCGGCGCGTAGACGACGTCCTCGGCATTGCGCCTGAGCCGAGCGAGCAGTGCGAGGTATCCCCCGATGTCGAAGGTGTCCATAGCACCACGGCGTTCGAGGTACTCCGGCCCCGGAAGCGCTTCGGATGCGATGTGAAAGCCGTCCATCGGAACGACGACCGCGAGATCGGGGCCGAGGGCAGCGGCGAGATCACGCGCGAGGGTGGTCTTGCCCGCGCCCGGTGCGCCGACGATTCCGAGGATCACACGGTCACCGCCAGCGCGAAGCACCGAGAGCCGCTCGATGAGAAGCGGGAGGGCGGATGCCGCGTCGATCCCCTCCTGCGGCGGACCCGCGTTCTCTCTCGTGGACAAGGCGGGGCTCAGTGACCCTCGTGGTCCGAGTCGACGCCGGCGCTTGGTCCCCTGTCGAGCGCGGCGATCGAGTCGAAGTCCGCCGCGGTCAGCTCGAAGTCGAAGATGTCGATGTTCTCACGAATGCGCCGCGCATTCGAGGACTTCGGGATCGCGACCAGCGACTGCTGCACGTGCCAGCGAAGAACGACCTGCGCGGCGGTCTTGCCGACGCGCTCAGCGATCGCGGCGATCGCAGGGGAAGCGAGCAGGTCGTTTCCCGCGCCGATCGGGCTCCACGACTCGGTGGCGATGCCGTGCTCGTCATCGGCCCGACGCTCGGCCAGGCGCGGCGTGTACGGACTCAGCTGCACCTGGTTGACCGCCGGCAACACTTCGGCTTCGGCAACGAGGGTGGCGATGTGCGCCGGCTTGAAGTTGGAGACACCGATCGTTTTCGCCTTGCCCGCCGCAAGCAGTTTCTCGAAGCTGTGCCAGGTCGACACGTATTCGCCCCGGCTGGGAAGCGGCCAGTGGATGAGCAGCAGGTCGACGTAGTCGAGTCCGAGCCGCTCGAGCGAGCCATCGAGTCCGGCGATCGCGCGATCGTCTCCCTGGAACTCGCCGTCCAGCTTCGTCGTGACGAAGAGTTCTTCGCGGGCGATTCCGCTGTCACGGATGCCGGTGCCGACACCCCGCTCGTTGCCGTATCTCACCGCGGTGTCGATATGCCGGTAGCCGGCCTCGATGGCCGTCACGATCACCGGGGCGACCTGCGCATCGTTGAGGGGCGAAGTCCCGAGCCCGATGAGCGGGATGGAGGTCCCGTTGTTGAGGGGAAGAGACGGAATCATGGACTGTCCTTGCGTACATTCGGTTGCTATTGCGGACGATTGTTCCCCTTTGTGACGTTCGCACCCGCTCGATCAAGAGCAAACGTTACAAGGAGGCGCAATTACTATTCTCTCGCCTCTAGAGAACGACGGCGGTCGAGGGGTCCGGGTTGCCGAACCGGTGAGCCGTAATGCTCACGGCCTGTTCGCGCAGGAACGGCAGGAGCTCGAGCCTGCCTGCGGTGGTGACGGGGCCGGCGTAGATCGCGACATCCGGATCCCCCTCGAGCACGAGTGCGAGCGCACGAGCGTCACCGCCGATCAGACGGATGCGGCTGGAGATGCCCCTGCCGATCCGCGCCTCGCCGGACTGCAGCCTGGCGTGCCAGCGGGCGTCCGTCTCCACGATCACCTCGCGCACGGCGACCGGTCTGGGCTCGCGGCCGAACAGCCGGACGAGGCCCGCCGCAACGGGAACCGCGGAACTGATGGCGATCGGCGCGCCCGCCCGCGTTGCCGCGGCGATCACGCGTACGAGTTGGGCTGGCGAGGCACCCTCGGCCAGTCGAACGGTGACGGGCACCGGCCGATAGCGGAACACGTTGCGTTCGACCAGGAGTCCGGAGACATCCCTGGCGACGCCGAACTCCTCGTCCCAGGCATGCTGATCGCTCACCGCGCCGGAGCGTACCCTGTCGAATTCGAGAAACTCCATGCCCGGCTGCGCGGCCTCGATGAGCTCGGTGACGCGATCGCTCAGCCCACGAAGCACAACGGACTGGCCCGGCTCGGAGAAGACCGGTCGCCAGTCGCCGAGGGTCGCCAGGTAGTTTGGACCACCGGCCTTCGCGCTCGTTCCAACGGTCGAACGCTTCCAGCCGCCGAAGGGTTGGCGGCGCACGATGGCTCCTGTGATGCCGCGGTTCACATAGAGGTTCCCGGCCTGCACGGTGTCGAGCCAGGTCGCGATCTCGTCCGCATCCAGCGAATGGATCCCCGCGGTGAGACCGTAGGCCGGTGCATTCTGCAGCTCGATCGCCTCCTCGAGCGTGGCGGCACGCATGATGCCGAGCACTGGCCCGAAGTACTCGGTCAGATGGAACTCGGAACCCGCGGCGATGCCGTCCCGCACGCCGGGCGACCACAGCCGGTTGCTCTCGTCGAGCGCTCGCGGCTTGACCAGCCAGGTCTCACCGTCATCCAGGCTGGTGAGCGCCCTTTCGAGCTTGCCGGCGGCCGGCTCGATGATCGGGCCCATGACGGCCGTCGGATCCTGCGGATAGCCGACGCGCAGCGTCGACACCGAGTCGAGCAGCTGGCGGCGAAAACGCTCGGAACTGCCGACGGAGCCGACCAGGATCACGAGGCTCGCGGCGGAGCACTTCTGGCCTGCGTGACCGAAGGCGCTCTTGACGATGTCCGCCACCGCGAGGTCGAGGTCCGCGCTCGGCGTGATGACGATGGCGTTCTTGCCGCTCGTCTCGGCGAGAAGCGGAAGGTCGGGCCGCCAGGAGCGGAACAGCTTCGCCGTCTCCCATGCCCCGGTGAGGATGACACGATCGACTGCCGGATCGGAGATCAGCTGTCGACCGAGTTCACCCTCCTCGATATCCGCGAGCGTGAGCACTCCGCGCGGTACACCTCCCGCCCAGAGCGCTTCGACGAGCACGGCCGCCGTTCGACGCGCCTGCGGTGCCGGCTTGATGATCACCCCGGAGCCGGCGGCAAGCGCCGATAGCATCGATCCGGCGGGAATCGCGACAGGGAAGTTCCACGGCGGGGTGACGACGATGAGACGCGACGGCAGGAACTCGGCATGCTCGATCCTGTCGAGGTGGCGGGCCTGCTCCGCGTAGTAGTGGGCAAAGTCGATCGCCTCGCTCACCTCGACATCGCCCTCGGCGATGGTCTTGCCGGTCTCGCTCGCCATGACCTCGATGAGCTCTGCCCGTGCCGCGGCGAGGGCGTCGCCCGCGCTGTGCAGCACGGTCGCACGGGTGTCTGCCCGACGCTGCCCCCACTCGGCACCCGCGGCGACGGTGTTCGCGATCACGCGCTGCAGGGTATCGAGGTCGGTGATCCGTGCCGCGGCGATGCCATCGACCCCCAGCCGTGACGATGGAACGCGAGAGAGAATGCTGCGACCCCACTGCCGGTTGGCCCCGATCGCCGGGTCGGTGTCCGGCTCGTTGTGGAACTCCCGCGGCTCGGAGTCGACCGGCGGGAGCACAAGGGGGACGGTGCGGTTCTGGATGCGATGGGATGCCGGAACCGGGCCATCCGCCTCCGCGGCGAGGCGGTCCACCGAAGCGAGGAAGCGACCCGCTTCCCGTGCGAACACGGCGTCATCCTGCGCGAGGTCGAAGACGCCCGACATGAAGTTCTCGCTGCTCGCGTTCTCCTCCAAGCGGCGGATGAGATACGAGATCGCGGAGTCGAACTCACGCGGGTGCACCACCGGTGTGTAGAGCAACAGGCCACCAACGTCGCGTTTGACGGCATCCGCCTGTCCGGTCGCCATGCCGAGGAGCATTTCGAACTCGACCCGTGATTCGACCCTGCGCTGCTTGGCGAGGAGCCAGGCATAGGCGATGTCGAAGAGGTTGTGGCCGGCGACACCGATGCGCACTGCGTCGGTGCGTTCGGGCGTGAAGGCCCAGTGGAGCAGGCGCTTGTAGTTCGTGTCGGTGTGTTCCTTCACTGAATAGGTGGCGAGCGGCCAGCCATGGATGATCGCGTCGACGTTCTCCATGGCGAGGTTAGCGCCCTTGACGATGCGCACCTTGATGCCAGCACCCCCCGCCGCGCGGCGCTGCGTCGCCCAGTTGGTGAGCCCCTGCAGGGCGCGGAGGGCATCCGGGAGGTAGGCCTGCAGCACGATACCGGCCTCGAGGTTTTTGAGACGCGGTTGTTCGAGGATGCGGACGAAGACCGCGATCGTCAAGTCGAGGTCGCGGAACTCCTCCATGTCGAGGTTGATGAACTTGCGGGTCGCGGACACCGCCGCGAGTTCGTAGAGCGGCGTCAGCCGGCCGACCACCCGCTCGACAGTCTCATCGAAGGACCACATCGATAGTTGGCTCGACACCGATGACACCTTGATCGACACGTAGTCCACGTCGTCGCGCTCGAGCAGTTCACGAGTCCCGGCGAGCCGGCGGTCCGCCTCGTCGTCGCCGAGCACCGCCTCGCCGAGCAGATTCAGGTTGAGCCGCACCCCATCGCCGCGCAGCGCGGCCATGCTCTTGTCGAGCCGTTTCGGCGTCGCATCCAGGATGAGATGGCCGACCATGCCGCGCAGTACGCGACGGGCGATCGGAACGATCGGCCACGGGATCAGTGGCGCGAATCCGCCGCCGAGCTGAATCGCGATCCTCATATACCAGGGCAGGAATGCGGGGATGGCACGGGAAAGCTTGTCGAGGTTGTGACCGGCGACCCTCAGATCCTCCGGACGCACGACCCGGTCGACGAAACCGATCGTGAAGTCGAGTCCCCTGGGGTCCTTGAGCAGACCTGCGAGACGCTTCGCGGACCTGTCCGGCGTGACATCAGCGCTCTGGGCCAACCAGCGGCGCACCGTGAGGATTGCCTCGTCGGCGAGCACATCGGAGCTCACCGGTGACTCGGGGGCGTGCGAAGACATGTAACGAGACTACTTGCGCGGCGCGCGGAGTGCCCCTGTCGCGCATTCCGTCACATGGTGACCTTCGGAGCGACGCTCTTCTACGCTGAACCCATGACCTCGCGACCCGACAAACACGATCCCGCCAGCCTCTCCCTGCTCACCCAGGCCGTTCACGCCGGCAACGCGATCGACGCGGGCTCCGGCGCCATCCGCACACCGATCGTGATGGCGAACTCCTACGCGCTCCCCGACGACCCGTCCGGCGTCAGTTGGTCGGGAACGGACATCCCGCTCTACACCCGCAATTCCGGCACCAACCAGCTCGGTCTGCAGCAGAAGCTCGCGATCCTCGAGGGTGGGGAAGACGCCGTCGTGCTGGCGTCAGGGGTCGCAGCGCTGCACTCGGTGTTCTTCACGCACCTGCGCGGCGGGGACCATGTGGTGGTCGGCGACGTCACCTACGAGGCGACGTTCCGGCTTTTCACCGAACTGCTCCCAGAGAAGTACGGCGTCACTGCCACGTTCGTGGACGTGGCCGATGTCGAGGCGGTGCGCGCCGCCATCCGCCCGAACACCCGGCTCGTGCACATCGAGGCGATCGCCAACCCGACGACGAAGGTAGCGGATGTCGCCGCCATCGCCCGCGTCGCACACGATGCCGGCGCACTCCTCTCCGTCGACTCGACCTTCACGCCGCCGCCGCTCTACCGCCCGCTCGCCGACGGAGCCGACCTCGTCGTGCACTCCCTCACGAAGTACATCAACGGACACGGCGACGCCATGGGCGGGGCGGTGATCGGCTCGCGCGAGCTGGTTCAGCGCATCAAGGCGGATGCGATGGTCGACGTCGGCGGCATCATCTCGCCCTTCAACGCCTGGCTGATCATGCGCGGCTCGGTCACACTGCCGCTGCGCCTGCGGCAGCACCTGGAGTCCGCGGCCCGCGTCGCGGAATTCTTGGAGGCCGACCCTCGCGTGGCGTACGTGGCCTATCCGGGGCTCGCATCGCATCCGCAGCACGAACTCGCGACCCGGCAGTTCGGCGGACGCGGCTACGGTGCCATGATCGCCTTCGCCGTCGAGGGAGACTCGGATGCCCAGAACCGGTTCGTGGCGAATCTGCGGGTGATCACGTCTGCGGTCTCACTCGGTCACGACGAGTCGCTCATAGTGCACGTCGGAACCGATGGTCCTCGCGTCGTGCACTATCCGGATCCGTTCCGCACGCTCGGGCACCTGAGGTTCTCCATCGGGCTGGAGGATGCGGAGGATCTCGTGGCCGATCTGTCGGCGGCACTCGACGCGACCTTCGGCTGACACGAGGCGTGACGCCCACATCCCACCATCCCCACATCGAGTTGTCGCTAATCGACCTATGAGGCGGATTATCGGTCGATTCGTGACAACTCGAGGGGGGATGGAGCCTAGGCGGCGAGCTGTGCCGAGGCGCGCAGCGGCTTGAGCGCTCCGGCCCAGGCGACCGTCTGGTTGAGCAGAGTCGTGAGCGCGCCCTCGTGGAAGGCAGCCGGCTTGAACACGCTGTAGTTCTCGAAGTCGGTCACGAGCGAGAGCGCGACCTGCGACCGGACATCCGCGATCTGCAGCTCTCCGAGGATGAGGCGGAGGTGCTCTGCGGCGCGCGTTCCGCCCGCCGCGCCATAGCTCACCAGGCCGGCGGCCTTATTGTTCCACTCGGCGTAGACATAGTCGATGGCGTTCTTAAGCGCTCCTGAGGTGCTGTGGTTGTACTCGGGGGTGACGAAGATGTAGCCGTCGAACTCGGCCACCTTCGCGGCCCACTTCTTGGTGTGCTCGCCGGCGTACTTGCCCTGCGATGCCGAGACGGCCTCATCGAGGTGCGGCAGATCGTAATCGAGCAGGTCGACGAGCTCGAATTCAGCATCGGAGCGCTGCGAGGCGAGTTCGTGCACCCACTTCGCTACCGCTTCGCCGTTACGGCCCGGGCGAGTGCTTCCGATGATGACGGCGATCTTGAGAGACAAGGAGATTCCTTCGTGTAGATTTGGATGACGTATCACCATCCTAAACCTTTTGGTGACGCGTCATCAACCGACTAGAATGAATCATGGCTGAACAATCGGCGCTCAGCGACTCCGAGGTCGAGGTGTGGCGCGCCTTCTACTCGATGCGGCGAACCCTCGACCGCGCGCTCGACCTGCAGCTCCAGCGGGATTCCCAGGTGTCCGCCTCGGAATACGAAATCCTCCTCGCCATCAACCTGGCTCCCGGCCGCCAGCTGCGCGTCAAAGACATTGCCGGCACGATCGGATGGGAGAAGAGCCGCGTCTCCCATCTCATCGCGCGCATGGAGAAACGCGACCTGCTGACGCGGACCGAGTGCGAGACGGACGCCAGGGGATCCTGGATCGGCCTGACCGCCGACGGCCGCCGCGCGGTCCTCGGCGCGACCCGCGGTCACGTGGCCGCGATCCGTCGCTACTTCTTCGACGTGCTCGGCGACGACGAAGCCGAGCGGCTGAAGGGGATGGCCGCCAGGGTGGTCGAGGCGATCGGCTGCGCTGCCGATGAGGATGTGCCCGCCAGGGACGCCTTGGCCGAAACGGCATCCGCCGAGAAGCCAGAGTGACCCAGCAGGACGTCGTCATCGTCGGTGGGGGTCACAACGGCCTCGTCGCCGCCGCCTACCTCGCACAGGCCGGCAGGTCGGTCACGGTTCTCGAACGACTCGCCCAGTTCGGCGGAGCTGCTGTCTCGGCGCAAGCATTCGAGGGCGTCGAGGCCCGGCTGTCCCGGTATTCGTACCTGGTGAGCCTGCTGCCGGCGCGCATCATCCGCGAATTGCGGCTCGACATCCGTCTCGAGCGCCGGCGATATTCGTCGTACACGCCCGACGGGCGCTCCGGGCGCGGACTACTCGTCGACAGCCTCGACGCCGATGGCACCGCGGCATCCTTCGCTTCCATCGGCGGCGACGTGGCCGCCTGGCACGAGTTCTACGGCGGCACCGCCCGGCTTGCGCAGACCATCTTTCCGACCGTCTGCCATCCACTGCTCACCAGGTCTGAGGCGAAACGGTTAGTGGCTGACGATCGTCTGTGGAGCGCGTTCGTCGAGCGTCCGGTCGGCGAGATCATCGAGAGCACTTTCGACAACGACCTCGTGCGCGGCGTCGTGCTCACCGATGCCCTGATCGGTACCTTCGCATCGGCCCACGATGCGACGCTCGCCGCCAATCGCTGCTTCCTCTACCACGTCATCGGCGGCGGAACCGGGGACTGGGATGTGCCCGTCGGCGGCATGGGAGCGGTGACGAGCGAGCTCGCCGACGCAGCGCGCAAGGCCGGCGCGGTCCTGATCGCGGGCGCGGAGGTGACGTCCGTCACGCCGGATGGTGAAGTCCGTTACCTGGTCAACGATCGCGAAGCAGTCATGGGCGCGGGCACCGTCCTCGCGAACGTCGCACCGCACGTGCTCTCGCGACTTCTCGGCGAGGCGGGAGGCGGGCGGCCGGAGGGCTCGCAGCTGAAGGTGAACCTGCTGGTGAAGCGACTCCCCCGGCTATTGGACGAAACACTCGACCCGACCTCGGCATTCGGCGGAACGTTCCACGTCAACGAGAGCTACTCACAGCTCGAATCGGCGTTCCAGACCGCGAGCGGCGGGCGGATGCCGAGCCCGCTCCCCGCCGAGATCTACTGCCACTCGCTGAGCGATCCGAGCATCCTCTCCCCTGAGCTCGCCGCCAGCGGTGCTCACACCCTCACCGTCTTCGGACTGCACACCCCCGACCGGCTGCTCTCGGCGGCGAACAACGACGCGATGCGCGAACGGCTCACCCGCGCGGCACTCGACTCCATCGACAGCGTGCTCGGCGAACCCATCGAGGACCTGTTGATGACGGATGCCGCTGGCCGACCCTGCATCGAGGCGAAGACGACTCTCGACCTGGAGGCCGCCCTCCGTATGCCGGGCGGCAATATCTTCCACGGTCCACTCGACTGGCCGTTCGTGGAGGATGACGCGGCGCTCGCCACCCCGGCGGAACGCTGGGGCGTGTCGACGGCACACGACCGCATCCTGCTCTGCGGCGCTGGCGCCAGGCGTGGCGGCGCGGTGAGCGGCCTCGGTGGCCACAACGCCGCGATGGCAGTGCTCGAGAGTGCTCTCTAGCCAGGATTCCTCCCTCCACAATTCATCGACACAACCTTTCGTCGTGTCGGTGGGAGCGGGTAGCCTGCCGGAATGAGAACGCAACTATCCCTCGAAGAACTTCGTGCCGCCGTGGCCGGTCCGGTCCTGAGCCCATCCGACGGTGGCTTCGCCGAGGAGGTCTCCGCTTTCAACCGTTCCGCCGTCCACACTCCGGATGTCGTGGTCGGCGTCACGAGCGAAGCGGATGTGGTCGAGGCGGTGCGCTTCGCCGTCGCCAACGAGCTCTCCGTCCGCATGCAGGCCACGGGTCACGGCGCGGAGTCGGCCATCGCCGACGGCCTACTCATCACCACCAGGAGACTGGACGCTCTCTCGATCGATCCCGAGACGCGAATCGCCCGGATCGGGGCCGGCGTGCGCTGGTCCGCGGTGCTCGACGCCGCAGAATCTCTCGGTCTCACGGCGATCGTCGGTGCGTCCGGCAACGTCGGCGCGGTCGGCTACACCCTCGGCGGTGGCCTCGGTCCGCTCTCTCGCAGCCACGGCTTCAGCTCTGATTATGCGCGCGGCTTCACCCTCGTCATCGCAGACGGCTCGATCGTGAATGCGAACGCCGAGGAGAACATCGATCTCTTCTGGGCCCTTCGGGGTGGCAAGGGCGGTTTCGGAGTTGTCACCGAGATGCAGTTCGAGCTCGTCCCTCTCACCGAGCTGTACGCCGGCTCGATATTCTTCGACGCGCCGAACATCGAGACCGTGCTGCGGTCGTGGATCGACTGGAGCGCTACCGCCGACGATCAGGTCACGACCTCCGTCGCCATTCTCCGCCTCCCCGATTTCGACGCGATACCCGAACCGCTTCGCGGACGCACCCTGCTGAACCTCCGCTTCGCCTTTCCGGGCGGCGCCGCCGAGGGTGAACGTCTTGCAGCGCCGCTCCGCGGTCTCGCGCCGGCGATCATCGACACTATCGGTGTGCTTCCGACATCCAAGGTAGGACTCATCCACAACGATCCGACCGAACCCGGTCCCGGCTGGGTTACCGGCGGGCTGCTGTCGGACATCGACCAGGACTTCGCCACCGAACTGCTCGCGAAGATCGGGCACGAGCAGCCGGTTCCGCTGATCGTGGTGGAGCTCCGGCACTTGGGGGCGCGCACCTTCATCGATGTTCCTGAGGGTTCCGCGGTCGGCGGGCGGGCATCCGGATACACCCTGACCATCGTCGGCGTGCCCGATCCGGGGCTCTTCGCGGAGGTTCTGCCCGCGGTCGCCGGGCAGCTCACGTCCGCGATAGCCCCCTGGATCTCGCCGGAGACGACGATCAACTTCGCCGGGGACGGCAGTGACGCCGAGCAGTTCCGGCTGGCCTGGACGCCAGAGGTGCACGATCGGCTCGCTGCGATCAGGGGCCGCTGGGATCCGCGGCGACTCTTTGCCTATGGTCCCGTGGCTGGCTAGGCTCGTACCCGTCACCACACGGATAGGAGCGACGCGATGGCCGATTTCGACCAGTTCGCCAATCAGGGAGGCGCCGCGGCTGGCGATCCTGAGGAGGCGGCCGCCGCTCAGGCGGAGGCGGATGAACTGCTGAAGTCCGCGAGCGAGGCGGATTCCGCGGACTTCGGTGGCGAACCGCTGGGGTCGCACGCGGAGCCCTCCGAGCCCTTTAACGACTCCGAGCCCTCCGACGACCCGGAGCCGGAAGACGGCTGAGGCTAGCTCCAGACGCTCGGCGCCGGCGCTTTGGTCGGCGGCAGAGCAACGTCGTTCGCCCAGCGGTCGACCCACTCCGGAACCGTCAGGTCTGCGGTGTCGGCGCCTGTCACCTCGATGATTTCGGCCAGGCTCGCCGTGCCGCCCGTCTTCCTCACGAACCGGCAGCGGATGAACGCCTGCGCGTAGATCTCACCCTTCACCGCGGCCCGCTGCTCGATATAGACGGCCTTCGCATCGTAACCGGCTACGCGGGTTTCAATCGTGAACCGCTGCCAGGGCAGCAGCGACTTGCGAAAACTGATCGTCTCGTTGGCGATGACGGGGTAGAAACCGGCCTTCGCGAAACGCGACCAGGCTCCTGATCGCTGCAGCAGATCCATCCGGCCGAGGTCCATGATCGACAGGTAAACGCCGTTGTTCATGTGCCCGAGCACGTCGAGGTCCGTAGGCAGCACACGGAAGTCGATGCGGCCGACGTCGTGGATGTCGATCCGCGGTCCCCCGCGACGGAGCCAGATCAGGAACGTCCGAAAGATGAGATGCACCGGCCTACCGTAGTCCGCGCCGTCCTCGCTTCGAACTCGGCTGTCCGAGAGAGACAATGTGCGCACGGATCCGCCCGCCCTGGCAGGCCTATTTCGACAAAGCCGCGCAGTTCCGCTGGCTTAGCGCCGACGATGATCCGGGATGGTCATGCGCGGTCCAAATCGCGGCTTCGCGAATCCGCTCGACTCGATGAGTCGCATGACGCGTTGACGGTTGCCGGGCCATGGTGACAGCAGCTCGAGCATCCCATCGTCGTCGACGGGCCTTCCGATGAGCGCCCAGCCGACGACCGCGGGCAGGTGATAGTCGCCGACACTCACCGCGTCGGGGTCGCCATGGGCTCGCTGGCTGGTCTCGGCAGCGGTCCACACGCCGACGCCGGGAATGCTCCGCAGTTTGGTGAGCACCTGCGCTCCCCCGCGGCCGAACGCCAGCGTCCGCTCGAGACCGGCGGCGACGGATGCCGCGGCGATCGCCGTGCGGGAGCGTTGCGCGTCCACGCCCGCCCGATGCCACTCCCACGACGGGATCATGCGCCACGCCTGGGCGGAGGGGAATACCCGCATGCCGGCGGGCGCCGGACCCGGTGCCAGCTCGCCGTGTGCACGGATGAGGCGACTCCACGCGAAGTGCGCCTCCTTGCCGGTGACCTTCTGTTCGAGGATCGCGGCGATCATCATCTCGAGGACGAGACCGGTGCGCAGCAGCCGCATCCCGGAGGTACGCCGGCCTGCCTCGTGCAGGAACGTGTTTGCCGACACGTCGAAGTCGCCCGGCTCATCGCCATGGCCGAGTAGCTCCGGTACGCTCGCGATCGCCCACTCGGCGCCGTCACCCCAGGCGACCGCGTCGACCGCGTCATCGCGCTGCGAGAGGTGCAGGGTAGCTGTGCCCAGCGGGGTCGGGATCGTGCGCCAGACCCCCGCGGCGTGCCACTGCATCGTCGGATCCTGCCCGCCGCGGCTCAACGGTCGCAGCGTGAGCTTCAGGTTGAGCGGTGCGGCCGGAGCGTACCTGGTACGGAGGGGCGGAGCATCCGCCAGCGTCGCCGTTTCCATATTCAGCAGACTACGTTGCCGCGGTGGCGCGCCGCGCAAACGCCATGTCAGTTCGCGCTGATGTCAGCGCGAACTGACATGGCGCAATTTAGACTCGACCGGTGGCCGTGCCCAAGATCCTGTTGTTCTACAAGTTCACGCCGCTCGCCGATCCGGAGGCGATCCGGCTCTGGCAGCGCGACCTCTGCGAGTCGTTCGACCTCGGCGGCCGCATCCTCATCTCGAGGGACGGCATCAACGGCACCGTCGGCGGCGAGCTCATCGATGTCAAACGCTACCTGCGCAAGACCCGGGAATACCCGGCGTTCATGGACCTGGATGCCAAGTGGAGCGAGGGCAACGGCGCCGACTTTCCGCGGCTGAGCGTTCGCGTGCGCGACGAGATCGTGAGCTTCGGCGCTCCCGGCGAGCTGAGGGTCGACGAGAACGGCGTCGTCGGTGGCGGAACAAGGCTGAGCCCCGAGCAGTTGCACGAACTCGTCGAACGGGAGGAGGTCGTCTTCTTCGATGGACGCAACTCCTTCGAGGCCGAGATCGGGCGATTTCGGGATGCCGTGGTGCCGCAGGTCGGCAACACGCGCGAGTTCGTGGCCGAGCTCGACAGCGGCAAATACGACCACCTCAAGGGCAAGCCGATCGTCACCTACTGCACCGGCGGCATCCGCTGCGAGGTACTGAGCTCGCTGATGATCAATCGCGGATTCGAGAACGTCTACCAGCTCGACGGTGGCATCGCGCGCTATGGCGAGACATACGGCGATGCGGGCCTCTGGCAGGGCTCGCTCTACGTGTTCGACAATCGGATGTCCATGGACTTCAGCGACCGCCCCACAGTTGTCGGTCGCTGCTATCGCTGCGATGCTCCGACCAGTCACATGCAGAACTGCGGCGACCTCGGTTGCCGGGTGCAGCTCGTGGTCTGCGATGAGCACGCTGCGACCACGGCGTGCGCGGAGCATCCGATCCCATCCACTGCCGTCGGCGAAAGAATCGCGAAAATTACGGAATGATGGTGCCATGAGCATCGGAATCCTCACCAGCGGCGGCGACTGCCCAGGCCTGAACGCGGTCATCCGTGGCGCTGTTCTCAAGGGCACGCAGATCTACAACCAGGAGTTCGTCGGTTTCAAGGACGGCTGGCGGGGCGTAGTCGAGGGCACCATCATGCCGCTGGAGCGCAAAGACATCCAGGGCATCTCGAAGCAGGGCGGCACCATCCTCGGTACGTCCCGCACCAATCCCTTCGAGGGCGAGGGCGGCGCCGACCGGGTCAAGGAGAACATGGAGCGCCTCGGCGTCGACTCTCTCATCGCTATCGGTGGCGAGGGAACGCTCGCGGCCGCCAAGCGGCTGACGGATGCCGGGGTCAAGATCGTCGGCGTTCCCAAGACGGTGGACAACGACCTCTCAGCCACGGACTACACCTTCGGATTCGACACCGCAGTGCAGATCGCCACCGACGCCATGGATCGCCTCCGCACCACCGGAGACTCGCACGGACGCTGCATGGTCGCCGAGGTGATGGGCCGCCACGTCGGCTGGATCGCGCTGCACTCCGGCATGGCCGCCGGCGCGCATGCCATCCTCATCCCCGAACAGAAGACCAGCATCGACCAGATCGTGGGATGGGTGCAGTCCGTCGTCGACCGCGGACGGGCGCCCCTTCTCGTCGTCGCCGAGGGCTTCCACCTCGACACGATGGATGACGCCCACTCCGAGCGTGGACTCGACGCCTTCGGCCGTCCGCGACTCGGTGGCATCGGCGAACGGATCGCGCCCGAGATCGAGGATCGGGTCGGAATCGAGACGCGCGCAACCACCCTCGGCCACATCCAGCGCGGCGGAACCCCGACCGCCTACGACCGCGTGCTCGCCACCCGCTACGGCATGGCCGCGGTCGACTCCGTCATCCACGGCGACTGGGGGCGCATGGTGTCGCTCAGGGGGACCACGATCACCCATGTCGCCTTCGAGGATGCCCTCGGCAAGCTCAATACCGTGCCACAGTCCCGCTACGACGAGGCCGCCATCCTGTTCGGTTGAGTACGTTGCGCCCCTCTCGCGGCGGAGAAAACGCGTCGCGGACCCAGATATTCCTCCCTCCGTGAGCACCTTTCTCCGCCGAACAAGCGCATTGCTCCGCCGCGAGAAGACCCGGCACGCGCGAGTAGCGTTGACCCCATGTTCCGAGCCCTTCAGATAGCGGATGCGAAAACCACTCTTCGCGACGACGTGACGGATGACGACCTCGGTGACGGCGACGTCACCATCGATGTCGAGTACTCCGGCATCAACTTCAAGGACGGGCTCGCCCTGGGCGGGCGCCCTGGCGTCGCGAAGATCAGCCCGCTGATACCGGGTATCGACCTCGTCGGCACGGTTGCGAGCTCCGAAGATCCGGACTGGTCCGTCGGTGACCGCGCGCTGCTGAACGGCTGGGGAATCGGCGAGACTCACAACGGGGGCCTGAGCGAACGCGCACGGGTGAAGGGCGAGTGGTTGCTGCCGCTGCCGGAGGGGATCAGCCCCAAACGTGCCGCCGCCGTCGGCACCGCGGGCTTCACGGCGATGCTCGCCGTGCTCGCCCTCGAGAAGGCTGGTGCGACGGATGGCGACATCCTCGTGACCGGAGCAGCTGGCGGCGTCGGCTCGGTGGCGATCACCCTCCTGTCGAAGCTCGGGCATCGCGTCGTCGCCTCGACTGGTCGCGCCGAGGAATCCGACTACCTGCGCTCGCTCGGTGCCACGGAGATCATCGGGCGCATCGGGGAGCCGGGCAGGCCGCTGCAGAGCCAGCGCTGGGCCGGAGCTATAGATTCGGTCGGCGGCCAGACCCTCGCCAATGTGCTCGCCCAGACCCGGTACGGCGGTACCGTGGCCGGCTGCGGCCTCGCGCAGAGCGGCGACCTGCCGACGACTGTCATGCCGTTCATCCTCCGCGCTGTCACCCTCACGGGCATCAACTCGGTCTTCGCGCCGCGGCCCCTGCGGGAGGAGGCATGGGCGAGGCTCGCGACCGACCTGGACCTCGATCTGCTCGACTCGATGACAACGACGATCGGCTTGGCGGACGCCATCCCCCATGCCGGACTCATCCTCGCGGGCCAGGTTCGGGGCCGCACGGTGGTCGAGGTGAGGCGCTGAACGGTGTGAGGTCGGTGCATCTGTCACACTGTCGAGCATGAACACCGCGCTCCTCGTCATCGGCTCGATCTTCATCCTCCTCGCCGCCGTATTCCACCTCTACGTCTTCTTTCTGGAGAGCGTCACCTGGACGAAGCCGCGCACCTGGAAGATCTTCGGCATCACTAGCCAGGAGGAGGCCGAGACCATCAGGCCGATGGCCTTCAACCAGGGCTTCTACAACCTGTTCCTCGGCCTCGGCGCCGGAATCGGGCTGGTGCTGCTCCGGAGCATCCCCGCCGCCGGCCTGGCCCTGGTCTTCATGGGCGCCGGCAGCATGGTGTTCGCCGCACTGGTGCTACTGCTGAGCTCGAAGACCAATCGCCGTTCCGCGCTCATCCAGGGCGTGCCGCCGCTCGTGGGGCTGGTGTTCATCGCGCTCGCGCTCTGAAGCGCCGGCCTCATCCGCGCTGCTCGTTGTTGTCGGTGCGGACGTTACAACACCCGCGCTGACCACGAGACGGCGCGCGGATGACCTACGGGCGAGGTCGGGCGGCAGCCGCAGCCCGAGCGGCGGCCGGGAGCGCCTCCAGGATGCGGGCGATCGCCGCGTCGTCGTGCGCTGCCGAGACGAACCAGGCCTCGAAAACCGACGGCGGCAGTGACACCCCCGCGTCGAGCATCGCGTGGAAGAACGGCGCATAGCGGAAGGCCTGCTGCGCCTTCACGTCGGCGTAGTTCCTGGGCGGTGTCGCGCTGAAGGCAAAGGAGAACAGGCTGCCGGCGCGCTGCACCGAGTGCTCGACGCCCTCCGCTGCCAGCGCCTCCGAGACCGCAGAGGAGAGCCGGTCGGCGACGGCGTCGAGGCGGCCGTAGACCGCGGCATCCGCGTTCCGCAGCGTGGCGATGCCGGCCGCAACGGCGACCGGATTGCCGCTGAGCGTGCCGGCCTGGTACACGGGGCCGAGCGGTGCGAGCTGGTCCATCACGTCGCCGCGTCCACCGATCGCGGCGAGCGGCATTCCGCCGCCGATGACCTTGCCGAAGGTGACGAGGTCTGGCCTCCACCCGGCGCCGTCCGGGACCACGCGGGACGCCTCGAGCCCCCACCAGCCGGCCGGCCCGACCCGGAAGCCCGTGAGCACCTCATCGAGGATGAGCAGTGCACCATTGTCGCGCGTGATCGTCGAGAGCGCGCGGTTGAAGCCGCGCTCCGGTGCGACGACGCCCATGTTCGCGGCGGCGGCCTCGACAATGACGGCGGCGATGTTCCCGCCGTGCTCGGCGAACACCGCGCGCACCGCGTCGAGGTCGTTGTACGGCAGTACCAGCGTCTGGGCGGCGGTCGCGGCGGTCACTCCGGCCGAGCCTGGCATGGCGAGCGTCGCGACCCCGGACCCCGCCTCGGCGAGCAGTGCATCCGAATGTCCGTGGTAGTGGCCAGCGAACTTGACCAGCAGATCCCGGCCGGTCACCCCGCGGGCGAGGCGGATCGCCGTCATTGTGGCCTCGGTGCCGGTCGACACGAGCCTGATCTTCTCGACGGCACGCTGGTCGTCGACCCTCACCCGTTCGCGCACCAGTTCCGCCAGCTCGGTCTCGCCGGGGGTGGATGCCCCGAATGAGAGGCCGCGAGCGGCGGCATCCTGAACAGCCTTGACGACCAGTGGATGCGCGTGGCCAAGAATCGCAGGACCCCACGAACTCACGAGGTCAACGTATTCGCGGCCCTCGGCGTCGGTCACGTAGGCGCCACGGGCCGACACGATGAACCTCGGTGTGCCGCCGACGGAACCGTAGGCGCGCACCGGCGAGTTCACGCCACCCGGAATCGAGAGCTTGGCCCGCGTGAAGTAGTGCTCGTTGGAGATCATGAGCGCAGCCAGCGCGCCAGCTCGACGGCCCAGTAGGTGAGCACGGCGTCCGCTCCGGCGCGACGGATGCTGAGAACCGATTCCTCGATCGCCCTGCGGCGGTCGATCCAGCCGTTCGCCGCGGCGGCTTCGATCATCGAATACTCGCCGGAGACCTGATAGGCCCACACCGGCACGGGACTCGCGGCGGCGGCATCCGCGAGCACGTCAAGGTAACTCATGGCCGGCTTGACCATCACGACATCCGCACCCTCATCGACGTCGGTGAGGATCTCGCGCATGCCCTCGCGGCGGTTTGCCGGGTCGAGCTGGTAGCTGCGCCGGTCACCCTGGAGGGAGGACTGCACGGCCTCGCGAAACGGCCCATAGAACGCGGAGGCATACTTTGCCGCGTAGCCGAGGATGGCGGTGTCGATGAGGCCGTTCTCGTCGAGGGCGTCACGGACGACGGCGACCTGGCCGTCCATCATGCCGCTCAGACCGAGCAGGTGCGAGCCGGCGTTCGCCTGCGCGATGGCCATGTCGCGGTAACGCTCGAGCGAGGCGTCGTTGTCGACATTGCCGCTGGCATCCAGCACCCCGCAGTGTCCGTGGTCGGTGAATTCGTCGAGACAGAGGTCGGTCTGGACGACTATCGATTCGCCGACCTCCGCGACGACCGCGCGCGTCGCCGTGTTGAGGATGCCGTTCTCATCGGTCGCACCGGAGCCGATGGCGTCCTTCGAGGTCGGGATGCCGAAGAGCATCACTCCGCCAATGCCCGCCTCCGCTGCCTCGACCACCGCGCGCCGGAGACTGTCGATCGAGTGGTGGCTCACGCCGGGCATCGAGGCGATGGGTTCGGGCGAACGGAGCCCCTCCCGAACGAACATCGGCAGGATCAGCTCCGCCGGATGGATGCGGGTCTCGGCCACGAGCCGGCGCAGCGCCGGAGTCCTGCGGAGTCTGCGCGGTCGATCCCGAGGCCCGTCAATCATTCCGTTCCTGTTCCGCGATGGCATATTCGACCAGCACCTCGACGAGGGCGGCCACCGATCGCGACTCGGCGATGAGGTGCACGGTGATTCCGGCGGCACGAGCGTCGAAGGCGGTTCGGGGTCCGATGGCGGCGAGGACGGTGTCCTCCGGCAGTGGTGCGAGCTGTGCCTGCACCTGGCGGGCGACACTGCCAGAGGTGAGCAGTACGGCGCGGATGCGACCGGATGCGACATCCGCCGCCACGTGCTCGGCGACCGGCACCCCAACGGTGCGATAGGCGGCGACGAACTCGACGTCGAGCCCCAGCTTCGCGAGTCCCGCGACCAGGGTGGGCTCGGCGATATCCGACTGCGGAATGAGCACTCGCCCGCTGATGTCGGAGGCCGGCCACTCCTTCACGAGTCCGCGGGCGGAGTTGTCTCCTTCCGGAACGAAGTCGACGCGGTAGCCGGCGAGAGCGAGAGCGGCACCGGTCGTCTCGCCGACGGCGGCGATGCGGGTGCTCGGCGGGACGGTGACCTGCTGGCTCATCAGCACGTCGACTGTCGTGGCACTGGTGATCACCAGCCAGTCGAAGTTGCCGCTTTCGAGCCGCTTGAGCGCGTCGGAAAGTTCCCTGGCGTTCTCCGAGCTCGCGAAGTTGATCATGGGCGCGATGACCGGTACCGCGCCGTAGGAACGCAGGGTGGCGGCGACCCCGTCGCCCCACTTGCCGCCGCGTGGCACCAGTACGCGCCATCCCAACAGCGGTTTGGACTCGCGAGCGGTCATCACGATCCGGCCCCAAGGGGCGCGAGATCAGCGGCGCCCAGCCGCAACAGTTCATCGGCGACGCGGCCGCCGAGCTCCACGGGAAGCAGCGCACGCTCGGCCGCTCCTCCCTCGATCACCAGCGCGTGCGAACTGGTGAGCGAACCCGAACCGTCTACCGCGTAGACGGTCGCGGTGAGGAAGAGCATTTCGCCGTCCACGACAGCGGATGCCCCGACGGGTGCCGCGCAGCCGGCCTCCAGGCGAGCGAGAACGGCTCGCTCTGCGAGGGCGGACATGCGGCTCGACGTGTGATCGATGGTCTTCAACATCGCGGCGAACTCGGAGGAGTATGAGTCGCGCACCTCGATCGCAAGTGCGCCCTGACCGGGTGCCGTCGCCCAGCGACTCAGCTCGAAGAACTCGGTGACCGCGTCCAGTCTGCCGAGCCGCGACAGGCCGGCCGCCGCGAGAACGACGGCGTCGAGGTCGCCTGGGGAAACGCGACCGAGTCGTGTGTCCACATTGCCGCGAATGTCGACAACCTCGACATCTGGCCGCCATCCCCGCAGCTGGGCGGCACGCCGCGGGGATCCGGTGCCGACACGGGCACCAGGCTCGAGGCCGCCGAGAGTCAGACCGTCACGCGCGCAGAGTGCGTCGCGGGCATCCGCGCGCTTCGGAATGGCGCCGATGCGCAGCCCGGGATACGGCGTCGTCGGGAGGTCTTTGAGCGAGTGGACGACGAGATCGCAATCGCCGCCGAGGAGCGCTTCGCGCAGTGCACTCGCGAACACCCCGGTGCCGCCGAGGCTCGCGAGGGAGGCCGTCGAGTGATCCCCCTCTGTCGCGACCGTGACGAGGTCGACGTCGACGCCGGAGGCCTTCGCGATCGAGTCGGCGATCGCACCGGTCTGCGCGAGGGCAAGGGCACTGCCACGAGTCCCGATGCGGATGCTGCCGGAAGGAGTCGTCACGGCGCCACCCCGGCGAGCGCCGGTTTGAACCCGAGCCGGACGTTTTCGCAGCAACCGGAGCGGCACACGTCGTACCAGGGACCGAGCGCCGTCAGCGCCGGACGCTCATCGACGGGGATGCCGTCGCGCCGCTCGAGCACGAGATCGACGAGAGCGGACACGTACGCGGCGTGCACCCCCGGCGTGCTGACGCGGATCGCCATCATCCCGAGATCGTGGGCCGTCTCCATCGCCTCGGTGTCGAGATCCCACTTCACTTCCATGTGATCGCTCACGAAACCGATGGGAACGATGACAGTGGCTTTGACGCCGGTGCCGGCGATTTCGGCGATCGCGTCGTTCACATCGGGCGCGAGCCACGGCATGCTGGGCGGACCGCTGCGGCTCTGGTAGACGAGGCTCCACGCGAGTCCACTCCTGTGCTGGGCGGCGACCACCACTTCGGCGACGGCGAGGTGCTGGGCGGCGTAGGCACCGCCGGCACCGAAGTCCCTCTCCGGAGGACCACTCTTGGCGGCATCCGCGGACGGGATCGAGTGCGTCGAGAAGAGCACGTGGGTCTGGTCGAGCGGGATACCGGCCGCTGAGACCTGCGTCAGAGCATCCCGAAGTCCCTCGATGAAGGGTTCGACGAAGCCCGGGTGATCGAAGAACTGGCGCACCTTGTCGATCTCGATCACACCATCGAGACCGGTGTCGGCAAGCGCCTGAGCGTAGTCCTCGCGGTACTGGCGACAACTCGAATACGAGCTGTAGGCACTGGTACCGATCGCGATGAGCTTGGTGAAGCCCCGCTCGTGCGCGTCATCTATGGCATCGCGCAGGTACGGTGCCCAGTTGCGGTTGCCCCACAGCACCGGCAAATCGATGCCGCGTCGAGCGAGTTCAGCCTCGAGCGCGGCCTTCAACTCGCGATTCTGGTCGTTGATGGGGCTCACCCCGCCGAACGCCCTGTAGTGATGCGCAACCTCCTCGAGCCGCTCCTCCGGGATTCCGCGACCCTTCGTCACGTTCCGCAGAAACGGTATGACGTCGTCCTGTCCCTCTGGCCCGCCGAAACTCGCCAGCAGGATGGCGTCGTACGGCGTCGCCTCGACGACGTGCTCCGCCCCTGCCCGGGCTGCCTCGGTCGCCCCGAGCACGGCCGCCGGGCTCATAACAGGACCTCGGGAATATCGGAGAGGGAGATCCGGCGCCCGGTATAGAACGGGATCTCTTCCCGAACGTGCCGCCGGGCATCCGTCTGCCGCAGGTGACGCATGAGGTCGACGAGGTCGACGAGCTCCGGCGCCTCGAGCGCGAGAATCCATTCGTAATCGCCGAGCGCGAAGGACGCGACGGTGTTGGCAAGGACCTGCGTGTACTCGCTGCCCTTGCGCCCGTGATCACCGAGCATCGTGCGGCGTTCCTCGTCGGGGAGCAGATACCACTCGTATGACCGCACGAAGGGGTAGACGGTGACCCAGGCTTCTGGACTCTTGCCGCGCATGAACGACGGCAGGTGGTTTGCGCTGAACTCGGCGTCGCGATGCACGCCCATTGCGTTCCAGGTCGGGAGCAGGGTTTTCAGCAGCGGGGTACGGCGCAACTCGCGCAACGCCCACTGGAGGGTCTCCGGGTCGCCGTCATGCAGCCAGACCATGAGGTCGGCATCCGCCCGTAGGCCGGAGACGTCGTAGAAGCCTCGGACGACGACCCCTCGTTCCTCGATCGAGCGAATCGTGGAGGCGAGGGATTCGATATCGCTGCCCGCGGGAACGGCGGGATCACGGCGGAAGACCGCCCACAGCGTGTACCCGCTCGGGATCGGGGTGGAACTCATGCCGTCTATCCTCTCTCGCCGGCGGGCGAGAACAAAAAGCGGCGCTGCTTCCTTTGGTGATTGTGGTGCCGCGGGCGTCAGTCGTCGCGGAGGAGGGCCCGCGCGGCGAGGCCGCCGACCACGATGACGGCTGCCGTCGCACCGATTATCCAGGGAACCGGATTGTCGCGGTACGACCTCTGCGCTTTCTTCGTGAGCCTACCAACCTGCTTGGGCACATTGAGCTTGTCCTCGATGGCATCGAGGGTCTCCTTCAGCTCCGCGCGCGCCGACGCGACCTTCATCTGAACGGGAGCGCCGGATTGGTCAGAGACGCTCATGGGTTCGCTCGCTTTCCAACGCCCTTGATGGCGTTGACGTCCTGCTTGACACTCCTGATGGTCTCGGTCGGAACCGGCACACCTCTCTTCACCTGGGCCGCCCCGATGAGCGCGAGGACCACGACGATCACCAGCAGGATGCCAGCCACGATGAGCGCGGCTGCCCAGCCGGGCACGATCTCGGCGAATCCGAGGATCGCCGCCGCGATCAGCACCGCGAAGAGGAAGAAGGCGAAGAAGGCCGCGCCGACGAAGAGACCGATCCCGATTCCGGCGTGCTTCAGCTTGGCCACCATCTCCTGCTTGAGATGGTCGAGTTCCTCTTTCACGAGCTCGATGAGCAGTCGCGGAAGGTCCGCGATCAGCGTGAAGAGTGACCGCTTCTTGTAGTCTCCGTCGCTCACGACCGGCCTACTTAGCAGTGCCGGTCTTCGCAGCGCGGGCCTTCGACGGAGCCTTGGCCGAGGCCTTCGTCGTGGTGGACTTGCCGCTCACCTGGGAGACGACCTTCTTGGCACCGTCGCTGAGGAACTCGACGACCTCGGGAGCCTTGTCTTTCGCGAAGCCCTCTGCCTGCTTGACCTGTCGTTGAACGCGCGGATCGTTCCACAGCCTGCCGGCCGCTACCTTGATCTGTTCGTAACGCTCGCGACCGGCCCTGCTGCCGAGAACGTAACCGACGCCCAGTCCGACTACCAGTAGGAGTTTGCCTCGCATGAGTGCTCCGTTCCGTTTTCGCCCGAAGACGCAAGTGAATGTGGGTAACTCTTTTCCAGAGTAGCCCTCCCTCGCTAGCCCCCGACGGCTTCCAGCAAACGTTCAGCTTCGCTTCGAGCCTGGCCGACGACCGCGGCGAGTCCGGTGCCGGCCACCCCCTCGCCGACGAGTGTCACCCCGTCGATTGGTGGCTGCGCGGTGGCAGGCTGCGTCCACTGCACGGCATCGAACCCGAGGATGCTCGACGCCGCCAGCTCGACGCCGAGCAGCTTCTCGGCATCCGCGCGTGCCTGTTCCCTGAGCCCATCGAGCGGTACCCGGTCGTAAGAGAGACGGATGACGTGCTGGTGGTCGGCGAGCCGCGCGGCGAGCCACGGCCACTTCGCCGACGAGTGGGTGAGCGCCTTCGCGCGGATGCCGTCCAGCCCCGGCACGACGAGGAGTCCCGTGCCGCGCGGTGCGCCATCCAGTTGCGGCGCATCGAGAACCAGCGTCGCCAGGGTGATCGTGGCCTCTGCCGCCACCGCGAGTGAGGTCGCGAGCACGACGATGTCGGCATCCATCCGTTCCCCGCTGGCCAGTGTGGCGCCGGCCCCGTCCACAGCGACGACGGGCGAGGAGAGACGCAGGATCGCGCCCCTGCCGTGCAGGTCATTCGCGAGAGCGTCAACGAGCGCGACGATGCCGCCGGAGATGCCCGAGACGGCGGATCCGGCGGGTGCTGCGGCGCGCAGTTCGCTCACGGCGTGTGCGAGGGAGCCCACTCGTGCCATCGCCACGCGCAGGCCGGGAGCGACGACGTCGACGTCGAGTTCGTCGGGATGACGCGAGTGAATGCCGAGCGTGATGGGTGCGACGAGCCGCTCGAGCACCGTTGCGCCCATCCTGCGACGCACCAGCTTTCCGAAGTTGCGCTCCTTCGACCCGGCGAAGCCGAGCATGAGTGCGTCGAGCTGCGCGCGCAGTGCAGCACGCAGACCGACCACCTCGATCACGTCGGCCGCGAGTGGTGTGCCGGGAATGCCGAGCAGGCTGGTCTCCGGCAATGGGAAGGCCCGATCATTCGACACCTGCAGCCAGGCTCCGCTCGGATTCGGGCCCTCGACCACGAGGCCGAGGCTCGCGGCGAGCGCCGCGACGGTGCCTTTCCTGGTCGAGAAACTCTCGGCACCGGCATCCAATTCGATGCCGGCGACGGTATGACGCGATACCTTGCCACCCAGCCGATCGGATGCCTCGAGTACCGTCACCGTCATGCCGCCGCGTGCGAGCTCTCGGGCGACCACGAGCCCGGCGACGCCTCCCCCGACGACGACAACGCTAGACATGAGCGGATTGGGCGTGGGCGAGCTCCACGATGCGAGTGAGCACAGCGGGATCGGTCTCCGGCGGCACGCCGTGGCCGAGGTTGAGCACATGGCTGCGCGCCGCCCGGCCGCGCTCGATCACGTCCAGCACGTGCGACTCCAACACCGCCCATGGGCCAGCGAGCAGTGCCGGATTGATGTTCCCCTGCAGCGGTACCGCGGACCCGAGTCGACGAGACGCCTCATCGAGCGGGATGCGATCGTCGATTCCCATGACGTCGACTCCGATCGCATGCATGGACGGCAGCAGCTCCGCGGTGCCGACGCCGAAGTGCACGACCGGAACGCCGAGATCCTTCACGTGGGAGATTGCCCGGGCCGAGAAGGGCGCGACGCGCTCCTCGTAGTCTGCCACCGAGAGCGAGCCGACCCAGGAGTCGAAGAGTTGCACAGCGCTCGCGCCCGCGAGCACCTGTGCCCGCAGAAACGAGCCGGTCACGTCCGCGGCCCAGCCAAGTAGAGCATCCCAGCTCGCCGGGTCGGCGTGCATGAGCGTGCGGGCGCGGAGATGGTCCTTGGATGGTCCGCCCTCGACGAGATACGCGGCGAGGGTGAAGGGTGCGCCGGCAAAACCGATCAGGGGTGTCGCTCCCAGTTCGGCAACCGTACGAGCCACACCTTCGGCGACCGGAGCCAGCGCTTCCTGGTCGAGGGGACGGAGGGCCGCGACATCCGCTTCAGTGCGAATCGGCGCACCGAGCACCGGACCGCGGCCGGGGACGATGTTCACGTCGACACCGGCCAGCTTGATCGGCACGACGATGTCGCTGAAGAAGATGCCGGCGTCGACGCCGTGACGCCGCACGGGCTGGAGGGTGATCTCGCTCGAGAGTTCCGGGTCGAGGCAGGCGTCGAGCATCGCCGTTCCCACCCGCAGGTCCCTGTACTCCGGTAGCGATCGGCCCGCCTGCCGCATGAACCACACCGGCATCGTTTCCGGACGGTCGCCCCGGTAGGCCCGAATCAGCGGGGAATGGGCCGTCCGACCGTCGAGAAGCGGGTGGTTTGCTGGGAGGTTCACGTGATTAAGTATGGGCGAGACGCCCGTGGCGCCTCGCACGCTGCAGGAACTGCCTGCCAGACGTAGGCTGGAGCGGTGCTTCTGTGTCTCACCGCCAACCACCACAACGCGAGCTTCGATCTTCTCGAAAAGCTTTCGATCGGTGCTCCGGGAGCGGCGGGAACCCTGGTCAGCACGAGCGACCTCGTTTCCGGGGCCGTCGTACTCGCCACCTGCAATCGCTTCGAGGCCTACCTCGAGATCGACGAAACCCTCGTCGCGACGGCGGATGTCGCCGACGCCGTCGCCACCACGGTCCAGGTGATCGGCCAGGCGAGCGGCGTCGACCCGGATGACCTGCGCGACTCCGTCACCGTGCTGTGCGGCGACCCGGTGGCCGAGCATCTCTTCGCGGTGTCGTCGGGACTGGAATCCGTGATCGTCGGAGAGGATGAGATCGCTGGCCAGGTGCGCCGCGCACTCATTGAGGCGCGAACCGCCGGAACGACGTCATCCGGTCTCGAACGGCTGTTCCAAAACGCGGCGAAGACATCTCGCGGCGTGAAGAGTCAGACCGCCGTCGGCGCAGCCGGCCGTTCACTCGTGCGCCTCGGTCTCGAACTCGCCTCGAGCCGCATCGCCGACTGGTCGCAGGCCCGAGTGCTCATCGTCGGAACCGGTCAGTACGCCGGTACGACGGTTGCCGCGCTCCGCGATCGCGGCGCCGACGACCTCACCGTCTTCTCGCCCTCTGGTCGAGCCGCCAAATTCGCTACCCGGCTCTCGCTCACCGCCGCCACCGATCTCGTCGCGGCGCTCGAGGCCGCCGATGTCGTCATCACCTGCACCTCATCGGAGACCCCGGTCGTCACGACCTCGGTACTGAGCGCCGGTCGCTACCGCATCGTCATCGACCTGGGCCTCCCGCGCAATGTGGAGGCGGCCGTCGCGAGGATCGACGGGATCGAGTTGCTCGACCTGGAGACGATCCGCATCCACGCGCCGCTCGAAGAGCTGAACGCCACGAGCGATGCGCGCGCAATCGTGAGCGAAGCCGCATCCGAGTTCGCCGCTCTCACGGCGGAGCAGTCGCTCACCCCCGCGGTCATCGCCCTGCGCAGCCATGTCTTCGGGCTTCTGGACGCCGAGATCGAACGCGCCAGAGCGCGCGGCGACGATGACGGCCGGATCGAGGCCGCACTGCGCCACCTGGCCGGTGTGCTGCTGCATACGCCGTCCGTCCGCGCGCGAGAACTGGCCAGGTCCGGTGATGGACAGGAGTTCAGCGACGCCGTGGCGGCCCTCTTCGGCATCGATGTCCCGGCTGCTGTGCGCAACGTGCTGCGCGACCGCCGCGCCTGACCCGCGGCGCCCCGCGCCCACCCGCGCCGTCGAGTTGTCACGGATCGACCTAACGGCGCGGCTTTTGGTCGATTAGCGACATCTCGGGCCGGGCGTGCGACCGATGGATGCCCCGGCCCCCTCGCAATGAGGAGGTCGGGGCATCCGGATCGGTCGGTGCTACTCGGCGCGAGCCCTCTTCACCCGGCCGACGGTGTAGACACCGGCACCGGCGAGGAGGAACAGCAGGCCGACGATGAGCATGCCGCCGGTGTCACCACCCGCCCCGGTGAAGGCGAGGGTATTGAGCTGGCCGCAGTTCGCCGGATCCGTAAAGGTCAGGGTCCAATCGGTCTGTGCATCCTGCTCGAATCCGAAGTCGGAGGAAACCGTCGAGGCGAGAACCTCGACCGTCTTCGCCGACGTGACAGCGTAGGTGCCGGCCGGAACGATGGTGCCGTTCACTGTCCAGACGACGCCCTCCACAGCATCCAGCGTGTAGAAGCCCTGGGCCGAGCAGCTCTGGTTCGAACTGCTGAGCGTCGGGGTCACGAGCGGATGGGTTACGAGCTGTCCGCAGTCCGTCGGAGCGCCTGGCACGACGAAGGTCCAATGCGCCTCGCCCTGAAGCGTGTAGCCCGCGTTCGGGTCCACAAGCTCGGCGGTGACGTCATGCGTTCCGGTGGTGACGCTCGTGTAGGAGGTCGTCACGACGGTGCCATCGATCCTGTAGACGATGTGGTCGTTGAGAGCCACGAAGATCTGGCCGTCAACCAGCTGGTTGTCGACGCAGGTCTGGGCGGTGGGGTCGGCCGCGGTGACGAGCGCGCAAGCCGACTCGACCGTCGTCGAGCCGATCAGACCGCCGTTCACCTTGACCTCGATGAGGTGCTCTCCGCTGTCATTGACAAAGGTGTAGTGGTTGCTCGTGGACGAGCCCGACGCCACCAGGACGGTGTCCTTCAACTGTCCGTCGACGAAGATCTGCGCCGTGAAGTCCTGGCCGATCGTGTGCTCGGCCGGAGTGAAATCGTTGCTGATGTGCACATCCGCAACGCCACAGACCGCGACGATGTTCGTGCGCGGTGTCGGCGGCACCACAACCGGTGGGCACTCCGTGTAGGTGCCGGTATTGCCGGTGAACGTCACCGTCTGGTAGCCCGTGAAGTGGTATCCGGCGGCCGGAGTCGCGGTGACGGTGTAGGCACCCGTGGTCTTGTCGAATGTGACCACGTAGACCACACCGGTCGTCATGGCCGCAGTGACCGTTCCGTACGTCCCGCAGGCAGTGACGGATGTCACGCTCGGGGCGACAGGAGTGGCGAGCCCATAGCAGTCGTATGGCTGCACCGTGTACGAGTTGCCTGGCGTGCTCGTGGCGAAGCCGTATCCACTCAGGAACGTCTCCCAGGCTTGCGAGCCGGCGAGAGTCGAGGTCGGCTCGACGAAGCTTCCCCGGGAGGCGTAGATGTCTCCCTGTCCACAGGCGAGCGCGGCGGAATACGGATAGGTCCCGGATGCCGTGATGGCGAGCTTCTGCACCTGGTCGAGGGTCTGCGGCCAGACGGCATTCTGGGTGAACTTCCAGCTGGTCGCCGTGACATAGAGCGGGGTGCAGAGCACGCCGGTCGAGTTGGCCGGCTTAGCTACAGTGACGGCGCCGCTATTGGTGGCGGTGCTGTAGGTGTAACTGATGGCTGAGTCGGGGACACAGGTGGCGGTCGGCGGTGGTGGTGGCGGCGCAGCACAGGTACCGGTGAACTGCCCGGTCGTGATGCTGCCCTGGTCGTGGCTCTTGACCGAGTACGGCCACTCCCCGTCGAGGATGAGGGTCTTATCGACAGGTCCGCTGAAGGTCTCGGTGAAGGTCTTCGTCTCGCCAGCGCCGATGGCCGTGCCGACCGGCACGAGGGCGGTGTCGCTGGAGGCGGAGATCGTCTCGGAGGCGCTGGAGGTGTTCTGCACCGACCAGGTGACCGTCCAGTGGTAGTCGCTACTGCAACTCACCACCGCGGTGATGGTGTTCTTGGCGGCAACAGCGCTGGCGGGTGCCGCGACGCCGACGGCAACGAGGCCGACGGCGAGGAAGGCAGTCGTGAGCGCCGAGAGCACCGCCGTGAGGCGATGCCGGAGAAAACCGGCGTGGGGAGCGAAAAACAGCGAACGGGTATGAGACCGGGCGGGGGTAAGGAGCCTCGGTCGCCGGGGGAGCGACATGGGGAATCAGTCCAACTTTTGTGGGCACGTTCGGGTCGGTCGGGGTTTCGGGTACCTCGACTCAAGTGCCGCGCCTGAGCCTATACGGTCCCCTCTTCTGGGGACAACACCCCCGATTGGGGGCACGACTCACGAAAGATCTCAGTGTACGTATTCGAGCAGGTCGTACCCGAAGGTGCGCATGGCCTCGAGCACCCGCAGCCGGGTAGCCAGCCCGGAATCCGCGAACTGCACGGTGACCGCATAGGCGACGCCGGTGCGGGATCCGCTGAGCAAGCCGGCCTCCGAGCGCACGCCGGCGTCGGTTCCCGTCGCGTTGACGAGCTGGATGCCATGGTCCGTTACGCGATGAGAGAACGGATCGAGGCCGAAGGCGCTCGCCACCATGGAGAGGTCCGAGCCGAGGGACAGCCAACCGAGCACGCGATCGCTGGTGGCATGATCGACGATCTGCCCGCGGGAGAGCGCCGAGAACAGCCAGGCGAGTTCTGCCGCCGATCCGACGGACATTTGCGGCGCGTCATCCGGTCCTCGGTTGTTGCGAACGAGATCGAGCAGGGCCGTGCGCGTGAGGCCGAGCGAGTCGGCTCTGGCACGCACAGCTTCGAGGCCCACCAGGCGGAGCAATACATTCGTCGCGAGATTGTCGTTCGTCGCCCCGACCAGCGCGGCGACGTCCGCGACCGGAAGTGCCGGGGCCTGCAGGTGATGCCACAGGCCAGACTCTCCGACGATGTCCGCCGGAGTCTTGTCGAGGATCCCGTATCCGGCTGCCTCGCGAGCGGTGATGCTCGCGGAGACCTCGATGAGGAGCAGGACGTTGCCGATGCTCGCCGTTGGCAGGACGATGCGGTCATCGATCGAGACGAGGGTGAGACCGCTGCGCAGGTCGATGACGTGCGCCGAGACCTTGGCACCTGCGTAGGCCAGTTGTCCGAGCGCGGCGAATCCGCCGGAGAAGTTCTCTACTCCCTCGGCTCCGCGATGCCGCCCCGCGCGAGGAGCGCGAAGCGACGAACGGCGTTCGTTTTCCCGGATGCCAGCTACCAAATAGTCACACGCTCTTCTGGGCTGAGCCACAGCTCGTCGGATTCGGTCACAGCAAAGGTCTCATAGAAGCCGTCGATGTTGCGAACAATCTGGTTGCAGCGAAACTCGTTGGGGGAATGCGGATCGATGGAGATGAGGCGGATGACCTCCTCGTCACGAGCCTTGAGCTGCCAAGCCTGCGCCCAGGACAGGAAGAAGCGCTCGGCGCCGGTGAAGCCATCGATCACGGGCGGCTGCTCGCCGCGGAGCGAGATGAGGTACGCCTTCCAGGCGATCGAGAGGCCACCGAGATCACCGATGTTCTCGCCGATCGTGAGGGCACCGTTGACATGATGGTCGGGAACCTGACGCGGTGCCAGCGCGTTGTACTGCTCGATGAGCGACGCGGTGAGTTTCTCGAAAGCGGCGCGATCTTCTGCGGTCCACCAGTCGGTGAGGCGTCCGTCGCCGTCGTACTTGGAACCCTGATCGTCGAAGCCGTGACCGATCTCGTGGCCGATGACGGCGCCGATCGCACCGTAGTTGGCCGCGGCATCCCGCGTCTCATCGAAGAAGGGAAACTGCAGGATGGCGGCCGGAAACACGATCTCGTTGAATCCGGGGTTGTAGTACGCGTTGATGGTCTGCGGCGTCATGAACCACTCATCGCGGTCGAGCGGCTTGCCGATCTTGCCGAGTTCGCGCTGGAACTCGAACTCGCTGGTCGCACGCACGTTCGCGATCAGGTCACCGGCATCGATCGACAGCGTCGAGTAGTCCCGCCACTTCACCGGGTAACCGATCTTGGGGGTGAACTTGTCGAGCTTCTCGAGGGCACGATGGCGGGTGGCATCCGTCATCCAGGCGAGGTCGGTGATGCTCTGGCGGTACGCCTCGACGAGGTTGGCGACCAGCACGTCCATGCTGGCCTTCGCCTCCTCGGGGAAGTGCCGCTCGACGTAGACGCGACCGACCGCTTCTCCGAGCGAGCCCTCCACGAGCGAGACTCCGCGCTTCCAGCGGGCACGCAGCTCGGGCGTTCCGGTGAGGGTCTTACCGTAGAAGTCGAAGTTGGCCTCGACGAACTCGTCGCTCAGGTAGGCGGCGTTCGAGCGGACGACCTGCCACGCGAGCCAGTCGATCCAGCTCTCGAGCCGGTCGGAGGCCAGAAGGCGCGCGAGTCCGGTGACGAAGCTCGGCTGGCGGACGACGACCTCGTCCAGAGAGCCGGCCGGAACATCAAGGCCGCCCTTCCAGATGTCGAGGTCGGCTCCGTCGACGATCTCCTCGACGGACGCGAGCGCGCGGGCGTCGGTCCACGGCATCGGGTTGTAGGTGGCCTCGCTGTCGCGGCTCTTCACGTTGTCCCAGTGGTGGCCGGCGATGTCGGTCTCCAGGGCGAAGATGCGGGATGCTGCGGCCGCCGCGCTGCGGTGACCCTCCCCGTCGCGGCCGGCGAGCGCCAACATCCGCGTGATGAAGGCGACGTAGGCGGTGCGCACCTCGGCGAACTTCTCCTCGCGGTAGTACGACTCGTCGGGAAGGCCGATTCCGGCCTGCTCGAGGAAGACGAGGTAGCGCTCTGGGTTGCCCGGGTCGTTGTCGACGAAGAGCTGCGAGAAGCCGCTCATGCCGCGTCGTTCGAGACGACCGAGAGTGTCGAGGAGATCGGCGATGGATCCGACGGCGTCGACCTCGGCGAGGAGGGGCTCGAGCGGCGTCGCCCCGAGTTCCCGGATGCGCTCCTCGTCGAGGAAGCTCGCGTAGAGATCGCCGATCTTGCGCGGCTCGGTGCCGGGTTCGGCCGAC
>JAODMH010000224.1 GCA_025465035.1 Microbacteriaceae bacterium | reverse complement strand
GACGATGAACGGATCGTGGCCACCGTTCTTCGCGGTCGAGCCGGTGGGCGTCGTGTCGCGGTTGGTGATCGTCTCAGCGAAGGACAGGCATCCTCGGTTCCCGTCGTGCTCTCGGAGTTCGGTGGGGTGAATCTCGCGCCGACCGATGGAACCTGGGAGGGCTACGGTTCAGTAGCCGATACGCAGGAGTTTCTCGAGCGGCTGGCTGTTCTCTTTGCGGAAGTCGACGAGCGATCCGGCCTCGCGGGGTTCTGCTACACCCAACTGACTGACACTCTCCAGGAGCGCAATGGGCTGTTGACCGAGGACCGGCACCCCAAGGCCGACTCTGCGGCTATCGAGCGGATCGTCCGCGGGCCTCTCCATTCGGCCTGAATGGAGATCGTGAGTTAGCTCTGGACATTTCTGTCTGCCACGTGGTAACTTTCTTTACCACGTGGCAGACCTGGCGGCATGGTGGCCGCGGGGCAGAGTCGAGAGACGGGGATTCCCATGAAACGACGCGCGCTGAACATACACGCTACGGCTGATGTGATCTCATCGAGGTCAACGGCGCCGCCCCGATCCAGACCACATCTCGCGCCGCGGCGACGACTGCGTCGAATAGCCGCGGTTGTTCTCGCCGCCGCGTTTGTGGTCGCCAGCATTCAGTCGCTGCCATTGCGGGCGGATGCCGCGACGGTTACCGTCGCCGACAACTTCGCGGTTCCGGTCGAAAATCCGCTGATCAAGAACAAGTTCGCGGTCTACAACTCGTGCATCGTTCCATCGAGCCAGTACAACCGCGATATCAACCTCATCAATGACATCAAGCCAGAGTCACTGCGAATCGATGGTGGCCTCGGTGCCGCGCCGTTCTGTGGCCTCGCCCCGAATCCCGTGACCGGAACCGTCGGCAACGTGCAATACGACTTCACCAGCACCGATCGACTCGTCAGTCAGCTCGACACACGCGGAGTGCTGCCGTACTGGTCGTATAGCTACCAGCCGGCACCGTTACAGATCGGGGGTGATTGGCGCAGCAAGCCGTCGAGTCTTCCGGGCTGGCAGCAGGTGCTCAACGCCTACACCGCGCATTTCAAGCAGGCAAATGAACCTGTTGGGTATCACGAGATCTGGAACGAACCTGACTTCGGAAGCACCTTCTTCACCGGGACGATGAACGACTACTTCGATCTCTACAAGTACGGAACCAACGGACTTCGACAGGGAGATGCCGATGCGGTCGTCGGGGGCCTCTCCTCGGCGAACCGCACTGATTGGATCACCCCGTATCTCGACTACGTCGTCGCCAACAACCTTCCACTCGACTTCCTGTCCTTCCACCAGTATCCGAGTACGGTGACCGGCGAGCCGGCCCAGATCGACACCTATCTGGCATCCATCAAGAGCCTCATGGCCGCGAGATCCCAGTTCTACACGACAGAGCTGCACCTCAACGAATACAACTCCTACCCGATCAACTATCCGCAGGGAGGAACCCAGGATAAGTTCGGCCTCGCCTCATCGCTGCTGCGCGATTTCAGCTATTTCCTTTCCCAGCCCTCCCTCGACAAGGTCAACTGGGCGCAGTTCATGGACAGCGGCCAGGGCAACTTCTCCGGGATGGTCACGATCGATGGCTTCCGCAAGGCGGTTTTCAACGCATACAAGATCTATTCGTCGATGCCGGTCGATCGCAAGCAGCTAACTATTTCGGGTGCCTCGAACGTCGGGGGCTTTGCCTCCGCCGACGACCACAAGGCTGGCTTCGTGTTGTGGAACAAGTCCGGGGCCAGCCACACCATCAACGCGACGCTCACCGGGATCGGCTTCCCCTCCGGGACCTTACGCGTATACCCGATCGACGCCAGTCACGCGAGCCACGGAGACAATGCCGCCACCGAGGACCTCGTGCCGAGCGAGACGTACTCTAACGTCGCGACGGCAGGCAGGACGTGGTCCGGCACGATTCCGGACGGTGGTGTGGTCTACCTCGAGTTCAGTGACGGCACTGGATTGTCATCCCTCGTTGATAATCACAATGCCAAAGTCCTGCGAAACCTAAGCTATCGTCCGGACCGAAACAAGACCTCCTACGCCGATTTCGATCCCACTACCTGGACGGCCAAGCTCGGTATGGCCTCGGAGCAGTGGGCCGATGAAGAGGTCGGCGCGACGGTGGAACAACTTCCTTCAGAGCTGAACTTCCAGACCCGCATCGACGGCACCCTGCAGAAACTCGACGCCAATAGTTGCGCTTGCCTGCGCCTCGACTACCAGGTGGGTGGCACATATACCAAGAGCATCCTCGTCCACGGACCCTACAACGGCAGCGCCGATCTCTATGACGCGACGCGATCGGCGCCGATGCCGTGGGGGACGAAATCGCAGGCGACCCAGGTGATCGCGGTTCCCAACCTCGCTTCGTTCGCAGTCAATCCCGGCACCTATGCTCCGGTCGGGTGGAACGGCAGGGTGCAGATGACCTTCCTGCTGCAGAACTCCGGAGTCGGCACTCGAATGAGTACGACGGTCCAGCACGGTGTCGTCGGAACCTGGGGCTTCGACGAGACCGGCGGAACAGCGGCCAAAGACTCGTCGGGTCACGCGAGCGATGGCACGATCACCGCGGGCTCACGCGTCCCAGGCATCACCAAGACCGCACTGCTGTTCAACGGCACGAGCACCAGCGTCAACGCTGGCGCCGGATCGAATCTGGACTTCGGCACGGGAAGCTTCAGCGCGTCGAGCTGGTTCAAGACGACTGGGACAGGCTTCCAGAGGTTGATCAGCAAAGGCAACAACGGGAACACGAACGGCTATCTGCTCGCGACCAGCGGCGGAACTGTCGTGTTCGCGATCGGAGCAGGCGGCACGCAGTCTCACTCTCTGGCCGTCAATACTCCCGGCGGGTTCAACGACGGTAATTGGCACCAGGTCACGGTGTCTGTTGACGGCGCGGCGCACACCGCCCGTGTGTACGTCGACGCCGTGCCCCAGACCCTTGCCATTGGCACGGGATACTGCGGGACGGCCTCCGGGTCGACAGCATCGATCTCCTCCTGCCCTCTCAACGCGAGCTCATCAAGCCCCCTGACCTTGGGGAGCAACAGCGGTACAACGGAGTTTTTCGCCGGTTCCCTGGACGACACGCGCTTGTACGCGCGCACGCTCTCGGCGGAGGACATTCGCTACCTGGCGGGCCCCGGCAAAGCTCCCGTCGCGCGATGGCCCTTCGACGATGGCAGCGGACAGGCGGCGGCCGATATGTCCGGCACTGACAACCATGGGGTGGTGACCTCACCAAGTTGGGTGGCAGGTCAGGTCGGGGGTGCGCTCGCGCTCAATGGTTCGACGACCACCGTCAACATCGGCAACGCCAGCAACGCCAATTTCGGATCCGGCAGCTTCACCATCGCCACCTGGTTCACGACGACGGGAACGGCGTTCCAGCGCTTGATCAGCAAGGGCAACTATGGGAACACGAACGGCTATCTGCTCGCCTCCAGTGGCGGCACGATCGTCTTCGCGCTCGGCGCCAATGGCAATCAGGCCCAGTCGCTTGCCCTCAACACCCCGGGTGGACTGAACAACGGTGCCTGGCATCACGTCGCGATCTCCGTCGACCGATCCGCGCAGACGGTCACCGTCTTCGTGGACGGGGTCGCACAGAATCTCACCATCGGTACCGGGTACTGCGGCTCTGCTTCGGGCACCATGGCGAGCATTGCGGCCTGCCCGGTCAACGGAAGTTCACTGGGTCGACTGGCACTCGGAAGCTATGACGGCACCACGGAGTACTTCAACGGATCGCTCGATGACGTCAGGTTCTATAACCGTCCGCTGGTCGCGGGCGAGCTCACGAGAATCATGGCCGGCGACTAACCTCTGAGAATGCTGGGGACGATCGGCACCATTTGACTTAGAGTGCACTCTAAGTTCTAGCCTTGTATCGTGACCAGCGAGAACGTGACCGGTGAACGCCTGACCAGTGAACGCCTGACGGACGAGAGATCGCTTTCGATCTCCGAGGTCGCCAGGCGTACCGGACTTTCGACTCATGCACTGCGCTATTACGAGCGCGTCGGATTGATGCTCGCCCGCGTCGATCGAGCCTC
>JAODMH010000164.1 GCA_025465035.1 Microbacteriaceae bacterium | reverse complement strand
TGCTGGGCTACCTGCAGGACATCGACATCTCGCGTTACCGTTCGCTCATCGAGCGACTCGGACTGCGCCGCTAGGTTTCGTCCTAGCCGCGCCGGATCGACGATCTGGCTCAGACGGCCCGCCCTGTATACGGGGCGGGCCGTTCTTCGTTCCCGCGCGGAGGTACAGCCTGGCGTTGCTGGACGTGGCCTGGGTAAGGGAATCAACGCGATCATCCGGCGGTTAAAAAAGATAGACGTGAAGACTTCGGGACGGGCGCGTGCGCACACCCGCAGGTCTGGCACGGCGACGACATGAAGGAGGTCGCCATGGGAAGAGTTAATGTAGAAGTAGAGGACGACACAGGCGCGGTTCTGAGATACCAACGTCACCCGAACGGACGAGGTTTCGTGTCTCCGCGTGCACGTGTACAGCCGAGTGCCTTTGTGGCGGCAACGGCCTATGTCGAGGCTGAGGCCCGCATCGGCGCCGGCACGACCGTCGGCGCCGGCAGCTGGATCGACCAGGGTGCCATCATCGGTGAGCATGTCTTCATCGGGCAGAACGTGCACGTCGGCCGCGACTCACAGGTGGGCGGTGGTGCTCGGCTTGGCAGTCATTCCCGCATCGGCATGGACGTGCGGATCGGCAGCGGAGCGACTGTGGAGGCCGATGCCCAGGTGCCGGACAGCGCAGTGGTCGGAGCTGATCGCAGGTCCGGCGAATCGCCGAGTCGTAGTCGCGGCGGTTATGCGGCGGACCGAGCGGCCTGAACCAGGCAGCCCCGAACCAACATAGCCTCGAACCAACACAGCCTTGAACCAACACAGCGGGGAGTCCGCTCGCACAAACGGCCCGTCCGTGAGGATCGGGCCGTCTGCTTGTCCCGCGCGGAACTCCAGTTCGGGTCAGGAGCTCCAACGTTGGAGGGTTGCCCGAGCGATCACTGTCGACGGGGGAAACGACCTTCGCTTCGGGCGGGATGGTTGAACCCACTATCCACGCATTTGTAGGCCTCCGACAGTAGGGTTCTGGACTATTTCTTGATCGGACGGATGGCGCATCCTCTATAACATCGACTGCATGGCCTTCTTCAGTCGAGACGACGACAACCCCCTGCCGAAAGACGACCGTGGCGCTGGCTCGTTCAACCAGTACCGATACAACCTGCTGCCGTCGAACGGCCGTGTCACGTTGAGGCTCGCCGACAGCAACCCGCACCAGGACGAGCTGCTGAAGATCGTGGACAACGGCGAGCAGAATCTGGAGACGGCGATTTCACGGCGGAGCATGGAGGACGAGCGCACCGATGCGCCGATGGCGGTCCGCCTCTTCGCCGGCAGCCGGGTCACCGGAATCGTCGGCACCGTGCCTCGAGGACTTGAGGCCGTCGTGGACGAGGCGCTCAGCCGGCTCGACAAGCGTGGACAGAAGGTTCGGATCCCGGCCAGGGTCGTGAAGTCGCGCGCCGGCTGGCGCGTCGACCTTCTGATGGGGCAGACCCGCTAGTTCCAATGCCGCCGCCGTCACCGTGCTCGAGTCATGGGGCGTCAGAGGAGGGAATACTTCCGGTGTCGCCGTCGTTGGTGGTACATGCAAACGCATAGAAATCGACCGGCCTCCAGCCAGAGAGCGCGACAAAACAATGCAATTCGGTATCTTCACCGTCGGAGACGTGACGACGGACCCCACCAACGGATCGACGCCCACCGAGCACCAGCGCATCAAGAACATCCTGACCATTGCCCAGAAGGTCGAGGAGGTGGGCATGGACGTCTTCGCACTCGGCGAGCACCACAATCCGCCGTTCATCCCCTCGAGCCCCACCACCATGCTCGGCTACATCGCGGCGAAGACGGAGAAGCTGCTGCTCTCGACGGCCACGACGCTCATCACCACCAATGATCCGGTGAAGATCGCCGAGGACTACGCCATGCTGCAGCATGTCGCCGACGGCCGCGTGGACCTCATGATGGGGCGCGGCAACACCGGTCCGGTCTACCCGTGGTTCGGCAAGGACATCCGCGAGGGCATCCCGCTCGCCATCGAGAACTATGCGCTGCTGCAGCGCCTCTGGAAAGAGGATGTTGTGGATTGGTCGGGCAAATTCCGCACGCCACTGCAGGGCTTCACCTCCACCCCTCGCCCGCTCGACGGTGTCGCTCCCTTCGTCTGGCATGGCAGCATCCGCACTCCGGAGATCGCCGAGCAGGCCGCGTTTTACGGCGACGGATTCTTTGCGAACAACATCTTCTGGCCGAAGGAGCACTACATGCGCCTCATCGGCTATTACCGCCAGCGCTTCGAGCACTACGGCCACGGCACTGCGAGTCAGGCCATCGTCGGCCTCGGCGGGCAGGCATTCATGCGCAAGAACTCGCAGGATGCCGTGAACGAGTTCCGTCCCTACTTCGACAACGCGCCGGTCTACGGTCACGGTCCGACGCTCGAGGAGTTCGCCGAGCAGACGCCGCTCACCGTCGGCAGCCCCCAGCAGGTGATCGATCGCTACGCGAGCATGCGCGAGTACTTCGGCGACTATCAGCGCCAGCTGTTCCTCATGGATCACGCTGGTCTGCCGCTCACGACGGTGCTCGAGCAGATCGACATCCTCGGCGAGGAGGTCGTTCCGGTGCTCCGCAAGGAGTTCGCGAAGAATCGGCCGGCGGACGTTCCTGCTGGCCCGACCCACGAGTCCCTCGTCGCCGCGCGCGATGCCTCCCTCTTGGCCGCAGACCTCATCAAAGCGGAGGTGAAGTGATGACCACCCGCAGAATCGCCGTTCTCTCGGCCGGCCTCAGCCAGCCGTCGTCGACGCGCCTGCTGGCCGATCGCCTCGCGCAGGCCACCCTCGACCGGCTGGCGCACGACGGCATCGAGACGACTGTCGACACCGTCGAACTACGCGACCTTGCGCACGACGTGACTAACAATCTGCTCACCGGTTTTGCAAGCCCCCGGCTCGAAGCAATCGTCGAACGGGTCACGAGCGCTGATGGCCTCATCGCGGTCACACCGATCTATACGACGAGCTATAGCGGACTGTTCAAGTCCTTCGTCGACGTCCTCGATCCGCAGGCCATCACGGGCCTGCCGGTGCTCATCGGCGCGACCGGTGGCAGTGAGCGGCACTCGCTGGCGCTCGACTACGCGATGCGCCCCCTGTTCAGCTATCTGCACGCCGTCGTCGTGCCGACCGGGGTCTATGCGGCATCCGGTGACTGGGGAACCGGTGCGGATGCTTCGGCGAGCGCTCTTCCCGACCGCATCGAGCGCGCGGCCGGCGAACTGGCCGCACTGGTCCGCCACAGCGACCGCTCAGAGATCGTGCGCGATCCGTTCGCCCTCCCCGCGGGATTCAGCCCGGTCGGGGCGTTCGGGGCGCAGTAGTCGGTCAGTGATTGTGCGCCAGGACGGGATCAGCCCTTCGTCATCTCTCGACAAAGCGCTCTTCGAGCAACTCGAGCAGGGCCGCGACCGCCGGACTCGGCGTCGGTCTGCTGATGAAACTCAGCGTCCAATCGATCTTCTGCGCGGTGAGGGGAATCGTCACGGCACCGGGAGTCGGCCGGCTGTAGATCGCCGGCACGACCGCGACTCCGAGTCCCGCGGCGACGAATCGGGGGATCTCGCCCAGATCGGCCGTCTCCGTCGTCACGACGCGGGTGAGTCGCGCGGCGGCCAGGCCGCGCTCGAGTGCGATCCGGTTTCCAAATCCCTCGGGAGCGTCTACCCAGCGTTCCCCGGCGAGCTCGCCGAGACTCACCGACTCGCGGCCGGCGAACCGGTGTTCGGCAGGAACGACGGCGACGAACGCCGAGCGTGAGAGCGTGAGTACGTGGAACCCGGCGAGGTCGTGGAGCGGAAGGCCCATGAACGCGGCGTCGACCCGGCCGCGGCGCACATCATCCGCCAGTCCCGTCGAGCCGGACGGCGACGCCCCCAGTTGCACGTCAACGAGCGGGTGGCGCCGATGGAATTCGCTGAACACCGCTGGCAGGTCCACAAACTCGATGTTGGTGAAGGTGCCGACACGCAGCCGCCCGCGGAGGCCCTCGGTCGTCTGGGCCACGGCCGTGTGGACGCGATCGACAGCCTCGATCGCGGCCCGAGCTTCCGGCAGGCCGGCGGTTCCGGCCGGGGTGAGCGACACCTGTTTGGTCGACCGCTCGAACAGCGGGGCGCCGAGCTCCCGTTCCAGGGACTGGATGCCCGCGGAGACCGTCGACTGCACGGCGAAGAGGCGCCGCGCCGCCTTGGTGAAGTTGAGTTCCTCCGCCACCGCGACGAAGTATTCGAGTTGGCGTGTGTCCATCGACCTATTATCGCTTTGAACGATGATAATTATCAATCACAGTCGTTAGACACGATAAATAAGCGCGAGCACAATTGAATGATGACCACGTTGCTTCGCACAGCTCCGTCCCGCCAGAACTGGAGGATCCGCCACGGTGCCGGCTTCTGGGTGATCGCGCTCGCATTCTTTATCGTCATGGCCTTCTCGACAGTGCCGACTCCGCTGTACGCGCTCTACCAGGCCCGCGACGGCTTCACCACCTTCCTCATCACCGTGATCTTCGCGGCATACGCGGTGGGGGTCATGGTGAGCCTCTACCTCGCCGGCCATGTGAGCGACTGGCTCGGCCGCCGCAACGTGATCCTGGCCGCGATTCTCATCGAGGTGCTTGCCGCCATGGTCTTCCTCATCTGGCCGGCGGTTCCGGGGCTGCTCGTCGCCCGCTTCGTGTCAGGGGTGGGCGTTGGCGCGCTCACCGCCACCGCGACCGCCCATCTCAGCGAGCTGCGGGCCGAAGCCCGCCCGGACGAGGGTCCACGCCTCGCTGGCACCATCTCGAGCTTCGCCAACATCGGCGGCCTCGGTCTCGGACCGCTGGTCGGCGGTGTTCTCGCCCAGTTTGTGACAGCACCCCTCGTCATCCCCTACGTCGTGTTCCTCCTGCTGATGGTCGCCGCCGCGGTGGCCACGGCCTTCGTGCCGGAGACTGTCGTTCGTCTCGAGCAGCGCCCCGCCTATCGTCCGCAGCGGGTCTCGCTTCCGCGCCAGGCGCGTGGCAGGTTCTACTCGGCCGGTGCCGCCGCCTTCGCCGCCTTCGCGGTCTTCGGACTGTTCACCTCACTCGCCCCGACCTTCATCGCCGGGACCCTTCATGAGACCTCGCGACTCCTCGCCGGCGTCGTGACCTTCGCCGTCTTCGGCTCGGCGGCGTTCGCTCAGGTGTTCACGTCGCGACTCGAGATCGCGAAGCAGCTGCGCCTGGCCATGGTGTTCATGGCGGTCGGCCTGGCGGCGATGGCCGTCGGCGTGTTGACCGTGAGCCTGCCGCTGTTCATCGTCGCCGGCATTCTTGCGGGAGCCGGAGTCGGCATCCAGTTCCGGGCATCCGTCGCCGTCGCGGCCTCGCTCGCGCTGCCTCCGTCGCGCGGCGAAGTGCTCGCGGCCCTCTTCCTCGTCGCCTATACCGGACTCGCGGTTCCTGTGCTGCTCGTTGGCTTTGCGCTGACGCTGCTCTCCAGTTCGGTCGTGCTCGTCGGATTCTCGATGGTCGTGCTCATGCTCGCGGTGTGGTCCAGCCTCGCGATGAGCCGTCGCCGTGGGTAGCGGAGGCAGAATAGGGTGCACTCAGGAGGATCGGGCATGATGTGTGGATGTTTCGACGTCATCCCGTTCTGAGCCTGGCTACATTCGCGTACCTGGCGTTCGTCGGCTGGATCACGCTGGGCCCACAGCCGATCGGATCGGGCAACGGCGCGTGGCTTTGGCGTCTCCTGCACTTCTTCTCTGGGCATCAGCTCACGAGCTGGCTCACCTATTCACGGGTCGAGTTCCTCGCCAACGTGGCCATGTTCGTGCCGATCGGCGTGTTCTTCGTGCTGCTGTTCGGACGCCGGCTCTGGGCGCTCAGTGTGGCCGTCGGAGTCGTGTTGACCCTCCTGATAGAAGGTGCTCAGCTCTTCATCCCCGGCCGTGTGTCCGATGTGCGCGATCTCGTTGCCAACTCGCTCGGCACCGTCATCGGAGTGTTCGTCGCGCTGGCGATTACCGCGCCCGCCGCGAAACGGCTGCGGCGGCAGCGCGCATAGGGCAGCAGTACCTTCCGTGCTGCCCGGCGCGCCAGCGCTAGGCTGCGACAGCACCGGCTGGTAGACTCTTCGAGGCTTATCGGTTATATACCCGTGGGCCGCGGAGCAGGCTGGCTTGGCGTCATCGAGATGCTGGGCCAGTTCAAATGCAGGGCTGGTCAGTAGTGGTGAAGTTCTGAATCCGGTGTTCAAGCCGGGGTTCGGCGCCTTTCTACTGTTGACCAGAGCCAGTATCCCAATGGGTACTCATGCCGAAGCGCCGCACGACAGTGTGCGCCTTCTTCTGCCTTTCACTGCTCCTTGACGAGTCGCCGTTCATACGGAACGACGACGTAAAACAAAGGAGATGCCCCCCTATGGAGGGTCCAGAAATCACATTCGCCGAAGCCGTTCTCGATAACGGCAAGTTCGGCAAGCGCACCATACGCTTCGAAACCGGGCGCCTCGCCCAGCAGGCCCAGGGAGCGGTTGCTGCCTACCTCGACGAAGAGACCATGCTGCTCAGCGCGACCAGCGCCAGCAAGCATCCGAAAGACAACTTCGACTTCTTCCCGCTGACGGTGGACGTCGAGGAGCGGTCATACGCCGCCGGCAAGATCCCCGGCTCGTTCTTCCGCCGCGAGGGTCGCCCATCGACCGAGGCGATTCTCGTCTGCCGCCTGATCGACCGTCCGTTGCGCCCCTCCTTCGTCGAGGGACTCCGCAACGAGGTACAGATCGTCATCACCGTTCTGGCCATCGCTCCGGATGAGTTCTATGACGCTCTCGCGATCAACGCGGCCAGCGCATCCACCCAGATCTCGGGGCTGCCATTCAGCGGCCCGATCGCCGGCGTGCGCCTCGCGCTCATCGACGGCCAGTGGGTCGCGTTCCCCAAGTACTCGCAGCTCGAGCGCGCGGTCTTCGACCTCACGGTCGCCGGACGCGTCGTCACCGACAGCAACGGCAACGAGGATGTCGCGATCATGATGGTCGAGGCGGAAGCCACGGAGCACGCCTGGGGTCTCATCCAGGGCGGCGCCATCAAGCCGAACGAGGAGATCGTGGCCCAGGGCCTCGAGGCCGCGAAGCCGTTCCTCGCCCAGCTGGTCAAGGCGCAGGCCGAGCTCGCCGCTCAGTCCGCCAAGCCGATCGCCGACTACCCGGTCTTCCTGCCATACGACCAGGCGACCTACGACACCGTCGCCGGGATCTCCTACGACGAGCTCAAGGGCATCTATCAGATCGCCGACAAGGTCGAGCGCCAGAACGCGGACGACGCGCTTAAGGATCGCGTCAAGGCCGAGGTCGCTGCCAAGGTCGAACGCGGTGAGCTCGATGCATCCGCCAATGGCCAGGTCAGTGCCGCGTACAAGTCGGTGACCAAGAAGATCGTCCGTGGGCGCATCCTCACCGATGGCATCCGCATCGACGGTCGTGGGCTGAGCGACATCCGTCCGCTCGACGCCGAGGTTCAGGTCATCCCGCGTGTTCACGGTTCCGCGATCTTCCAGCGCGGCGAGACCCAGATCCTGGGCGTCACCACACTGAACATGCTCAAGATGGAGCAGCAGATCGACTCGCTGGCTCCGGTCACGAAGAAGCGCTACCTGCACCACTACAACTTCCCGCCGTACTCGACCGGCGAGACCGGTCGCGTTGGTTCGCCCAAGCGCCGCGAGATCGGCCACGGCTTCCTTGCCGAGCGCGCCCTCGTGCCGGTGCTGCCGAGCCGCGAGGAGTTCCCTTACGCGATCCGCCAGGTGTCGGAGGCTCTCAGCTCCAACGGTTCGACGTCGATGGGCTCTGTCTGCGCATCAACCCTCTCGCTGCTCAACGCCGGTGTGCCGCTGCGCGCCCCGGTTGCGGGTATCGCGATGGGACTCGTCTCCGACGTGGTCGACGGTGAGACCCGCTATGCGGCGCTGACCGACATCCTCGGTGCAGAAGACGCTCTCGGCGACATGGACTTCAAGGTTGCCGGAACCTCCGAGTTCGTCACGGCGATTCAGCTGGACACCAAGCTCGACGGCATCCCTTCGTCGGTGCTCGATGGCGCGCTGAAGCAGGCCAAGGAGGCCCGTACCGCGATTCTCGCCGTGCTGAACGCCGCGATCGATGCTCCGGATGAGATGGCCCCGACCGCGCCTCGCGTGATCTCGGTGCAGATCCCGATCGACAAGATCGGCGAGCTGATCGGCCCGAAGGGCAAGACGATCAACCAGATCCAGGATGACACCGGAGCCGACATCTCGA
>JAODMH010000126.1 GCA_025465035.1 Microbacteriaceae bacterium | reverse complement strand
GCCAGCGAGAAAGCACCGATAGCCATCGTCCAACCGATCGTCGCGGGAATCGTCGCAGCCATCACCGGGTTTTCGAGCTCGTTCGCGATCGTGCTCGCGGGACTCGCGGCCGTCGGCGCGAGCGAGTCGCAATCGGCATCCGGGCTCCTGATCATCTGCGTCGCCCAGGGCGTGCTCGCGATCGTGCTGAGCGCGGTCGACCGGCTACCGCTCAAGTTCGCCTGGAGTACGCCGGGAGCGGCCCTCCTCGTGGCGACGGCAGGAGTGACCGGACGATTCGCCGAGGCCGTCGCCGCCTTCATCGTGGCGGCGGCGCTGATCGTGCTCGTCGGCCTGTGGCCCGCGCTGGAGCGGCTCATCGGGCGCATTCCGCGACCGGTCTCGAATGCCATGCTCGCCGGCATCCTGTTCCCGCTCTGCCTCGCCCCGGTGCAGGCGGCTGTGCAGATACCGTTGCTTGCCGTCCCGGTGATCCTCGTCTGGCTGGTGCTCTACCGCCTCGCACCGCGCTCGGCGGTACCTGCCGCGATCGAGCTGGCGGGCATCCTGCTCGCCGTGACCGTCGACTCTGGCTGGTTGCGCGGAGCCAAGCTCCTGCCACAGCTCGATTTCGTCGCGCCGAAGTTTGACCTGATGGTCGTGGTGAGCCTCGCGATCCCGCTCTTCATCGTGACGATGGCCGGGCAGAACATCCCGGGGGCCGCGATCCTCAACAACTTCGGATACCGCGCACCAGTTCGCGCGGCGCTCATCGGTTCCGGCGCTCTCTCCGGTGTCGGGGCTCTGTTCGGCGGAATCACCGTCAACCTGGCGGCACTCACCCAGGCGCTTACGGCCGGCCCGGAGGCGCATCAGGACAGGAACAGGCGGTGGGTCGCCCCGGTGGCGGCGGGCGGCACCTACGTCGTGCTTGGGCTGCTCGCCGGTGTTGCCACCGCGTTCGTGGCGGCATCGCCGCCGATCCTCATCGAGGCTGTCGCCGGGTTGGCGCTATTGAGCGCGCTCATCGGCGCGGTCACCGCCGCCGTCGAGGAGCCGGCACATCGACTCGCCGCCATCGCGACCTTCCTCGTCACGGCATCCGGAATCGTCATCGTCGGCATCGGATCGGCCTTCTGGGGGCTGCTCGTCGGGGCCGTCGTGATGCTCTGGCTGGGATGGCGGCGACACCGGTCGAGGATCGCCGGCGAGTAGCCTCGGCTTACGTCTCGCGCACGAGGACCGTTGCGGAGGACGATTGCGGCGCGGCGATGCAGAAACGCGTGTCGGCACGGCGTGTCCTCCTCCGCAACTGTTGGAGGCATGGGGCGGTCAGCCGGTGAGGCCGCGCCGTTTGAGGAGCGGCTCGATCACGGCGTCCCTGCCGCGAAAGTCGCGGTATGCCTCGAGCGGGTCCTTCGAACCGCCGACGCTGAGCAACAGCGACCGGAAGCGATCACCGTTGGCTCTGGTCAGTCCGCCGTTCTCCTTGAACCACTCGACGGTGTCGGCGTCGAGCACCTCGCTCCAGATGTAGGAGTAGTACCCAGCGTCGTATCCGCCGGAGAAGGTGTGCGCGAAGTAGGCGCTCGAGTAGCGAGTTGGCACGGCGGGGTTGTCGAGTCCGGCGGCGGCCAGCGCCTCCGCCTCGAATTCCGCGACATCCGCCACCGTGTCGTCGGCGGTGATGCGATGCCAGGCCTGGTCGAGCAGCGCCGCGGCGAGGTACTCGCTTGTCGTGAATCCCTCGTTGAAGGCGGATGAGGCCTGGATCTTGTCCACGAACTCCTGCGGCATCGGCGCACCGGTCTCGACGTGTACCGCATAGTTCGCCAGGACCTCCGGCCACAGCATCCACATCTCGTTCACCTGACTGGGGAACTCGACGAAGTCGCGGAATACGTTGGTTCCGGCGAACTTCGGATAGGTGACGCGGGCGAAGAGCCCGTGCAGGGCATGCCCGAACTCGTGGAAGAACGTGTTGACCTCGTCATAGCTCAGCAGCGTCGGTGAGCCGGCGGCAGGCTTAGGCACGTTGAGATTATTGACGACGACCACCGGATGCCCGAGCAACTCGTTCTGCGAGATGAGCGGGTTCATCCACGCCCCGCCGCGCTTCGAGTCGCGCGTGTAGAGGTCGAGCACGTAGAGGCCGACAGGGGAGCCGTCCTCGTCCTTCACCTCGAAGACGCGGGCGTCCGGATGATAGGCCACGAGGTCAGGGCGCTCGGTGAAGGTCACACCGTAGACCTGATTTGCGGCGAAGAACACGCCGTCGCGCATCACGCGCTCGGCCTCGAAGTACGGTCGCATCTCGGCGCTGTCGACGTCGTACTTCGACTGGCGGACCTTCTCGGTGTACAGCGCCCAGTCCGCCGCTTCGAGCGCGAATGCGTCGCCGATCTGCTCCTGCAGGTCGGCTTGTTCCGCGCGGGCGTTGCGAGCGGCGATGGGCGCGAGCCTGCCCAGCATGGCGGCGACGGCCCCCGGGGTCTTCGCCGTCTCATCCGCGGTCACATAGGCGGCGTGGTTCTCGAAGCCGAGCAGCCGCGCACGTTCGGCGCGAAGACGAGTGATCTCCAGCACGAGCTCACGGTTGTCATTTTCGCCGCCGCGGCTTCCGCGGGCCCGCGAGGCAGCCATGATGCGTCGCCGCACCTCGCGATCGGTGAGCGCATCCAGATACGGATGCCCGGTCGGCAGCACCAGGGTCACCAGGTACTTGCCGTCAAGGCCCCGCTCTCTCGCTGCCTCGGCGGCGGCCGAGATCTCGCCCGCGCCGAGTCCGTCGAGTTCCGCGACGTCGTCGATGACGACCGCCAGCTCGTTGGTATCGGCGAGGAGGTTCTTCTCGAAGCGCGTCGTGAGGGTCGAGAGCTTCCGGTTGTAGTCCCTGAGCCTGTCCTTTTCGGCGTCGTCGAGTCCCGCACCCGCGAGTGTGAACTCCGTGTAGTAGCGCTCGACGAGGTACCTCGACTCTTGGTCGAGGTCGAGTTGCGGCAACTGGTCGTGCAGCGACCTGATGCGCGAGTATAGCTCCGCGTCGAGTTTGATCGCATCGGAATGGGCGGCCAGGAGGGGAGCGATCTCCTCTTCGAGGGCATTCGTGAAGTCGGAACTGTCGGCCGAACTCTGGTTGAAGAACACCGTCGCGACCCGCTCGAGAGTCTGTCCGGATTCCTCGAGCGGAATCATCGTGTTCTCGAAGGTCGGCAGGGCGTGTCGACTGGTGATGTTCGATATCTCCGCGAGCTGCTCCTCGAATCCCCTGTCGAAGGCTGGCCGGTAGTGCTCGTCGCGGATGTCGCCGAAGGGAGGAAGACCGTAGGGAAGCGTGCTGGGCGCGAAGAAGGGATTCTGGTCAGCCATGTTCAGAGCCGTTCTAGATTTCGTCGTCCGGAGCGGCGATCACGAATGCTTCGCCACCCGTGTAGCGGATGACGGTGCCGTCGTCGAGCTCCACGACCGGGTTATCTTCGAGCCAGGTGAGGGTCCAGCGCCACTGGCTGGTGTCCAGGTCCGCGAGTTCTGCTTCGACCCCATTGATGGCATCGACGACGACCTGTGGCAGCCGGGAAGGAGCCTCCGCGCCGACCGCCCACCTCGTTCCGAGTTGCATGATCTAGGCGTCCTGTTCTGCCAGTACGACATCCGTCACTGTTATCTGGTCGTCGACGACGAAATTCAGTTGCACGATACGCCCGACCGCCCTGAGATCGTCTGCGGCCTGCTGCAGCAGTGCGGGACCGGCGATCGTAGCCGAGTCGACCTCGGTCTTCTGCGATGCCTTCGCGTCGGTCTTCGCCCGGCGGATTCCGACGAGCGCCTCACCGACGGCGCCGAGTAGGCCGCTCGGCCGGGCTTCGACCACGCTGGTCGGCCAGGCCGCGGCGTGTACCGAACCCTCATGGGTCCACGACCACACCTCTTCCGTGGCGAAGGGGATGAACGGGGCGAACAGGCGAAGCACGACGTCGATACCGGTGCGGAGGGCGTGCACGGCCGAGGCCTGCTCGGCCGGCGTCGCAGCCCCGTAGGCACGCTCCTTGACGAGTTCGAGGTAGTCGTCACAGAAGGTCCAGAAGAACTTCTCGGTGACTTCGAGCGCGTGGGCGTGGTCGAAGTCGTCGAAACATCCGGTGGCTATCGTGACGACCTGTCCGAGCTCGGCGAGCATGTCGACGTCGAGCGGGTTGGTGATGCCGTGGTCGCCGGAAGGCAGCTCGAACGAGTAGACGAACTTCGCCGCGTTGAGCACCTTGATGGCGAGACGCCGCCCGATCTTGATCTGTTTCGGATTCTGCGGATCGAAGGCCGCGTCCGTGCCCAGCCGGCTGGATGCCGCCCAGTAGCGCACCGCATCCGAACCATGCTCGTCGAGCATCCCCGCGGGCGTGACCACATTGCCCTTGGACTTCGACATCTTCTTGCGATCCGGGTCGACGATGAATCCGGAGATTCCGGCGTTCTTCCACGGAATGGTGCCGTGTTCGAGTTCGGCCCGCAACACTGTGGAGAAGAGCCAGGTTCGGATGATGTCCTGACCCTGGCTGCGTAGCGAGTAGGGGAATACCAGGTCGAAGAGCTCTGGATCTCTCTCCCAGCCTCCCGCGATCTGTGGAGTGAGCGAGGAGGTGGCCCAGGTGTCCATGATGTCGACTTCGCCGATGAAGCCGCCGGGAACGCCGCGCTGGCTCTCGTCGTAGCCGGGCGCTGCGGCGGACGATGGGTCGATCGGGAGGGCGTCCTCCGCCGGCACGATGACCGCGCCCTTCTCTCCATCCGCGTCGAGTTGGTACCAGACCGGGATCGGTACTCCGAAGAACCGCTGGCGCGAGATCAGCCAATCACCAGTGAGTCCGCCCACCCAGTTCTCGTAGCGGACACGCATGAAGTCGGGGGCGAAGCTGATCTCGCGACCGCGCTCGAGCATGGTCTCGCGGAGTTTCTCGTCGCGGGCACCGTTGCGGATGTACCACTGACGCGTCGATACGATCTCGAGCGGCTTGTCGCCCTTCTCGAAGAACTTCACGGCGTGCGTGATGGGTTTGGGATCGCCGATGAGCTCGCCGCTCGCCGTGAGCAGCTCGACCATCTTCGCCTTGGCGCTGAACACGGTCTTGCCAGCCAGTTCCGCGAAGGCGGCCTTCGCGGCCTCCGTCACGATCACGTCCGGCGCATCGGCGACGATGCGACCGTCGCGACCGATGATGGTGCGATTCGGCAGGTCGAGTTCGCGCCACCAGGTCACGTCGGTGATGTCGCCGAAGGTGCAGATCATGGCGATGCCGGATCCCTTGTCCTTCTGGGCCAGGTGGTGGGCGAGCACGGGCACCTCCACGCCGAAAAGGGGAGTGGTCACGGTCGTGCCGAACAGATGCTGGTATCGCTCGTCGTCCGGGTGCGCCACGAGTGCGACGCAGGCGGCGAGCAGTTCCGGCCGCGTAGTTTCAATGTGGACGTCGCCGCGGGGTGCGTGGAATGCCAGGCGATGGTAGGCGGCTGGCTGCTCCCGGTCTTCGAGCTCCGCCTGGGCTACGGCGGTGCGGAAGGTGACGTCCCAGAGCGTGGGAGCGTCCGCCTGGTAGGCCTCGCCGCGGGCGAGATTGCGCAGGAACGCACGCTGCGCAGCGGTCTGGGCCTCGTCGCCGATGGTGCGGTAGGTGAGGGAGTAGTCGACGCTGAGGCCGAGCTTGCGCCAGAGATCCTCGAACTGTTTTTCGTCTTCGACGGTGAGGCGCTCGCACAGTTCGATGAAGTTGCGACGGGAGATGGGCAGCTGGTCTGCCGCCTTCGACGAGGCATTCTCTCCCCCTTCGAGGGGAGGCGTGAAGGACGGGTCGTAGGGGAGTGATGGATCGCAGCGCACGCCGTAGTAGTTCTGCACGCGTCGCTCGGTGGGCAGGCCGTTGTCGTCCCAGCCCATCGGGTAGAAGATGCTCTTGCCGCGCATCCGCTGGTAACGGGCGATCAGGTCCATGTGGGTGTAGCTGAAGACGTGGCCGATGTGCAGACTGCCGGATGCCGTCGGCGGCGGGGTGTCGATGCTGAACACCTTCTCGCGCACGGCGTTCGCTCGATCGAACCGGTGAGTGCCTCTGGCCTCCCAGACCGCGTCCCATTTGGCTTCGAGCCCCTCGAGGGCTGGCTTTTCTGGGATGGCGGCGGCCATGTGTGCTCCGGTTCGATATATGCGGCACCGAGTCGATGAAGAGGTGCCTGAGTGTGGGATCGTGGGCAATTGTACGCCCGTCGCATGGCCGTCGCCCATTCCCGCCGTGGTCCCGCAAGCACTCCCGTTCTGCAGGACGGTGTCCTGCAGAACGGGAGTCGGCCAGCCATGCCGTCGATGCCTGAGACGTGCCTCTCGCGGCGAAGTCCGGGTGCGCGCTCCCTAACCGATCCGCGGGGCAGCGTCGATGAGCGCCCGCGTGTAGTCCTGCCGCGGTGCACTGAAGACTGTCTCGGTCGCGCCGGACTCCAGCACACGACCATCCCGCATCACGAGGACATCATCGCTCATGTGCCGCACGACCCCGAGGTCGTGGGTGATGAAAAGATAACTCAACCCGTGGCTGCGCTGCAGGTCGTCGAGCAGGTCGAGCACCTGTGCCTGCACGGAGACGTCGAGGCTCGAGACGGGCTCGTCACAGACCAGGATGTCGGGCCGTGGGGCGATGGCCCGCGCGATCGCCACGCGCTGCTGCTGGCCACCAGAGAGGAACCGCGGCCGCCGACGGGCGAGCGATGGGTCGAGTCCGACCTGGAGGAGCAACTCTGACACGTCCGCTCGCCGCGACCGACCCCCCGAGAGGGCATCCGCGAGGATCTGTCCGACCGTCAGTCGCGGGTCGAAGGAACTCAGCGCATCCTGGTAGATCGCGCCGATGCGTGGGCGGCGGACACGGCGATCTCGCTCCCTCGCCGATGACCACGGCTCGCCGAGAAGCCTGACGTCACCGGCATCCGGATGCTCCAGTCCGAGCACGAGGCGCGCCACCGTTGTCTTACCGGAGCCGGATTCGCCGACCACGCCGAGGGTCCGCCCGCGTTCGAGTGTGAAGCTCACGTCGTCGGCCGCCGTGCGCGATCCGAATCGCCGCACCAGTCCCCTCGCCTCGAGGACGACATCGTGGGGTACCTCGACAGCTGGCGCGACAGGCGCGACGGTCAGCCGACTTCCGCGCGGACGATCGGTCGGAACGGCTGCAATCAGGCGGCGGGTGTACGGATGCCGCGGCGCCTGGAGCACCTGAGCGGTGGCACCCGTCTCCACGATGCGCCCCTGCTCCATCACCGCGATCCGCGACGCGAGCCTGCTCACGACGGCCAGGTCGTGGCTGATCAACAGAATCGCGGTGCCATCGGCGCGCAGGCGATCGAGGAGTTCGAGGATGCCGGCCTGCACCGTCGTGTCCAGTGCCGTCGTCGGCTCGTCTGCGATCAGCAGGCGTGGCCGCATGGCGACCGCGGAGGCGATGACGGCGCGCTGGCGCAGGCCGCCAGACAACTCGTCGGGGCGTTGCGCCGCGCGCAGGCCGGGCTCGGGGACGCCCGCCTCCGCGAGAAGCTCGACGACGCGCGTCTGCCGTTGACGCGGGGTCAGCGACGTGTGGATGCGCAGGGTGTCCGCCACCTCGCGTCCGACCGGCAGCAGGGGATCGAGGGCGACGAGGGCGCCCTGCGAGACGAAGCCGATCTCTCGCCCGCGGAGGCCACGCAGCCGGCGAGGCGAGGCATCCAGCAGGTTGGTCGTATCGAAGCGGAGTACGGACGCCTGAACCCGGGCACCGGTGCCAGCCAGGCCCAGAATGCTGCGCGCCGTCACACTCTTGCCCGAGCCGGACTCTCCGACGATGGCGAGACATTCGCCCGGCTCGATCTCGAAGTCCACCCCGGCGACGACCCGGGAGTCGCCGAAGCGCACGGAGAGGTCGCGCACCTCGAGGAGAGCGCTCATGACGACCTCAGTCTCTGCTGCAGGCTGCGCCCGAGCATGGTCGCCACGACGGCGCTCAGCACGATGAACAGGCCGGGGAAGAAGGTCATCCACCAGAAGGAGGTGATGTAGGTGCGTCCGGCGGAGAGCATCGCGCCCCATTCGGCGGCGGGCGGGACGGCGCCGAGGCCCAGGTAGCTGAGCGAGGAGGCCCAGACAATCGACTGCCCGATGCCGAGGGTCACGAGCACGAAGAGCGAACCGGAGACGTTCGGCAGCAGGTGATGGATGATGCGACTCGTGCGACTGCGCCCGAGCACGGTCGCCGCCTCGAGGTATGGTGCTCTCCGCACCACGAGCACCTGGCTGCGGATGATGCGTGCGTAACCGGGCGCCGTGGCGAGCCCGACGGCGATCGTCGAGGTCACGACCCCCGGCCCGTAGATCACGATGAACAGCAGCGCGAGGAGCAGGCCGGGAAAGGCGAAGAGCACCTCGAGAAAACGAGTGGTGCCGAAGTCGAGCCAGCGCGGCCCGAGGCCGGCGAGGAGGCCGAAGACCAGGGCGAGCCCGACTCCGATCGCGGTGGCCGTGAGGCCGATGAGCAGCGAGGCGCCGGTGCCGTGCACGATCCGGGTGTAGATGTCACGCCCGGATTCGTCGGTACCAAAGAGGTGGGCGAAGGATGGCGGGCGAAAACTTTCGAGCGGATGGATCGCGAGCGGGTCGCCCGGCGCGAGCGCTCCCGGCACAACCGCTGCGATCACCAGGAGCGCGATCACCACTATCGCGAACACCTCGACGGGCCGAAATCGCCTCATCTGGCATCCTCCCGGAGCCGCGGATCGACGATCCTGTCGGCGAGGTCGGTGAGGGTGGTCACGAGCATGTAGGCGAGCGCGACCCCGATCACGACCCCGATCACGAGAGGCACATCCCGCTGTTGCACGGCGGAGAGCAGGCTTCGGCCGAGCCCTGGTCTGGCGAAAATCGTCTCGACCACCACGGCGCCGCTGATCAGGGTACCGAAGGCCCAGCCGGCGAGTCCGATCGCCGGAATGGCGGCATGCCGGAGGGCGTGCAGCCAGAACACCTCACTCTCGCTTTCCCCGCGGGCGCGCGCCGACAGCACGAATGGCGAAGCCATTGCGTCGAGCATCGATTCCCGCATGACCTGGCCGAGGAAGCCGGAGAGCGGCAGCGCGAGGGTGAGTACCGGTAGGACGAGTCCGAGCGGTCCGGGGACACTCACCGGTGGGAGCCATCCGAGAAATGAACTGAACAGCAGGATCAGCGAGATCGCAAGCCAGAAGTGCGGAACGGCGGCCGCAACCACCTCCAGTAGCGAGCCGATGCTGGCCGCGGCGCGACCTCCGCGGGTCGACCACGCGGCGAGGGCGAGAGCGATCAGGCTCGCCGCGATGAGCGACACGACAGCGAGTAATAGGGTTCCGCCGAGATTCTGGGCAATCACGCCGATGACCGAGTCGTGCAACGCGTACGAGCGCCCCAGGTCACCGACGACCAGCCGGCCGAGGTAGTGCAGATACTGGAGAAAGAGCGGCTGGTCGAGTCCGTAGGCTGCACGCACCTGGGCCAGTGCCGCGGCGCTGGTCTGCGAGCCGGGACCGCCGAGGATTGCTTCGGCGGGGTCGCCGGGGATGAGCCGGATCGCGAAGAAGGTCACCGTGGCCACCGCCCACAGCACGAAGACGACGCCCCCGAGCCGCAGCAACAGCCACGGCAGCCAGCGGCGTCGTTTTCTGGTTCGAGGCGGGGCCTCTCCGATCAGCGCTGCAGCCACGTGTCGTAGAGCGTCGGCGTCGACACGCTCGGCAGAGCCCGCAGCCCCTTCACCGCAGAACGCAGAAGATAGTGATTCTGCTGGTCGTACAGCGGCAGGATGTAGTAGCCGCTGAGCACGATGTCTTGCGCCTGCTTGTAGAGCGATGCGCGCTCGGCGGGGTCGGAGACCTCACTCGCCGTCACGAGGAGCGTGTCGAGAGCGGGGTCCTTCACCTGCGCGTGGTTGGCGAAGTAGCCGCTCGGTGCCGGCTTGGTGCCCTCGGAGTCGAACAGGATGCGCAGTACATCCGGGCCGACCTTCGTGTAGGGCGCACTCACCAGGTTGTACTGGTTCTTGCCGAGTGCCGCGTACCAGCTCGACAGGTCGAGGGGATGCAGGTTCACCTTGAATCCCGCCTCCTTCGTCGTTGCCTGCAGCTGCTCGAAGAGCGACTGCTCCGCCGGGATCGACTGATTGGTGCTGACCGGGAACTCGAGTTCGAGCCGCTTGCCGTCCTTGACACGGTAGCCAGACGCATCCCTCTGCGTCCAACCCGCCGCGTCGAGCAGCTTCGCCGCGGCCTTCTGGTCATAGCCGAAGAGCGTGGGATCCGAGACGCCGAGCGCCTCGATGCTGGAGAGTGCCGAGTACGAGCGCTTGGCGGTGCCGAAGAAGAGGCTCGTGATGGCGCTGTTGACATCGGCGGAACGGATGAAGGCTTCCCGAACGCGCTGGTCGTCGAAGGGCGCAATGCTCGAGTTGAGTTCGATCCGGTTCGAGGCGCCGGGCCGCGGGGCGTCGATGTGCACGATGTTCTTGCTGCCCTTCGCGGCAACTATCGTGTCCGGCTGCACATTGTCGATCACATCGACGGTGCCGGCCTGAAGTGCCGCATAGCGTGATGCGGAGTCAGGAAGAAAACGCCATTCGATCGATGCGAGGTATGCCTTTCCCCTGTGGGCGGCGTCCGCCGGCGGAGAGTTGTAGCCGTTGTTCCGCACCAGGGTGATCGACTGCTGCCGAACCCACTTCTTGACGACGAACGGTCCGGTGCCGACGGGTGACTGGCAGTTCACGTCTTGACTGCGCTTCAGGGCCGTCGGCGATTCGATCGCCAGCCACGGCTGGGAGAGCGAGTCGAGCAGTGCGCTGTCCGGCGCGCTGAGAGTGATGCGGGCCGTGTGCGCGTCAACGGAGGTGACTCCGGTGACCTTCGCGAGGGCGAGGTATCCGGTGGACGAACCGGTCGCCGGGTCTTGCAGGTGCGCGATGTTGACCGCGACGGCGTCGGGGGTGAGCGGGGTGCCGTCCGTGAATTTCACGTCGCTGCGTAGGGTGAAGTCCCAACTGAGACCGTTCTTGGACTCCGACCATTTCGTGGCGAGCCAGGGGATGATGTCCCCTGCCTTGTTCTTCGAGACGAGCGATTCGAGGTACTGGGTCGCCACCAGCGCCTGGGGATAGTTGCCACCGACGTGCGGATCGAGGCAGGTGGGTTCGGCGTCACCGGTTGCGTAGACCAGAGTGCCGCCGGAGACGGGCGCGCTGCTGGTGGGCGACGGTGAACTGCAACCCGCCAGCAGGAGGGCGATCGAAGCAAGGGCGATAAGGGGGGTGATGATGCGTTTCACTGTCGGCTCTCTGCGGTTCTTGCCAAGGGGCGGCTATTATTGGACTCAGTACAGTATTACAACACCAGGGAGGCGATCATTCCCGTCGGACAGAATTCCGTCGGCCGGCCGAGAACCTCCTCGCGGGCGATGCTCGAAGACGCCGCCGCCGAGCTCTTTCTCGAGAACGGCTACGCCGCCACGACGATCGACCAGGTCGCGCAGCGCGCGGGGGTGAGCCGCAACACCTTCTTCAACTACTTTGGCGCCAAGAGCGATCTGCTCTGGGTCGAGCTGGATGCCGCGATTGATCGCCTCGGCGACGAACTCCGCGACACGCCACCGGGTCGACCGGCGCTCGCCGCCGTGCGCGACGCGACCCTGCGGGTTGCCGCGGACATCGGCGTCGACCGCGTCCCGCTCGCCCTCACCCAGGATGACGTGATGGGGACGCGTGAGGAGACCCGCGGTTCAGGGCTCGTCCGGCTCGCTCGTCGCTCCGACATCATCGCGGGATTCCTGTCACGTCAACTCGGCCGGTCGGGCGACGACCTGCTCGTGCTCTCAGCGGCCAACGCGCTGTCCGGCGCGATCTCCGCGGCCTGGACCGTGTGGGCGCGCGACGGGATCGGGCGCGGACCACTGGTCGACTACGTGTCCGAGTCCTTCGCGGTGGTGTCAACCGGCTTGGAGCGCTCGCTGGGCGGACCGCGCGCCGACTGAATGAGAGTGCTCTCATCTGTCCGCCTCCGCGGCGGGTGGTGACCATACTTGGACCATGAGCGGCAGCACTCGGGAGCCAGGCGTCGCACGCGGCTGGTCGGTGCGTTCCCGCATCCTCGCTTCGATCCTCCTCGTCGCTGCGCTCGGGCTCGCGGTGGCGGGCACGGTCACGTTCCTCGTTCAGCGTGATCGGACCCTCGCATCCGTCGACGGCCGGCTGTTGTCGAGAGTGGATGCGGCCAGGTTTGTCGTGACCGGCAACCCCGGAGAACCGGCGGAGTTCTCGACCACCGGCGTTGCGCTCAAGGCGATCGTCGCTCGCGTGATCCCGAACACCAACGAGAGCGCTCTCGGCATTCTCGATGGCAAGGCCACATTCGTGCCAGGAGTGCAGCTGGACTTCCATCTGGAGACGATTCCCGGCCTGGTATCGAGGATGACGACGGAGACTTCGGACGGCAGTGTGCGACTCGGCACGGAGAAGACCGCCGACGGAACCTACAGGTACGTCGCGATCCCGATCCACGTCGCGGGAGATGCCAGCACCGGCATCTACGTATCGGCGGTGGACCTCGATGCGGAACTCGCTCAGCTCTCGAGCGCGTTTACGACCTACGCGATCGTGGCTGCGCTGGCCCTTGTGGCGATCGGGCTCGTCGGCTGGTTCGTCTCGGGAAGACTGCTCCGGCCGATCCGGCGGCTGCGGGCCGCAGCCTTCAGGATCACCGCGAGCGAGAGGAACGAGAGGATCCCGGTCGCCGGCAGCGACGACGTGTCCGATCTCACGCGAACGATCAACGATATGCTCGATCGGCTCGATCATGCGCTCACCGGCCAGCGCCGGTTGCTCGACGACGTGCGGCACGAGTTGAAGACGCCGATCACGGTCATCCGGGGGCACCTCGAACTGCTCGATCAGACGAACGCCTCCGAGGTCGCGGCGACCAGGGAACTCGCGATCGACGAGCTCGACCGGATGTCCGGTCTCGTCGACGACATCGAGTCCTTGGCGCAGACCCAATCCGCGATTCCTCAACTCAGTCCCATCGATGTGGCCGATTTCACCGCGGAGGTCTTCGCCAAGGCGAGAGGGATCGTCGGACACGAGTGGGTGTTCCCCGGTGCCGCGCAAGCGATGGTGCGGATCGACGTCGCCCGGATCACGCAGGCGTGGTTGCAGCTCGTCGACAATGCGGCCAAATATTCGCCAACCGGATCACCGATCGAGCTCGGCAGCAGCGAGCTGCCTGGCGAGATCGAATTCTGGGTCGCGGACCACGGTCCGGGCATTCCCCCCGGATCGGAGGAGCGCATCTTCGAACGTTTCGGGCGCGGTGATGTCGGGCGCGGCATCCGTGGCTCCGGGCTCGGACTGGCGATCGTGAAAGCGATCGCCGTGGCTCACGGTGGTCGGGTCTCGCTCGAATCGTCACCGAACGGGGCGCGGTTCGGGATCGTCGTGCCGCATGACGACCAGAACGCGGGGACCCTGGCATGAGCAGAATCCTGATCGCCGA
>JAODMH010000068.1 GCA_025465035.1 Microbacteriaceae bacterium | reverse complement strand
GGGTCGTCACCGCCTCCTCGAAGAAGTTGAGCGACTCGATGTCCCTCACCTCCGAGATGTCGGCGAAGGGGGCGTTGGTCATCCCCAGTTCCTCACCCTGGAAGATGTAGGGCGTTCCGCGCTGGAGATGCAGCACAGCGGCGAGCAGCTTCGCCGACTGCGCGCGGTATCTTGCGTCGTTTCCGAAGCGGCTGACCACGCGAGGCTGGTCATGGTTGTTCCAATAGAGACTGTTCCAGCCGACCGCTGCGAGGCCGTCCTGCCAGCGCAAGAACGAACGCTTGAGTTCGCGCAGATCGAGCGGTCGGTGCTCCCACTTGCCGGAATCGCCATGGTCGAGGCCGACGTGCTCGAACTGGAACACCATGTCGAGCTCATGCCTGGCAGGATCGGTGAACAGCTTCGCCTGCTCGACCGTCACACCCGGCATCTCGCCGACGGTGACGAGTTGGCCCGATCGCCCCGCGAAGACCTCCGCGTGCATCTCCTGCAGGAACTCGTGGATGCGCGGGCCATAGCTGTAGAAGGGGAATCCGTTGCCGAGACGCGCACCGGGGGCCACGACGCCATCGAGGAGTGCCGGGTCCTTCGAGATCAGGTTGATGACATCCATGCGGAACCCGTCGACGCCGCGATCGAGCCACCAGCGCATCATCTCGTAGACGGCGGATCGCACCTCCGGGTTCTCCCAATTGAGGTCAGGTTGCTTGCGTGAGAACAGGTGCAGGTAGTACTCGCCGGAGGCGCGATCGAACTCCCAGGTCGGGCCGGAGAAGAAGGACTCCCAGTTGGTGGGCTCCGCGCCCGCTTCCCCACCTGTGTGGCCCTCGCGGGGCTTGCGCCACCAGTACCAGTCCCGTTTCGGGTTCACGGCGCTCGATGACGACTCGACGAACCAGGGATGCTCGTCCGAGGTGTGGTTGACCACCAGGTCCATCACGAGTTTCATACCGCGCCGATGCAGCTCGTGGACGAGGCGATCGAAGTCGTCGAGATTGCCGAAGACGGGATCGATCGCCCGATAGTCGCTGATGTCGTATCCGTTGTCGTCCCCCGGGGAGGCGTAGATCGGCGACAGCCAGACGACGTCGACGCCGAGATCGTCGAGGTAGTCGAGGTGGTCGAGGATGCCGCGAAGGTCGCCGATGCCGTCGCCGTCGGAGTCGGCGAAACTGCGCGGATACACCTGGTAGACCACGGCGCTCTTCCACCAGTCTTCGGTGGAATCGAGGGTGATCCCGGGAACCGTGGCCGTCGTGTCTGTCATGAACGATCACCCTCCGGGTGCATGAGATCGACGACCACGAGCTGCCAGACGTGAAGCCCGGGCAGGGTCGCCGTCGCGAAATCCCCATCGACGACCGCGGGAACGTCCACCAGTCGCGGGCTCCGATCCGGATCCGCGACCCGCACTCGAGGTGTTCCCGCGCCGACCCGGCGAATGCGAAGCGTTGCGGACCCGGTCTCCGCCGGAGGCGTGCGAGGCGCGTCCCACAGCGCGTCATCCTGGCCGACGAGGTTGATGAGGTGCATCACGAGGCGATCACCCGCCTGAGTGATTCGACGCCAGACCACCCCGGCCTCGGCCGTTCCGGAAACCGGCGACGAAGCGAAACTCACGTCGAGATCGTCGTTGTAGTCGCCGGCAAAGGAACCAGTCACCTCGACGATCCCCGGATCGAGCAGCAGCTCGTCGTGCTCGACAAGGAAGTCGTACCAGCGCCTGAGCAGCTCGGCGGTCGACGGCTCGACGACTCGATTGCGCACGTAGTACGGGTCGACGAGGATGCGGTCGGCTTCCCCGGCGAGCAGCTGGGTCGCTCCGTGCGAGTACAGCGTGGCCATCGTGAATGCCGTCGCGAGGTCGGCCGCGGATGCCGGAGCCGAGTCGTATACGTGCTGGTACGCCGCGATGACGACGGGTTTGCCCTCGCCGACCGCGCGCGCCCGACTGACCACGCCGGCGAGCGCGCCGAGAGTGTCGTGCGGATGCCACACCTCGATGTAGACCGCGTCCTGCGGCGAGCGGGCTGTGATCCAGGTGGGAAAGTCGTTGACGTTGTTGAACACGAGGTGCGCGTCGGGGAGCCCCTGGCGAACAGTGTCGATCATGTGCTCGAACGACTTTCCGACATCCACCGGATCTCCGTCTGCACGGACCGCATATTTGGGATAGCCGTACTGGTCGAGGTGAAAGCCGTCGAAGCCGAGCCGCTCTGTTGCGAGGCGCAACTGGGCGCCGAAACTCTCCAGCCAGTCCACGGACGCCGGGTCGACGAGGAACAGGAAATCGCCGAGCCCGTAGGGTTCGCCGCTCGCGGTGAGGAGGGCGCGGTGCTTCCAGCGATCCCATTCGGCCGGACCTACGGCGTACACGGCGGCATATCCGAGCGCCCGCGATCCGGCATGCTGCACCGCGGCGACGAGCCTCTTCACCGTCTCGAGCGCGATCGGCTGGTCGAGTGCGTCGCGATACTGCTCTCCTCCGCCCAGCAGATCCGCGTGACGATAGGCCCAGTCGTAGAACTGCACCCCGGTGAGATGCAGCCGGCGCACCGTGTCGGAGACACCGGAGAGATCGCGATCCGGCGCGTAGTCGACGACGAATCCGTAGCGGAGCCGGGATCGCGCATCCACGGAAACCTCGATCGCCGTGCGCGCCACCCCTTCCGCCGTGCAAAGCTCGACACCGTAGCCGCCGGGCGCAAGGCGACCGAGGTCGATCGAGGTTCCGCCGTCATGGGGCACCGTCGCGATCTGCTCGCCCAGTCGCCACACGGTGACGGCGCCCGCGAGGGATGTTCCGCGCACCTCGATATCGATTACATCGTCCGGCCCATAGCTCGCCCGGTACGGGAGCAATTCCATCCCTGTCATCCTTTCACCGCGCCGGAGGTCAGCCCCTGCACGAAATAGCGCTGAAAAACCAGGAACACGATGATGACCGGCACGATCGCGATCAACGACGCCGCGAAGACGAGGCCCCACTGCGTCGCGTTCTGCCCCTGGAAGGCGGCGATCGCGACGGGGAGGGTGCGGTGATCCGGATTGTTGATCATGGTGAGGGCGAGCGGATATTCATCCCAGCTGGCGAGGAAAGTGAAAATCGTCGCGGTGGCGATCGCGGGTTTCGCGAGCGGCAGGGCGAGTCGCCAGTAGCGTGTCCACGCGTTCGCTCCGTCGACCTGCATCGCCTGGTCGAGTTCGCCGGGAACGGAGGCGAGGAACCCCCGCAGCAGGAAGGTGTTCAGCGCGAGGGATCCCGCGATGTAGAAGACCATGAGCCCGGGCAGAGAATCAAGCAGGTGCCAGTCCTTTGCGAGCAGGAACTGCGGGATGAGCAGCATGACCGCGGGGACGGTGAGCCCGGCGAGCAGTACCCGGAAGATGATCTCCTTGCCCGCGAAATCGTAACGGGCGAAGGCGAAGGCCATCATCGAGCTGATGAGCACGGAAAGCACGGTCGACGCCAGGGCGACGATGAGCGAGTTCGCGAAGTAGAGCAGGAAGTCCTGCGTCGTCAGAGCCTGGGTGTAGTTCGCGATCGTCGCCGGATTCGGGATGAACTGCGGAGGCAGCGTGAGCACGTAGGCCTGGGCGGTGAAACTCGTCGACACCATATACAGGAAGGGGATGATCATCACCACGGCCCCGACGATGAGGGCTGCATAGCGGAACGTGGTCGCCGCGGTCTGCGACGCCGGGACGGCGCGGCCTCTCGGTCGCGCCGTCTGGAGTTGTGCGGTCATGACAGTTCCTCCCCGCTGCGGTCGCGGAACAGCCTCAGCTGGACCAGCGCAAGAACGAAGACGAGCACGGCCAGAATCACGGCGAAAGCCGAGCCGTAGCCGAAATCGAGGTAGGTGAAGGCCTGCGAGTACATCTAACTCAGCACGACATCCGTCTGACCGCCCGGGCCGCCTCCCGTGAGCAGCAGCACAGACGTGAAGACGTTGAGGCCGCCGATGACGAGCATCACCGTGATGAACACGGTCGCGGGCGAGATCGCAGGAAGGGTGACGGCACGGAAGCGTTGCCAGCGGTTCGCGCCATCCATCGTCGCCGCCTCCTCGAGCGTCTCCGGCACCCCCTGGAGAGCCGCGAGGAAGATCATCATCGACCAGCCGATGCCCTTCCACACCCCGAGCGCGCAGATCGCGATGAGCGCCGTGCCGCGAGCGGAGAGCCACGAGACGTCGCGGTTCATGAGGTGGAGGAAATCGTGGAGGGTGAAATTGACCAGGCCGCTGTCGGCGAAGAGGTATTTGAAGAGCAGTGAGACGACGACCCAGCTGGTGACGACCGGCAGGTAGAAGAGCACGCGGAACAGCGGCTGAGTGGGACTCTTGCGTTTGAGCAGCATCGCGATGAACAGGCCGATGACGATCTGGGGCGGCACCGTCGCAAGCATGTAGATGCCGCTGTTGGACAGGCTCAACCAGAAGTGGCCGTCCTGAAAGGCGCGGACATAGTTGTCGAGCCCGATGAACTGGCTCACGGCCCCCGGCACGATCTTCCAGTCGAAGAAGCTCATCTGGAAGGCCCGGATGGCCGGATAGATGATCACCGCCAGGAACAGGATGAATCCCGGTGCGAGGAACAGGTAGGGCGTGGCCGAGGCCCGCGCCCGCTGCCTGGTCATCGGTCGCCTGCGCTTTGTGGTCGAGGACTGGAGGGACGACCGTGCGGCGGAGGAAGCCTCCGCCGCACGGTCCACCATGGGTTCACCCCCGGTGAGAATTGCCAAGGTCCGCTACTTTCCGCCCGCGAGGAGCGCGTCGATCTCGGTTGCCGCCTTGTCGAGCGCGGCCTTGACAGTGGTGGTGCCGAGGAACGCGGGCGTCAGTTCGGTCGACAGTACAGTGTCGATCTTGCTCGCCTGGGGGCTTGCGACACGCGACTTCGCCGTCTTCAACTGTTCGGCGAAGGTCGTGTAGTAGTCCGCGACGGCGACTTCCTCGCTGGCGAGAGAAGGTACGACCGTCATCTGCCCGGTCTTGACCATGGCGAGCTGGAAGTCCTTGCTCTGTGTGAAGCGGATGAATTTCTCGGCCGCCGCCTTGTTCTTGGAACTCTGCGTCAGCACGATGTCCTCACCGCCGACCACGCTGACCGAGCCGCCGGCACCCGCAGGGATCGGGGCGTAGACGGGTGCGAAATCCGGATACTGCCCGCTCCAGATCCCCTGCATCCATGGCCCGTCGAGAATGGTCGCGTACTCCGTCTTCGGCAGCCCGTCGGAGGTACCGGTGGCGCCGGTGTTGCCGGTGATCAGGTTCGGGATGAGCTTGTCGTTGTAGAAGTCGACGAGCATCTGCACCGTCGACACGTTCTTGGCACTGTTGAGGTATCCGGTTGCCTTGGTCTCGGTCTTGTTCGTGACCTCACCACCACCCGACCAGATCCACGGCGAGATGTTCCACGCGCCGAGACCGCTGTCGGCGAAGAGCGAGACGCCGGTGCCCTTGAGCTTCCCTGCCATCGCCCGCAGGTCGTCGAAGGTCTTCGGCGGCGCACTCACGCCCGCCTTGTCGAGGGCCGCCTGACTCGTGATGAGCACGCGTGTGTTCGTGTCGAGGGGAAGACCGTAGTACTTGCCCTTGTAGAGGTTGGTCGCGAGCGAGCCGGGATAAACATTCTTCGAGAGGGTGGAGAAATCCGACATGCTGTCCGACAGGGGGACGAGCACACCGAGATCGGCGAACTGGGGTACCCAACCGAGATCCGCTCGTACGAGATCGGGGAGCTGATCGCCGGCTGCGCTCGTAGTGAGCTTCTGCAGCAGCGAGTCATAGGCGATGTCGACGTACTTGACGGTGATGCCCGGGTTCGCCTTCTCGAAAGCCGGAATGAGCGTCTTGTTGAGCGCATCCTGCTGGGTGGAATTGCCACCGTTGCCATAGGAACCCCAGAGGGTGATCGTGACGGGTTTGTCGGCGGAACCGGCGTTCGAGCCGGAGGAGCAGCCTGCGGCCAGGAGGGCGACTGCCGCCGCGACTGCCACCGCCGATCCGATTGTGAGTGAGCGCTTCATTGCGAATCTCCTGTCGTCCTTGAGAACACTGCGTGGTTGGGATGGGATCTCGCTGTGGCGAGGGTTGCTGCAGTGGGAATAGTTTTACGGCAAAAGTAAATCGGTGTCAATAGCGCGGAAAACACGAGTTATGGGGCTAAGTTTGTTTGTTGACGGAAATAAGCGGATATGCCACTCTTGATCCTGTCGCAACCAGCGGAGGTCAGAATGCGCATCTCGACACCCCCGTGGACGCCCGACACCGGAGCCTCCAGGGCCGTCGCGCTCGAAGTGCTCATCAACGGACCGATCTCCCGGAGCGACATCGCCCGCCGGCTCGACCTCTCGCCCGGCTCGCTCACGCGTCTCAGCACCCCCCTCATCGACAGCGGGCTGCTCGTCGAGGTCGAGGAGAGAACCGACGGACGAGCCGGGCGGCCATCGCGGCCGCTCGACATCGTCCCGGATTCGCAGCACTTCATCGGCATGAAGCTCACGGGGAACGAAGTACTCGGGGTGGCTACGGACCTCAGGGCCAATGTGCTCGCCTCCGCCTCGGCCACGCTCTCGTCGCGCGGACCAGAGTCCGTCGCGCGGGTGATCGCAGGGCTCGCGAACGATCTCGGCCGACACGTTCCGTCGGTCACCGCTCTCGGCGTCGGGATCGGCGGTCTGGTCGACGAGCATTCCGTTGTGCTCAATGCGCCCTTCCTCGAATGGGCTGATGTGCCGCTGGGCTCCCTGCTCGAGAGCCTGTCCGGCATCCCCACCGTCGTCGAGAACGATGTCGTCGCCTTCACGGAGTCGGAGCACTGGTTCGGGGCGGGAAGGGGGTTCGACCGCTTCGCCGTGCTCACGCTCGGCGCGGGCATCGGTTATGGCCTCGTCGCCCACAACGAGATCGTCGTCGACGGCGACTCGGGGCTCGGGCTCGTCGGCCATTGGCCGCTCGACCCGTTCGGACCGCTGTGCCCCGCCGGTCACCGAGGGTGCGCACGGAGCGTGCTCACCCAATCGGCGATCAGCCTGGCCGTCTCCTCGGCGCTCTCTCGTCCGGTGAGCTACGACGAAGCACTCGATCTCGCCGAGGAGGGAGAGCCGGCGGCGCGCCGGGTCGTCGACGACGCGGGCCGCGGTCTCGGTCGGATCATCGCTGCCGTCGCCAACCTGACCGCACCGGAACGCATCATCCTCGGCGGCGAGGGGGTACGACTCGTCGACGCGGCGACGGATGCGATCAAGGAGGGGATCCGCAACGATCGCGATCCGCGCGCCAAGAACA
>JAODMH010000031.1 GCA_025465035.1 Microbacteriaceae bacterium | reverse complement strand
CTCGGCGAGCGGTTGAACAGCATCGTGCAGTCGACCCTCGGGGACGTCGACGTCGTCGGTTTCTGCATGCCGGCGACCGAGAAGATTGGCCCTGGCGACCGTTACATCAACGAACAGCTCGATTCCTTCCCACGCGCGAAGAAGGTCGCGATCGTGACGAAGATCGACGCCGCATCGCGGCCAGCCGTTGCGGCTCAGCTGCTCGCGGTATCTGAATTGCGCGACTGGGAGGCGATCATCCCGGTGTCTGCGGCGAGTCACATCCAGCTCGACACGCTGGCGACCGAGCTCATCCGGCTGCTGCCCGTCTCCGCGGCGCTCTACCCGGCGGACGCCGTTACAGAGGAGAGTCTCGAGGCACGCATCGGCGAGCTCATCCGCGAGGCCGTGCTCGAGGGCGTCGAGGACGAGCTGCCTCACTCGATCGCGGTCACCATCGACGACATCATCGAACGCGACGACAAGGACCTCGTCGAGATCTACGCCAACCTCTTCGTCGAGCGCGACAGCCAGAAGGGCATCATCATCGGCCACCAGGGCTCCAGGCTGGCGGATGTCGGGGCTCGGGCCCGCCGTTCGATCGAGCCGCTCGTGGGTAAGCAGGTGTTCCTCTCGATTCGGGTGAAGGTCGCGAAGGACTGGCAGCGCGACGCCAAGCAGCTCGGCCGCCTCGGCTTCTAACCGGCTCTGCCGCTCGCGCGCTTCGCAATTTCCGGACGGCGCGTTCGGAAATTCAGGACGGTGCGCCGTTGTCCGCCGGAGATGCCGGATGATTTCGCCTGGGACGGGCCTAACTCCTGAATTTCCGAAAGGACGGCCGGATGCCGTGCTACATCGCTGGGATGATTCCGGCGGTCGAACGGTGGAGATCTGTCCCGCCGGTAGGGGCCTGCCTCTACGGTGGGAGGATGCTGCGCACACTTCGGCCGTATCAGCTGGCCATCGACCTTGTGATCGCGGCGCTGTTCTTCCTCTTTTCCTTTGGGGTCTCCCTGACGGGAAACCTGTGGATCGACATGATCGTGACCGCGATCATGTCCGTAGCGGTGGCCTTCCGCCGATTGAGCCCTGGACTGGCGCTCGCGATCGCCTGGGTCGGGTCGATCACGCAGATGGTCGGCGCCGGCACCGTTCCCGCGTTCGCCGATTTCGCCGTGCTGAGCATCCTGTTCTGCACGGCGTCGTACGGCGGGCGCATCGTTCGCTGGGTCGGCCTCGCGTCGGCGGCTGTCGGCGCCATCGTCGCGATGCTGTACATCGTCGTCGTGCCGCTCATCGGGACCCAGTCCGGCGTCTCCCTGCCGGCCGGCGACGTGGTCCGCTCGATTCTGCTCAACCTGTTCGGCCTGTTCGCGGTTCTCGGCCTGTCCTGGACGCTGGGGCTCCTGGCACGCACCTATCGTCGCGCACGCGAGAGCGGCCGGGCGCAGGCGCTGGCCGAGCAGGTCATCGTGGTCGAACAGGAACGCAATCGCATTGCCCGCGATATGCATGACGTGGTCGCGCACTCGCTCGCCGTCGTCATTGCACAGGCCGATGGTGCGCGCTACGCGCAGGCTTCGAATCCCGGGTCGGTCGAAGCGGCTCTGACCACCATCTCGACGACGGCAAGGGAGGCGCTCGGCGATGTGCGCATCCTGCTCTCGCAGCTGCGTCACAGCCAGGATGAGAGCCCGCAGCCCGTGCTCGAAGACATCGACAAGCTCGTCGATCAGACGCGGGCATCGGGACTGCTGATCGCCCGGGCGGAGCAGGGAACGCCGGTCGCCCTCCCGACCGGGCAGCAGCTCGCTGTCTATCGGATCGTGCAGGAAGCGCTCACGAACGCTCTCCGCCACGGCGATGCCGAACGGGAGGTGCGCATGCTCCTCGACTGGCAGCGGTCATCGGTCGTGTTGACGGTCACGAGTGCGAGACGCGAAGGCGCGGTCACCAATCCCGGCGGCCACGGGCTGGCCGGCATGCGGGAGCGGGCCACACTCGCCGGCGGCACGTTCAGCGCGGAGACCGCAGACGACAGTTTCATCGTCACGGCGAGTTTCCCCATCACGACCACGGTGGCCGGATGATCCGCGTCGGACTCGTCGATGACCAGTCGCTCTTCCGGATGGGGATCCGGATGCTCGTCGACTCCCAGTCCGACCTCGAGGTCGCGGGAGAGGCAGGCAACGGCGTCGAAGCCATCGCGATGGCCGCCGGAACGCGCCCCGATGTCATCCTCATGGATATTCGGATGCCGGTGATGGACGGCATCGCGGCGACGACAGCGATACTCGACGCCGCGCAGGCGAGTGGCAACACGCAGCCTCGCATCATCGTGCTGACGACGTTCGATCTTGATGAGGCCGCGACGCGGGCGATCCGCGGGGGAGCGAGCGGCTTTGTTCTCAAGGACGCCGACCCGGAGTTCCTGCTCGCGGCGATCCGGACCGTGCACGCGGGGAACGCAGTGATCGCGGCATCCGCGACCCGTGAACTCTTCGAGCATTTCAGTCCTCGTGTCTCGCGCCCGTCCCAACCGGAGGCCTTCGCTCAGCTGACGGCTCGCGAACGCGACATTTTCCAACTCGCCGCGCGCGGTCTCAGCAACGCGGAGATCGCCTCGGCGGAGTTCCTGAGCGAGGCGACGGTGAAGACGCACATCAGCCGCATCCTCGCGAAGCTCGGGCTGCGCGATCGGGTGCAGCTCGTCGTCTTCGCCTTCGAGCACGGGCTCAACCTCTAGCCACCCGCCCGCTCCCTTCGGAAATTCAGGACTTCGGTCACGGCGGGGCTCGAATTCGCACCTGTCGAGCGCGTTCTCGAGCCATTGTCCTGAATTCCGAGGGCGATCGGGAGGTGAGACATCATCCGCTGGATGTACTCGCTATCGACTCGCGCCCGATGTGCCGGGACCGCCGCCCTTCCTAACGTTGGGGCATGTCATTCAACCATTCAGAGGCGGGCCTCGTCGCTCGCGTGTCAGAGCTCACGAAATCGTATGGATCGGGCAGCAGCTCGGTCATCGCCCTCGACGAGGTGTCCATCGGCATCCGCAAAGGGGAGTTCACCGCCATCATGGGTCCGAGTGGTTCCGGCAAGTCGACGCTCATGCACATCATGGCCGGGCTCGACACTCCGACCAGCGGCCGCGCCTGGCTCGGCGACACCGAGATCACCGACCTCCGGGATGCGGACCTCACGGTGCTCCGCCGCCGAAGGGTCGGCTTCGTCTTCCAATCATTCAACCTCGTTCCCACGCTCGACGTGCGGGGCAATATCCTCCTGCCATTCGAGCTCGACGGACGCCGTCCGCTTCCCGACGAAACGGCGTGGATCGAGCGGCTCATCGACTCGCTGGGGCTCCGCGACCGGCTGCGGCACCGTCCGCACGAGCTCTCAGGCGGCCAGCAACAGCGCGTGGCCATCGCCCGTGCCCTCGCTACCAAGCCCGACCTGATCTTCGCGGACGAGCCGACCGGGAATCTCGACTCGCGCACCGGTCGCGAGGTGCTCTCGCTGCTCGCAGCATCGAGCACCGACTACGGTCAGAGCATCGCCATGGTCACCCACGACCCCATTGCGGCGAGCTACGCCGGCCGGATTCTGTTCCTCGCCGACGGGCGTGTCGTCGAGGAACGCGGCCGGTCCTCGGCCGAGGAGATCAGCAGTTTCATGCTCGGTATGGAGAAGGCGGCATGAAGCGTGGGCTGTCGGAGCACGTCCCGAGTGTGCTTGTCGCGACCCTGAGCGCGGCGTTCGGCGTCAGCCTGCTCGAGATCACCGCCGTGCTTGCCACCGTGATCTCCGCTGACAGGGTGACGGGCGGCAGCCACACGGTGGCACTCATGCTCAGCATCGTCGCCTTTGTCTTCATCATCATCGCCATCTATGTCGGCGCGATCGTCACCTCCAATACCTTCTCGACGATCATCGCCGGGCGCACGAGAACCATTGCGCTGATGCGTCTGATCGGCTCGAGCGCTGCCGACCAGCGTCGTTCGGTCGCCCGCGAGGGCCTCATGGTCGGCGTCGTCGGCGCACTGTCCGGGGCC
>JAODMH010000012.1 GCA_025465035.1 Microbacteriaceae bacterium | reverse complement strand
ACCGCAGAGGCGATGACGTTCGCCTGCGGAGGGATGCCGCGTGTCGCCGCCGTGTAGATGTAGGTCGGGAACGTCTGGATCGCTCCGGAGTTGAAGTAGGTGATGATGAAATCGTCGAAGCTCAGGGAGAACGACAGCAGTGCCGCGGCGAGGATGCCCGGCAGCAGGAGTGGGAACGTGATGCGGAGGAACACCTGGGTAGGCGAGCCGTAGAGGTCACGTCCCGCCTCCTCGAGCGCGGGATCGAGGCTGGCGACGCGAGCCTTGACCGTGACGACGACGAAGCTCAGGCAGAACATCGTGTGGGCCACTATGACGGTTCCGATGCCTTTGGCGACACCCGCCGAGAGGAACTGCGCGGCGAGGCCGGCGCCGAGCACGACCTCCGGCGTCGCCATCGGCAGGAAGATGAGCAGGTTCGTGGCGGCACGGAAGCGGAAACGGTAGCGCGCGAGGGCGATCGCGATCATGGTTCCGAGCACAGTCGCGACGACGGTCGCGACGACGCCGATCAGGATGCTGTTGCCGAAGGCGGTGCAGACCCCCGGCTCGTCGCAGACATTGAGCCAGTTGTCGAGGGTGAAGCCGCGCCAGGAGATGTTCGTCTTCACGGACTTGTTGAACGAGAACACGATCGTGTAGACGATCGGAATCAGCAGGAAGACGAGTGCGAGCAGGCTGTAAAAGGGCAGCAGCCACCTGCCGAAGCCGAATCGTCCCGGCCTGGCTGGCGGCGACGGTCGCTGCTCGGTGGCGACGGTGCGTCCGAGAACGGCCGATTCCTGTCCGCTCATAGCAGGTCATCCGTTCCGCTGCGCTTCACGTAGACACTCACGATGATCAGGATTATCGCCATGAGAATGATCGACAGCGCGGCAGCAGCCGGATAGTTGAGTTGCACGAGGAAGTTGCTCTGGATGACATTTCCGATCATGGTCGAACTCGTGCCGCCCAGGAACTCGCTGCTGGCATTGACGTAGTCACCTGCCGCCGGGATGAAGGTGAGAAGCGTGCCGGAGACGATTCCGGGGAGAGAGAGTGGAATGGTGACCGTGCGGAAGGTGTGGAACGGGCTGGCGTAGAGGTCGTTGCCCGCCTCGAGGTAGCGCAGGTCGAGGCGCTCGAGGGTCGTGTAGAGCGGAAGGCACATGAAGGGGATGAAGTTGTAGGTCAGGCCGAAGACGACGGCCGCGGGTGTGCCCGTGAAATGGCCCTGCGGCCCCAGCAGGGACAGAGCCTTGAGAGCGCCCACCACGACGCCGTCATCCGAAAGGATCGCCTTCCACGCCAGCGTGCGTAGCAGGAAGCTGATGAAGAACGGCGCGATCACGAGCACGAGCATGAGGCCCTGCAGAATCGGCCAGCGACGCGCCTTGACGCCGATGAAATAGGCGAGCGGATAGCTGAACAGAAGCGCGAACACTGTCGCGAGGAGTGCGTAGAGGAACGACCTGAGAATCTGTGTGCCGTACTGGCCGACGACGGTTCCATAGGTCTGCCAGTTGAACGCGGATTCGTACTGCCCGAAGGTGGTCGCGGATGGCACCTCGAGCGAGGTGATGACGAGTGAGACGAGCGGGACGAGAAAGAACAGCACAAGGTAGAGGAGCCCCGGCAGCAGCAGGACGAGGGCGACCCAGCTCTTCTTCCGCGGCACGACCTCCTGAACTGTCGCCGATCCGGTGAACGCGGTAATCGCCATGGTCAGTCCTCGAGCTCGACCGCGAGCTCCGTGCGCTTCTGCGTGGCAATCGACACGGTGTCATCGTCGGATGGAAAACGGGGCCCCGCCTCCGGATCGTCGGCAAGACCGAAGCCATGGTCGACGTTCCAACTGAGCCAGACCTCTGCACCGCGATCCACGACAGGTCCGAACACCAGGTTCTGTGCGAAGACGACGATCGGACCGACAGAGGGCACTTCGACGATGTATTGCGTGCTCACCCCGCTGAAGGAGACGTCGATGACGCGACCCGCACCGATCACGTTCCGACCGGCGACGGCCTCCGGCTTCGTCGTGAGCAGACTCAGCTTCTCCGGACGCACGCCGAGGGTCACCTTTCCGGTGTGTCGGGCCGCCCTGCTCTTCGGTACGACGATGCGGTTGCCTCCCACATCGACGGCAATGGTGTCGCTCGTGGTCTCGGAGACGATCCCCGTGAACAGGTTGGATTGGCCGAGGAAATTGGCGACGAACACCGTCCTCGGCAACTCGTAGAGGTCCTCGGGCGCGCCCAGCTGCTCGATCTCGCCCTTGTTCATGACCGCGACCGTGTCTGCCATGGTCATGGCCTCCTCCTGGTCATGGGTCACGTGCACGAAGGTGAGGCCGACTTCGGTCTGGATGGTCTTGAGCTCGAGCTGCATCTGGCGCCGCAACTTCAGGTCGAGCGCGCCGAGCGGCTCGTCGAGCAGCAGCAGCGCGGGACGGTTGACCACCGCGCGGGCGAGGGCGACACGCTGCTGTTGCCCACCGGAGAGCTGCTGTGGGCGGCGAGCGGCGAGGTGGTCGAGCTCGACCAGTCTGAGGGCCTCGTGCGCCTTGGCGATCGGGTCGCCGACGTGGCGGCGGCGCAGTCCGAAGGCCACGTTCTCGATGACCGTCATGTGGGGGAACAACGCATAGCTCTGGAAGACGGTGTTCACCGGCCGCTGGAACGGCTTCGTCGACGTTACGTCCTTTCCGCCGATCAGGATCTGGCCGGCGGTGGGCTCTTCGAGGCCCGCGACGAGACGAAGCGTCGTCGTCTTACCGCATCCGGATGGCCCGAGCAGGGCGAAAAAAGATCCGGCGGGCACCGTGAGGTTGAGGTTCTCGATCGCGGTGAAACCGGGAAACCGCTTGTGGATGCCGACGAGTTCGAGGTCCGCGCCGGCATCGGCGAAGCTTGAGGTCGCCATCAGGCGCCGAGGCCTACAGACTCGAACTCGACGGTGTACTTCGACTGCTCCGCATTCGTGAGCGTACGGAAGATCTTGACCTTGTCGAGGGTGGCGGCGTCGGGGAAGATCAGCTGGTTGTCGACGAGAGTAGGGTCGATGGCCGCCATCGCCTCCTTCGCTCCGACGACCGGGGTGATGTAGTTGACGTAGGCGGCCACCGTGGCTGCCACCTCCGGCTGGTAGTAGTAGTTCATGAGCTTCTCGGCGTTGGCCTTGCGCGGAGAGCCGATCGGCACCACATAGTTGTCGCTCCACAGCGTTCCCCCGGTATCCGGGATGGCGAAACCGAACTTGTCGCCGCCGACCTCGCCGTTGATCGAGGTGACATCCCCCGACCAGACGATCGCCGCGATGGTGTCGCCGCTCTTCAGGTCGTCGGCGTAGGAGTTACCCTTGATGTTGCGGATCTGGCCGCCCTTCACCTGCGTGCGGAACTCGTCGATAGCCTTCGAGAATTCCGCGTCTCCCCAGCTCTTCGTGGAGATGTCCACGCCCTGCTCCATCATGATGAGGCCGATCGTGTCCCGCATCTCCGACAGCACGCCCACCTTGCCCTTCAGCGCCGGATCCCAGAGGTCGGAAACATTCTTCAGGCCGTTGGGCAGTTTCTCCTTGTTCCAGCACAGGCCGGCGAAACCGCTCTGCCACGGCAGGGAGTAGTTACGGCCATTGTCGAAGTCCGGGTTCTGGAGACTCGGGCTGAGGTTCTTGAGGTTCGGGATCTTGGCGTGGTCGAGTTTCTGCACGTAACCGAGCCCGATGAGCCGACTCACCATCCAGTCGGTGAGGCAGACGGTGTCGGCTCCGATGTCCTGGCCGAGGGCGAGCTGATCTTTGACCTTCGCGTAGTAGGTGTTGTTGTCGTCGACGGCGACGTCGTAGGTGACCTTGATGCCGGTCTCCTTCTCGAAGGCGACCAGGGTCGGGTACTTCTTGTTGGTGTCCTGGTCGAGGTAGTACGACCAGTTCGCCCAGGTGAGCGTCTTGTCACTCGATGACTTGTCCGCGGCGGCGGAGGGCTTTGCCGCCGCACCACCCGTGCTGCACGCGGCGAGCGCGAGGGTCGCCGCGCCGATTCCCGCTCCCTGCAACATATTTCGGCGGGAGAACGAGGCCTGCTTTGCTTGCTGGATCAACGACACGATCATCGGGTCCTGCGGCATTGGTCTGGTCATGGGGGCAACTCCTTCACGACGGTGAGCATCGACGCGGACACCGGCGAACCGCGATGGTTGATACTTACACAGCGAAGGCATCGACCGCACTAGTAATGGGGCAAATCCCCCATTTCGAAACATAAACTTCACGAAATCAGTACATGAACGCCCGTTTTCGGTGCGGATTCGTGCGTGTGCCGCGACTACGCTTGGAGCTACATCAACAGTGTCGTTGAGGCCAAAAGCCGAGTGCAGGTATGAGGTAGGAGAGCCATGAGAGTCGCGGTCCCCACAGAGATCAAGAACAACGAGTTCCGTGTGGCGATAACGCCGGCCGGGGTCCACGACCTCGTGGCCCACGGTCACGAAGTAGTCATTCAGGCTGGCGCCGGAATCGGTTCCTCGATCAGGGACGAGGACTACGTGACGGCGGGGGCGACGATCAGCCCGGATGCCGCATCCACCTGGAATACCGCCGACCTGCTCCTCAAGGTCAAGGAGCCGATCGAGAGCGAGTACGGCTACTTTCGGGATGGCCTGCTGCTCTTCACCTACCTGCACCTGGCGGCCGAGCGGACCCTCACCGAGCAGTTGCTCGCTAGCCGGGTCACCGGCATCGCCTACGAGACCGTGCAGCTGCCGTCCCGAGCCCTTCCGCTCCTCGCCCCCATGAGCGAGGTCGCCGGCCGTCTCGCTCCGATTGTCGGCGCCAACGTGATGCTCAAGCCGAGCGGTGGCCCCGGACTGCTCGTACCCGGCGTTCCTGGCACCTACCCGGCGAAGATCGTCGTACTCGGCGGCGGCGTCGCGGGCACTAACGCCGTCTCGGTCGCCGTCGGGCTCGGCGCGGAGGTTGTGGTGCTCGACACCAACATCCAGAGGCTGCGCGAACTCGACGCCATCTACGCCGGACGGGTGCGTACCGTCGCCTCGAACGGTTTCGAGATCGAGCTCGCCTGCGTCTCGGCTGACATGGTCATCGGCTCGGTGCTCGTGCCGGGCGCGAAGGCACCGAAGCTCGTGAGCAACGATCTGGTGTCCCGCATGAAGCCGGGCAGTGTGCTCGTCGACATCGCGGTCGACCAGGGCGGATGCTTCGCCGACAGCCATCCGACCACCCACGCCGACCCGACCTTCGTCGTGCACGGCTCGCTCTTCTATTGCGTGGCGAACATGCCAGGTGCCGTGCCGCACACCTCCACCTACGCGCTCACCAACGCGACGATGCCCTATGTACGCGCCATCGCCAACACCGGCTGGAAGGAGGCGCTGCGCGGGGATCACGCCCTCGCGCTCGGCCTCAACACGCACGCGGGCGAGCTCGTGAACGAACCTGTCGCGGCGGCTCACGGACTAGGGTTCCGGCCGCTGGAGGACGTTCTCGGCTAGCCGTCGTCACGCGCGGCGCGTCATTCAGGCGAGTCGCGCTCGCCCGACCCCTCCGTCCGGCTCGAGCAGCCATTGCGCTCCGGAGTGTGGCGCGAGCGGCGGCGGCAGTCCGCGCTGCCCGCTGACGGCGCGGAACTCGGCGGGGCTGCAGCCGTCGAACATGATTCCAACCGTCGCTCGCAGTGATGCCAACAGTGCCCAGTGCGTCTGCCAGGTCTCCGGGTCGGCGACCACGAGGGCCGGTCTCGTCGCCTCCGCCGTCCACAGTTCCGGTGCGCGCGTGGTCGAGCCGAGTTCGGCAACGTCCGCTTCGGTGGATTCCCTCAATCGCCTGGCAAGCACGGCGGGACGTTTCGAGACCACCAGGAGGCCGCGCCGCCCGTGCAGATCGAGCCGCGGCACTGGCGTGGCCCGTTCGATGGGCCGCGGCTCCGTGAGCGCCAGCTGGACCCGGGAACCGCGCCACTCCCCCGCGCCGGGCGCGGAGTCCTCGACATGGCCTCCGGGTTCTCCGCCAGCCAGGAGGTGCTCCTGCCGGTTGGGCAGCCGGAGGACGAGACGCGCATCCGACAGTCCTGCGATGGCCTGGATTGCCGCGGGTAGCCGCCGCACCGTCACCACCACGTGCAGCCCGACCGATGCACCGTCGCGCATCAGCTCGAGGAGCAGGTCGACGAATGGCACCCGGTACTCCTCGCCGAACCTCGCGACCAGGGCGTCGAGGTCGTCAACGAGCAGCAGCGAAGGTCCGGGGACTGCCTGCCTGACCCGATCGACGGTGTCGGCGAGTACATCCCAGGCGCCGTCGATCTCCCTGGGCAGCGTCACCGCCTGTCCGGCCCGCCGAAGGGTTGCGATCAGGCCGGTTTTGCCCGATCGCTGGCCGCCGACGACGAGCAGGTTGCCATCGACCGCCGGATCGTAGGCGGCGGTCTCCTGTCGTTGCAATTCTGGCAGGTCGAGCAGTCCGATCGGAATGCCGGATGCCAGCGGCGGCAGGTCATCGAGGCGCACGATTCGTGGCAGTTCCTCGCACCATGGCCGCCGCACCGTGCCGCCCTCCGATCGCCAGCGGTCGGCGACGCGCTCGACGTCGCCGGTGGTGGCGCGCGCGATCTGAACCGGTTGAGCTGCTCCACCCGCGAGGCTGACCAGCGCGCGACCCGGGGAGTCTGCCGGCAGTTCCGCCGCATCCGCGCTGTCGATGACGGCCACGCTGTCCGCGCGATTGTTCACCCGCAACGAGATGCGCAACGCAGCGTTCGCGAGAACGGCGTCTCGCACCACGCCAGCCGGCCGCTGGGTGCAGAGGATGAGATGGATTCCGAGCGAGCGCCCGCGGGCGGCCAGGTCGGCGAAGAGCTCGTGGAGTTCCGGAAAGTCCGAGACCATGGCCGCGAACTCGTCGACGACGAGAACGAGGCGCGGCAGTCCGCCGTCGGGCGGGAGGTCGTCGATCGAACGCGCGGCCGCGTCGCGGAGCAGCCGTTCGCGGAACCTCAGTTCCGCGCGCAGGCTGAGCATGGCCCGTCGAGCGGAACGCTCATCGAGGTCGGTGATGAGACCGACGACGTGCGGCAGTCCCGCGATGGGGCCGAAGGACGAACCGCCCTTGAAGTCGACGAGCAGAAAGTTCACCCGCGCCGGACCCGCACTGGCGGCCATCGCGAGCACCCAGCTCACGAGCAGTTCGCTCTTGCCGCTCCCTGTGGTGCCGCCGATGACCGCATGCGGACCGTCCTGGACGAGATCCACGGTGAACGCCTCGGCCCCGCGCCAGGCGAACGCGCAGGCGAGCGAACCCGGCCTCCCGCCAGCCTCGGGAAGATCGGCGAAGTCGCGCCCCTCGGCCATCCCGCGCTCCGGAGTCACGAGGCCTCGCTCGATAGCCGCCGCCGAAAGCAGTTCGGCGCCACGGATCGCCTCCTCGGCCGAGACGAATTCGGCCTCGAAGAAGTGTCCAGCCTCATGATTCGCGTTGCGCAGGAAATCCACCATGCGCCCACCGCCGACCCGGAGGACGATCCGGCAATCGGAGGGAAGGAGCTCCGCGGAATCGGCGACCGCGACGATGACGGCGTGGGAACCCGCGAACCAGCGCACCCCAGAGCTCGACGGGGGCGAGCGTGGATGAGGAAGACCGCCGAGCCACTCCCACTGCCGTCCGTCTGGGACGGAGAGCGCACCGTTCGCCGGCGAGATCAGGCCGGCTAGTTGCAGCAGGATGCCCCTGGCCAGCGCGTTGGCCAGGGGTGCAGGTCCGCAGATCCCGATGCCGAGTCGAGCGTCGGCGACGATCGGGGCGCCCAGCAGCGCCGAGGCATGCTCGCGCAGGGCCGCGAACGCGGCATTCGCTTCATCGTCGTCGTGCCGAAGACTACCCTCGAGGCGGAGCGTGCTGGAAACCGTGCCGCGGCCGAGGTTCACGACGATTCCGGCGGTGGGATCGCGCCGCCAGCGTTCCGGGTCACCCGGCCTGGCGAGAACCTCGCTCGCGCCGGGAGTCGCCAGCAGAAGGGTCGCCCGCTCGGCGGCATGCCATTCGTCGATGCCGACGGCGCACTCCGACAGCTGACGGCGGAAACGGACGCCCTCCCGCCGCGAACGACGACGAGCCTGCACCCTGGCATCAGCGAAACTGGCCAGCGCGATGATCGGGCCGAGTGCGGCGAAGGCGAGCGTGAACGGGGACCGGGTGATCGCCCAGATCGCGAGCGCCCCGGCCACCGGTGCCAGGAAGGCCAGGAGAGGGAAACTGTACGGTTGGATGGCTTCCGGAGCCCGTGGCAGAGCGATAGCTGGCCGGGCGTCGATGATCGGAACTGGCATGCCGGAGAGACAACCAGTTCCGGGCGTCGGAAGACGCGCCAGTGCAGGATCTGCGGATACTCCGTCCCCCAGCCGCACGGTCGAGGGAAGGTGCTCAGCTCACGATGAAGAACTGCTCGCCGATGTCGACCCGAGTGCCGCGCACGATGCGGACGCGTTTCTCTGGCTGGCAGCGGACCGGATCGGAGTCTGGTTCGCGCACGATGGTTCCGTTGCCGGAGAATCTGTCCTTGATCCAGAAGGCGCCGGACTCCTGGCCGAACTCGAGATGGGTCTTGGATACCGAGCGGCTCGGGTCGAGCACCCGGACAAGCTGGTCGAAGAACTCACCCGGCTCCGGACGCGGATTGCGCCCGACCAGCCCGGTCCCGTAGGCCGTGACGGTCTCTCCGGTGCTGAACTGCAGGATGAAGCGGCCGCCGGTTCGCGAGGAATTCACGATCCGGGTGGCTTCGAGGTCACCAGGGTCGGCGAGTGGCGCGTGCGCACCTGGGCCAGCGCTGGGCACGGGTGGGGCGGTCGGCGGCTTTCGCGGCGCCGGCGGTTCCGAAAGCGCGGCCTCGAAGTCGAGAGCAGCGAGCGGCTCGATGACGACCGTGTCGCGTGGCCGGCTAAAGCTCGCGCTGATCTCGTGCGAGACGTGGCCGCACTCGCCGCAGAAGATGTCGTTCGCCGACATCGGAGCCCCGCACTGGGTGCAGCGGAGGCCAGGCTCAGCCAGGGATTCCGGCTCACCGACAACCTCGGGAGCCGACGGCCGCACCGCGCGTGCAGACGCAGCGGAAGTCGCCGAGGCCGGCGTCACCGCGCGACCGCACTCTCCGCAGAACAGCGCTCCCGGCGGGAGAACGGTGCCGCAGTATGTGCATTTCACCGCGTCGAGCCCCCTCGTTGATCCACCGTGCCGATCCAACCCGCTAGCGCTTGAACAGGCTCTTGACACTATAACCACCGAGTGAACGCAACGAGATTGCGGCCTTGATCCGTTCCCACCGCGTGCGTTCCTGGCGGAACGAGGCCCTCAGATCCCGCACGGAGCGCCAGACCGTGTCCGCCTCGGCGGCATCCGGTTCCTGGGGCGAGAAGATCGCGCGATCGGCGACGGCGGCGAGAACGAGGGGCTGGATGCCGCCGACGGCGGTCGCCACCTCGGTTCTGGTCGGCGATTCCGGCGGTGTGTAGCCGTGGTCGAGCGCGGCGTCTTCGAACTCCTGCCACCCACCGCTGATCCTCTGGATCGGCGTCGGCGCCCGGCGGCGCAGCGAGCGTCGCCGCAGCTTCGCGACGACGATGGCGATGAACGGCGAGAGCACCACCGCGGCTCCGAGCGCCACCCAGCCGAGCACGCGCAGCACGGTGAGCAGGATGACGAGGATCGGATTGGGGTCGTTCGGCTGATCCTGCGAGCTGTCGGGTGGAACCGGCGCGTTGTTGACCTTCGGGTCTTCGGCGGGGGGCTGGACGGGCGACTGCGGCCTCGCGATCGTCGTGGGAACCTGCGGCTGCTCCTGGGGGATGTCACGCACCGGCGGGGTCGGATCGATGGTGACCCAGCCGTACTGGGCTGTGTCGACCTCGATCCAGGCCGAAACATCCGATCCGCGGATCTCGGTGACGCCGCCGCTCGCCACATTCGACGGAGCGAAGCCGAATACCACGCGGGCGGGGAAGCCGAGTTGCCTCGCCATGAGCGCCGCCGTGACCGCGTACTGCTCCTGGTCGCCAATCATCCGCTGAGCGGTCAGCAACTCGGTGATCCTGTCTGCCGCGTGCCCGGAGCGGCTCGCGGGTTCGCCGGCCGAGACCCCGTGACTGATGTAGCCCGCCTTCTTCATCGCCGCGACCATCGCCGCGAGCCTGGCACCGGAACCGTCGACACCGCTCACCCAGGTGTCGAGGGTCGACGAGAGCTGGTCAGGAAGCACACCGATTCGTGGGACCTCGGCCGGGCCGGGCGTGAGCGATGCGAGCTGCGCGTCGGCCGGCTGCCGCGGAATGATCGCGGTGATGCTGTAGCTGTCTCCGCTGGCGAGCTGGCGCACGTCCGCGGCCGTACCGCTGGTGTCGTTGTAGTAGAACGCGTCACGCAGCGCCGCCGCGTCGCCGCCGGAGAACTCGACACTCTCGAACTTGCCGATCGTGGGCAACCAGACCCCGATGTACCCTCCAACGGTCACGCCGAGCGAGACCCGTGTTCCCCGAACTGACGATTGGTCGAACGAGTACGGCACGCGAGTGAACGAACCGGACTCACTCGCAACCTGGTCGCTGCCAACCGTGTAGGCGATCCCGTCATAGGTGTCGAGGGTCGCGATGCGGATGCGGCCGCCGCTGGGCAGTCCCGTCACGCTCAGCATGACCCTGTTCGCCGAGGCCGGCTGCTCGTAGCGACGGAATGCGCTCAGCGGGCTCGGATAGACCCGCGGGTCGAAGGGCTGCTCGATCGCCGAACGGAGTACGGCGCGCTGCGCGGTCGGCGGCACTGCCAGGGTGGCGACAACGGCCGAACCGCCGGCGATGGCCATGATGAGCGCGGCACCCAACAGGGTGCGGTAGCCGACGAAGCCGTGGTCTGCGGTCTCGAGTGGGCGACCGCTCGCGTCCGTAGCCTGCGCGGCGAGGAACCTGATCGCATCGCGTCGCCGATACCAGCGCCGCCAGATGAACCAGACGAGCACGGTGCCGAGGAGGCCGAGCGAGAGTTGCATAGGCCAGTTCGCCGAGTCGGGGCCGAGGAGGTTGGCGACGAGGAAGAGGGCGACGGGGGCGATCGCACCGAGTTCGCCCCACCGGGAGCGCAGCGCGACGGAGAGTCCGACGACCGTCGTGGCCAGCACGAGGACGAAGGCCGGCACGAGCAGCGACTGGTATGAGCCGACGGGCAGGGTGATGGTGAGCAGCTGTTTCCAGCCGAGCGCCGTGCCCGTCAGGAGGTCGAGCAGCCCCTGAGGCGATGGCAGCAGCCCGTAAATCGCCGACGTGGGGACAGCGAGCGGCACACCGAGCGCGAGGTAGGCGACCACCGTGACCAGCACGACGACGAGGCTCGACCAGCGATAGAAGGCGCCGAGAATCGCGATGGCCGACCCGACGCCGACGGTCACCGCGGCGAGGATGATGAGCTGGCCACTCTGGTAGATCGGCCAGAGAGCGGCGGAGGCGATCGTCGTCGCCACCCAAAGCATCGCCGTGGTGACCACGACGAAACCGAGGGGAAGACGGCGACGGTTCTTCATGCCGCAGCGGCTCTCGCGAGCGACTTCTGGAGGTCTTCGAGATATCCGATGGTGAGAACGCTGAGCCCAGCGACGCGTCGGAGGCCAGGAACGACCTCAGGGTCGCAGACCACGGCCACGACCTCGACACCGGCGGGGAACT
>JAODMH010000009.1 GCA_025465035.1 Microbacteriaceae bacterium | reverse complement strand
GATCATCACGGCGTCGGCGCCGGCCTTCTCGCTGTGCTTATACAGCTCGATCGCGTGGGCCGTCTCGTTGGAGCCGCCCCCCGTGATGACCTTGGCCCTGCCCGCCGCGACCGACTTGCCGACCTCGACGAGCTTGATCTTCTCCGGGTCGGTCAGGGTGCTGGTCTCGCCGGTGGTGCCGGTCACGACGATGCCGTCGGCGCCGGCGGTGATGACATCGTCGATGTGCTTTTCTACGCCCGCCCAGTCCACTTCACCGTCAGCGGTGAATGGGGTCACCAGCGCAACGAGCACCTGACCGAAGGGATTGGAAGACATAGACACGATCTACAGGTTATCGCCTGCGGCAGGTCTGCGCCTGCGCCAGTGCCTCTGGCACGGAGACGGCGAGCCGGTCGCCGGTGGGTTGGCTTCGGGTCCAGTGGACGACGATTGCGGCGTCGGGACTTTGGGCGAGCCGCTCCCGATGGTTGCCGGCGCTCCTCAATCGGGACGCCGTTCGGGGGACGCTGATGTGAAGTCTGGTGGGAGCGGGTGTGCCGAGGCCGTGGAAGGCCAGAGCGCTCACGCACGCCAGGCGGCCGCCTACGCGGCATGCGGCGATGACCGCGGCATCGATGTCCGCGGCGGCATACCAGCCCTTTCGCACGCGGATGATGCGCCCGTACTCGGCAAATAGGTGGACGAGGTCAGCCTCGTGACCCGCTCGCAGCAGTTCACCCAAGGTCGCGATGCCGCCGAGTCCACGGATTGTCGTTTCGATGCCGAGCATGCGGTAATTCTGCGTTCGGCAACTCCAGCGCGGTGGCCCGACCGCAGAAATTGTGAAACCGGCTAAGACCCTCCCGTTGTGCAGGACATGAAACCGCGGCCCTCCCATCACGCTGGCTCCAGTTGTGCAGGACATCAGGCACGGCCGCTCCTGCAGTGCAGGACACCAACCGGCGGCCTTCCAGTTATGCAGGACACGTCCTGCATAACTGGAACGCGGCGGGGAGACGGCCGCAGTCGGCGGCGGGTGGGTAGCGGTTACCGGTGGCGGTTACCGGTAGCCGCTGGGACTGACCCGTCGCGATAGTGTGCGGCAGCGAAGCTACGGCGCAACGCGCCCGTTGCCGTTGAAGGCGTCATGGGTGATGGGCATGAGCTCCTCGAAGAAGGCTTCCATCTTCTCGGCCGCCATCTCGATTTCGCGCTGCGGGAACGACGGAAAGTGCGAGCCATCGCGTTTGGTGCGCAGCGAGAGGAAGTTCATGAGAGAGCGGGCGTTGAGCGTCACGTACATCGAGGAGTAGATGTTGAGCGGCAGCACTATGCGCGCGACCTCACGGGCGATCCCGGCATCCAGCATCCGCTGGTATGACTCGAAAGCGCGGATGCTCTGCTGCCGTGTCTCGGCGTCCACGAGCGCGATCTGCTCCGGCGAACCCGGAAGGAAATCGTAGGCACCCGGCTTGCCGACCTGAACGAGGTTGCGGTGCTCGTCTGGCACGTAGAACACCGGATTGAGCTCGCGGTAGCGGCCGGATTCCTCGTTGTATGAGGCGATACGGTGCCGCATGAACTCGCGGAAGACGAATATCGGCGCCCGAACATAGAAGGTCATCGAATTGTGTTCGAAGGGCGACCCGTGGCGGTCGCGCATCAGGTAGTTGATGAGTCCGCGGGCGCGTTTGTCGTCGACCTCTGAGCTCTCCGAAATCTGCGCCGCCTCCAGGGTTTGCTCGCCCTGGGTCGAGACCCTCGCGGCGAACAACACATCGGAGTCGTGCGCGCTGGAGCGGACAAGCTCCACTGTCACATCGGAACGGAACTCGATCTCTACGGTCACGGCTTCACGATAGCAACCGCAGCGGGTGTAACCGGACGTCACAATCGTGCCGCGCGCGTGAGGCCGAGCATAGTGTTGCCACACCATGACACCGATCGCGGACTTCGCCATCCTCCTGGGTCTCGTGGCCGTCGCCACCGGACTCGGGCTGGCCTGGCGAGCCACGACGGGGCGGCTGCGAACCGTGACGAGCGATGACACGGTCATCCGCGTCTCGGAGCTGTCCGCGGACGCCGTTGCCGGACGCGGCGCAACCCTCCTGCAGTTTTCGACCCAGGTCTGCGCACCCTGCGCGACAACCCACGCGCTTCTCGACGGCCTGGCCCGCGAGTTGGACGACGTGCACCACGTCGATGTCGACGTAACGAGCCGGCCGGAGGTCGCGAGCCGGTTCAACCTGTTGCAGTCCCCCACCACCTTCATTTTGGATGCCGCCGGCGTCGTGCGCGCACGCATCGGGGGCGCCCCACGGCCCGCCGAAGTGCGTGCGGAGCTCGATCGAATCCTCAGCGCGGCCTGACCGACGGAGTAACATGACGACCCAGAATCTGCCAGCCTCGAAGCAGGGATTGGTCGCGAAACCCGGTCGATCCGGGATCGACCCGCGCGGTCCGCGCTTCAGCGCGGGAATCACCGCCGTGCTGCTGCTGGTCGTGATCGGGCTCGCGTTGGGAACCGCGGCGACGCCGCCCCCGACGGCGGCCGAGCGGGCCGCCCAGCCAGGGTTCATCCTGTTCGCCATCATCACCGCGCTGTTCGCCTGGGGGGCGTTCGCGGGCGTACAGAAGCATCCATACGGCTGGCTGTTCAAGAGGCTCGTGCGGCCTCGCCTCGCGGCGCCCGGCCACCTCGAAGATCCGAAACCACCGACCTTCTCCCAGGGCGTCGGGCTCTTCGTGACGATCATCGGGGCGGTGCTGCACCTCGCCGGCGTGCCGTACGGCCTCGTGATCTTCGCCGCCCTCGCCTTCATCGCCGCCTTCCTCAATTCAGTCTTCGACTACTGCTTCGGATGCCAGATCTACCTACTGTTGGTCCGTGCCGGAGTCCTCGGGCGTAGTCGAGGCACCTCCGCCGGGTGACTCCCACGGGGGTGACATATGCTGTCGTCATCCAACGGAGGAGGAACCATGGCAGTGACCAGTGAAGCAACAACGCTCTGGATAGGCGACCTGCAGAACGGGGCGGGAACGACTTCTCTCGACTCGTCCGACGCGGCGGAATTTCCCGTCAGCTGGGCAGCACGCGCCGAGGGCGAGGCGGGCAAGACCAATCCGGAAGAGCTATTGGGTGCCGCACACTCGGCATGCTTTTCGATGGCGCTCGCGGCCGCGCTCACCGCTTTCGGCACTCCCCCGCAGAACCTGCAGGTCACGGCCGCGGTCACGTTCGATCCCGCGAAGGGAATCACCGGCAGCCACCTGCTGGTGAGCGCGAAGGTCGCGGACATCAGCGAGGAGGATTTCGAGCGGGTGGCAGCTGACGCGAAAGCCAACTGCCCGGTCTCGCGCGCGTTGACCGGCATCCCGATTACCCTGGAAGCTAACCTCGCATAGTGCGAACCCCCGAACGTCCCACCGTCCCCCGTCGACTTCGGGAGAAACGCGTGCTGCGGGTGCTCGTGTCGGGGGCGTCCGGCTTCATCGGCACAGAGCTCACCCGCCAGCTGCGTGAGGACGGCCACGAGGTACTCGAGCTCGTGCGACGACAGCCGCGGGCGGAGAACGAGATCAACTGGGCCCCCACCGCCCGCATCCTCGATTCGAGCCTCATCGACTCTGTGGATGCCGTGATCAATCTCTCCGGCGCGTCCCTGGCACGGCTCCCCTGGACGTCGTCGTACAAGAAGGAGATCCTGCGCTCACGATTGCAGACGACGCAGGGCCTCGCCGAAGCCATGTCTATGGCGTCCAAACCACCTGAGGTCTTCCTGAGTGCCTCGGCCGTCGGCTATTACGGCGATAGGCCCGGCGAGCGGCTCACCGAAGCGTCGCCTCGCGGCAAGGGATTTCTCGGTGGCGTCGTCGAGCAGTGGGAGCAGGCCGCACAGATTCGTCCGGCGAAAACGCGGCTCGTCACGTTCCGCACCGGATTGGTGATCGGCAACGGCGGATCGCTCGGACCAGTCATCGCGCTGACCAGATTCGGCCTCGGCTCCCGATTCGGAACCGGAGGCGATATCTGGCCGTGGATCAGCCTCTACGACGAGGCGGCTGCCATCCGCCACCTGCTCACCTCGAAGCTCAGCGGGCCGGTCAACCTCGTCGGGCCGACCCCGGCGACCTCCGATCGCATCACCCGCTATGTGGCCAGGAGAATGCACCGCTGGTACAACCTCGTGGTACCTACCTTCGCCATCACGCTGGCGCTTCAGGATGCCGGACCCGAGCTGCTCCTGAGCAGCCAGCAGATCCTTCCAGAGAAACTGCTGGCGGACGGGTTCACCTTCCGCCACAGGACGGCTGAAGAGGCGATCGACGCGTTCCTGATGAAGGACTAGGCGGAACGTTCGAGCGATATCGCGCGCCGGATCGACTGACGTGCCCGCCGACGATCGCCGCTCGCGTCGTAGGCGAGCCCCAGCCGGAACCATGCCTTCCAGCTTTCCGGATCGGCTTCGACCTCCGCCCGGTACTTCGGGAACTCGGCATCCGCCGCCCCGCGCTCCGGCCGACCGCTCGTGCGTTTCGGCAGAGCATCGACAGGGAGCCCACCCGAGGCATCGAGCAGTCGCACGAGGCGCTCGCTACGGATGCCGAACACCAGCTCCGCGATGAGCGCCCACAGCCCTAGCAGCGGCAGCACCATGAGCGCGATGCCGATCACCTTGGCGATGCCGTTGTCGACGAGGAACAGCCGCACCGCCAGCTGCGTGACGAGCACCAGGTAGAGCACCAGGAGCGCCGCCATCAGCACGACGGCCATGCGGCCTCTCACGTCGTCTCGATCGGAGCTGGCGCCTCGGGACTCGGATCCGCCGAGCCGAGGTCGATGAGTTTGTCCAGGCCGACGACAACCCCGCGCGTCAGCGGTAGTGCGGCGAGCGCCAGCCGGATGCCTGCCACATAGGCGGTCTGCTCGATCGTCTCATGACTGAGGGTGAGGACCTCGCCGGTGCCGCCGAAGATCACGTCCTGTTTCGCCACAACGCCCTGCATCCGCAGGCTATGGATCGGCACGCTCGACACCTGCTGGCCCCGTGCCCGCTGGTCGGTGTGCGGCGCCTCGACCGGGCCGAGCGCCGCGCGGGCGTTGCCGATGAGCTCTGCGGTGCGCATCGCGGTGCCGGAGGGCGAATCGACCTTGGACGCGCCGTGGGACTCGACGATCTCGATCGAGTCGTAGAACCTGGCCGCCATCGCGGCGAAGGCCGTCGCGAGCACCGAACCGAGGGAGAAGTTCGGGATGATGATCACGCCGACCTCTGAACCGTCGGCGGCGTTCCTCGTCGCGACCCGCTTCTCGAGGGAGCTGATGCGGTCGCTCGACCAGCCGCTGGTGCCGACCAGCACGCTCAGGCCGTGGTCGACGGCGAAGTCCACGATGCCCTGGCTTACCGCCGGAGCCGTCACATCCACGACGAGATCCGCGGTGAGGATGTCGTCCAGCGGATCCTTCGAGCCGATCCGGGCGACGAGCTCGAGGTCATCCGACTCGTCGACGAGCCGAGAAACGAGGCGGCCCAGTTTGCCTGTCGCGCCGACGACGGCGACCGTGGTTGTCATCCGTCAAATCTACCAAGCCGATCGAGCCTGGGGCCCGCCTAGGCTGGACACATGGTCTCCTGGCGCGAAGCATCCATCGACGATCCAAGCGCACATCGGCTACTGGCCGAATATTTCGTGAGCAGGGCGCAGGGTTTTCCTGCAGGTCCTGATGCCTATCGCACCTCGTTCCCCGTGGCCGAGGACTTCGTTCCACCGCGCGGGATCTTCCTGGTCGTGCACACGGAGGAGAACCCCGCGGATGTCGGCTGCGGCGGCATCCGGATGATCGAGCCGAGCGCCGCCGGGGCCGTCCGCTTCGAGGTCAAGCACCTGTGGCTGCAGCCGCGCGTCCGCGGACGCGGCTACGGGCGCGCGCTCCTGGCCGAGTTGGAGAGGCGTGCGCTGACCCTCGGCGCCCAAGAGCTCGTGCTCGACACGAACTCCAGCCTTGAGGCTGCCGCCGGCCTCTACCGCTCCTCCGGTTTCGTGACCGTCCCCGCCTATAACTCCAACCCCAACGCGACCGACTGGTACGCGAAGACCCTCAGTTGATCCAACCCGTCGAGATCTAGAAGGGCTGGCCGTCCGGCAACCCGGTGCGCAGTTCAGCCGGCAGATGACCCAGGTCGTTGTGGGTGATGAGCACGGGCGGCTTGGCCGAGCGCACCCGGATGATCGTGAGCCCGCAGTTGGCCTGGTTGAGCCCCATCCAGCGCCAAGCCGGCGCCCCGAAGACCTCGCGCACGAACCAGGCGATCACGAAGTTATGGGTGATGAGAAGGTCGTGGCGGTCGTCACGTGCCGGGGTCAGCCATTCCGCCACGGCATCCGCCATCTGCGCCTCGCCCGCCTCGATCTGGTCGCGCGTCACCGAGCCGAAAAAGTGGTCGAAAGCGTGCGGCATGTCGGGCGTCGGGCCGGAAGGGATGCAGTCGAAGAGCAGTGCGGAGGGTTTGGCATCGAGATCCGGCATACTCGCGGTCATGATGCGAGCCGTCTCGGCCGCACGTTGCAGCGGAGAATGCCACGCGCCCGTGAATGGCACACCGCTCAGTCGATCGGCAACCAGCCGTGCCTGGCGCTGGCCGCGCGCGGAGAGCGGACCATCCGGCATCCCGTGCTCGGCGTCCCGCTGTTCACCATGACGTACGAGGTAAATGAAATGGGACATCGTCGTTCCTGTGTTTCTCTAATTCGATGGTACAAGTTCAGGCGCTGACGGGTTCATCGATGAACCCGTCGAAGGTCGCTCGGTCGACGGTGCCGACGGCGGCGATCGACAGCGGACGCGAGGCGAGTTCTATGGCGAGTTCCTGGACATCGCCAGCAGTCACCAGCGCAAGGCGGCGCAGTGATTCGTCCAAGTCGGAGAATTCACCGAGGGTGATCTCCGAACGGCCGAGCCGCGACATCCTGGTATCGGAATCCTCCAGGGCCAGAGCCGATGCCCCGCTCAACTGGCCGACAGCGCGGCGCAATTCGTCGTCGGTCACGCCTGCCTCGCCCAGGCGGCGGAATTCGGCGAGCAGCAACTCGGTGACCTGACCGGCCTTCGACGGCGAACATCCGGCGTACAGGCCGAAGAGGCCCGCATCCGAGTAGCTCGGCGAGAAGGAGTAGACGGAGTACGCGAGGCCACGTTTCTCGCGGATCTCCTGGAACAGGCGGGACGACATACCGCCACCGAGGATGGAATTCAGCACGGCCAAGGTCGAGCGCCGCTCATCCGCGGCGGAGATACCGGGAACCCCGAGCAGGATGTTGGCCTGCTCGATCGGCCGCTGCACCACCACGAGCGGACTGCCGCGTTCGATCACGTCATGCGTCGCGTCGCGTCGGTCGACGGGTGAGGCCTCGAGGTCGAGATCCCAGCCGGCCGTCGCGAGGGCGCGTTCGACACCGGCCACGAGCTCGTCGTGATCGACCGCGCCTGCCACGGTAATCACGAGATCGCGCGCCCGATAGTTGGCGCGGTAGTGGTTCCACACCGACTCGCGGGTTGCGGCCTGAATCGTCTCCGGGCTGCCCCCGATGGGACGGCCGAGCGGGTGATCCCCCAGTACGGCCTCGAAGAAACGCTCGCTGGTGACGTCACCGGGATCGTCGTCGGCCATTGCGAGTTCTTCGAGGATGACACCGCGTTCGTTCTCGAACTCGGTCGCGTCGATGATCGAGGAGGTGATCATGTCGGAAAGCACCTCGACAGCCATGGCCAGATCGCGGTCCTGCACCTTGGCGTAGTAGCACGTGTACTCCTTGGCGGTCATCGCGTTGTGCTCGCCGCCCACTGCGTCGAAACTCACCGCGATGTCGAGTGCCGTACGGCTCGTCGTTCCCTTGAACAGGAGGTGCTCGAGAAAGTGGGTGCTGCCGTAGGTCGCGGAGACTTCGTCGCGTGATCCGACCGCGACCCAGTACCCGATGGTGGCGCTTCTGGCCCCCGGAACCTGCTCGCTGAGGATGCGGACACCGCTCGGCAACACGCTTCGCCTGACGCGTGAATCTCCCGATGCGGTGAAGGTCAATTCGGCCAAATCGAGTGGCAGCGATACAGCACCGTTCATTACACCGAGCCTACGTTACCCACGAGGTTTGCTCCGCGAGCGCAGACCAGAGTCCCCCGAACTGGGGCACAACTGATTGTAGGCATGCGGACAAACAGAATTGTCTGTCCCCACTTTTGTGCTACAGTTTCAACACGTCGACCGGCCAACCCGAATGATCGGAAGACACCTACTCCCCGAAGTGGGTTGACAGAACTGTTATACCGCGAACCCGAATTCGCGGGGCAAGGACACCGGGCAACCCCCCAAACGCCCGGTCAGCTGCCGAACGGCTTTGAGGACACCTAGCCGATTAGCCCAAGGGAGCCACGCTGTGCCGATTGTTGATTCCGATCCGATTGGCCAGCGTGCCCCCTGGCCAAGTCTGAGCCACCGGGCCGCGTCTGCTCCGGCCAAGCGCCGCATCCTCGAGACGGCCAACACACTCTTCTACAACGACGGCATCCACAGCGTCGGAGTGGATCGGCTCATCAGCGAGTCCGGCGTCACCAAGGCCACCTTCTACAAGCACTACGGGTCCAAGGATCGCCTCATCGTCGAGTACATCACCAGCCAAGACCTGATGATCCGCGGATTCATCGACGAGATCATCGACGGCGCCTCGACCCCCGAGAGCTCGATCCGCGCACTCGTCGACATGATCGTCGCGGCGATCGAGGGTCCGGGATTCCGAGGCTGCCCCTTCATCAACGCCGCCATGGAGTTCACCGACTCGCGGCATCCCGTCCGTCAGATCGTTGCGGAACACCGCGAGTGGTACGCGGATAAGGCCACGGAGCTCTTCCGGAAGATAGGGCATCCGCTTCCGGGCGATGCCGGTGACGAGTTCATCCTCGCACGGGACGGCGCAATGACCGGCGGCTATGCAGGCGGAGACACGATCGCCGCGACCACGGCCCTGCAGCGTGCGGTCGAGCGCATCCTCGCCGAATCTCGCCGCTAGCGAGCGCGCACTACTCTAGGGGGCACACCACAGTCGTGGTGCCCGCTCCGGACCCCGAGAGGAACCATCGTGACCTTCAGCCTCACCCTGCTCACGATCATTACCATCGTCGCGGCGGCATTCGCGATCTACGACGCGGCCACACGCCTGCGAGGAAGGCGGAACAACTCGATCCTCGCAATCGCCGAGTTGGTCTTCGCGATCCTCCTGCTGCTGTCCGTCTTCATCGTGCTGCCAGCGCCCTTCACGACGTTCCCGTTCGCGCTGATTCTCGAGATCATCCTGATCGCCCTGCTGATCTTCCGCGGCACGCGTCGTACTGGTGGCTCCGCGATCACGATCATCGCGCTCGTGCTCACCACGATCGTGCTGCTCACATCGGCGGGATGGCTACATATTCCCGGCGTGGTCTGAGCTCGAAACCGAATCCGGCTAGGCGGAGGCTCGATCCAGCCTCGCGACCTGATGACGGCTGAGTTGAACGCTGGCCGCGGCGACCAGGTCGTGTACCTGCTCCGCGAGGCTTGCGCTCGCCACCGGCGCGACGATATCCGGCTTGGTCAGCAGCCAGGCGAGCGCGGCGGTGGCGACGCTGATTCGCTGCTCCCAGGCGACCTGGTCGAGGGCGGCGAGGATACGCTGGCCACGCTTGTTGAAGTATTTGGCCGCTTCGATGCCGCGACCGGTGCGACCGAAGTCCGCCCTCGTGCGGTATTTGCCGCTGAGAAAACCGCTCGCGAGCGCGAACCTCGGCATGACGCCGAGCCGTTGCTGGGCGGCGACGGTCGCGAGGTCGCCCTCGAATTCCCGACGGTGCGCGAGGTTGTAATGGTTCTGCAGCGCGACCATCGGGGTCACGCCGAGTTGGGCGGCGATCACCCTGGCCTCGATCAGCCGATTGCCGGAGTGATCGGATGCCCCAAAGTACCTGACCTTCCCGCTGCGGATGAGATCGTCGACCACGAGCAACGTCTCCTCGAAGGGCACCGACGGGTCGTCGATGTGCAGGTAGAGCAGGTCGATGTAGTCGGTGCCCAGCCGCTCGAGAGAAGAGTTCACCGCACGATGGACGGCGGACGCCGTGACTCCTGGGCTGTCGGCGCTCTTGCCGACCTTGGTGCCGATGACCATCTCGGAGCGATTACGGCGCGCCCGCATCCAATTGCCGATCATGATCTCGCTGCGCCCACCGGCGTAGGAGTCCGCGGTGTCCACGAAGTTTCCGCCGTACTCGAAGTAGGCGTCGAGGATGCCGATGGTCGCCTCAGAGCCGGCCGTCCAGCCGAAGACATTGCCGCCGATGGCAAGGGGAAAGACACGGAGGTCCGATTGGCCGAGCCTGCGACGAATCGGATGGGAAGCGACGCGGGGAGGCTCGACGACGATCGCCGTTGCTCGGTCGGGCAAGACCTGTGTCATACGCACCCCCTGATGGTGCTTGATTGCTGTGGCGGACACGATCGTGACACCGTGCCGCCTTGCTCTGAGAATAGGCGAGGCCGCCGACTAATCAGGACAAGATGAGCGCGAGTTAACGCCGCTGCTACAAATCGTTATCGTCCTGATACCCGTTTTCGTTAGCTGTGAATCGGCTCGATGATTCACAAATCTCGGCCCGCGACTCTGGCGCGCCGGCTCCGCGATGCATAAGTTCTCAATTGTGCGGGAGCAAATAGTTCCCGAGGACCCACCGCCCACAGCGTGCGGAGGATTCGCCACAGTCGCGCCAGGACTCTAAACCGGTGCTAGAGGGGCCGCCGGAGTGATCCGAGTGCGGCCCCTCGCCAATTAACGAAAGGATGCATGATGGTCAACGATCCCAACTGGCGACTTCCCGAAGTCCCGGCCTTCGACCTCGAGAGTCCCGATTTCCCAGCTGGCGGCTCGCTGCCGGACTCGGCCCGGGCGGACGGCGGCAACCGCTCCCCCGCCCTTCGGTGGAACGGTGCTCCCGCCGGCACGAAGAGTTTCGCTCTCACGGTCTACGATCCCGATGCCCCCACCGGCAGCGGCTTCTGGCATTGGGCGGTCTACAACATTCCCGCGAGCGTGACCGAGCTGCCCGCGGGGACGGGCAAGGCTGAGCTACCACCGAGTGCCGTCACCCTTCGCAATGAACTGGGCACGGAGGAGTACACGGGCGCGGCTCCCCCGTCCGGTGATGGTCAGCATCGCTATTTCTTCACGGTGAGCGCGCTGGATATCGGCGAGCTCGATGTTCCCGCCGGAGCGACTCCCGCCGTACTCGGATTCATGCTCCGTGGCAACATCATCGGCCGCGCCCAACTGATCGGCCTGGCCGAGACGCCCGCCTGACCTCGGGCGCGAAAGAGCCCCACCCCGCCGAAACGGGATGGGGCTCTTGACACAGAGTTACTCGGCGTGAACCGGTTCGCCCTCGGACGAGGTGTCGATGCTGTCCTCGGCCGCGTCCCGGCCGTGGGTGTCTGCCTCGTCGGCCGACTCCGCCTCGACAGGGGCGAGGGAGAGCTTTCCACGGTCGTCGACCTTGGTGATCTCGACCTGGATCTTCTGCCCGACCGCGAGCACGTCTTCGACGTTCTCGACGCGCTTGCCACCGGCGAGCTTGCGGACCTCGCTGATGTGCAGCAGGCCGTCCTTCCCCGGGGTGAGCGAGACGAACGCGCCGAAGGTCGCGATCTTGACGACGGTTCCGAGGAACCGCTCGCCGACCTCAGGATTGAGCGGGTTCGCGATGGCGTTGACCGCCGCGCGCGCCGCCTCAGCAGAAGGGCCGTCGACGGCACCGATGTACACGGTTCCGTCATCCTCGATCGAGATGTCGGCTCCGGTGTCATCCTGGATCTGGTTGATCGTCTTGCCCTTCGGGCCGATCAGCTCGCCGATCTTGTCGATCGGGATCTGCACCGAGATCACGCGAGGCGCGGTCGGGGCCATCTC
>JAODMH010000215.1 GCA_025465035.1 Microbacteriaceae bacterium | reverse complement strand
TTGCCGGTGCCCGTTGCACCAACGATGGCGACGAGCGGGGTGCTAGCGCTGCCCATCGTGCAGGTCGTAGATCGGCGTCGTGGCGATACGCAGAGTCGGCAGACCGAGCGAGACCCGGCCGCCGGATGCCGCGGTCTCCCCGGGGTGCGCGGGTACCGCGCACGACTCGGCCTCCGCCCTGTCCCAAGCGTCACCGGCCATCGTGCGGCGAATCGCGAGCGGAGCGCCGTCCGCCGAATCGGCGAGCAGGTAGAAGGGCTTCGCTTCGGAGATCCGCACGGTGACGATGTCGCCCGGCCGCGGGATCTCACTGTGGGGCGTCACCTCGAAGTGCACCAGGCGACTGTCTTCCGCTCTGCCGGAGAGACGGTGGGTGTCGGAGTCCTTCGTACCCTCCACGCCGACGAGAACGTTGACCTCGGTGCCGACGAGCCGGCGATTTTCTTCCCAGGAGATCCGATCCTGCAGCGCGACAAGTCGTTCGTAACGCTCCTGCACAACGGCCTTAGGAACCTGTTCTTCCATCGTCGCGGCCGGGGTGCCCTCGCGGATCGAGTACTGGAAGGTGAACGCGGATGCGAAACGGGCCTGCTCAACGACGCGGAGCGTTTCCTGGAAGTCCTCTTCCGTCTCGCCGGGGAAGCCGACGATGATGTCCGTGCTGATGGCCGCATTGGGGATCTTGGCACGAACCCGGTCGAGGATGCCGAGGAATTTCTCGGAGCGGTAGCTTCGACGCATCGCCTTGAGGATGCGGTCGGATCCCGACTGGAGCGGCATGTGCAGCTGTGGCGCCACCGACGGCGTCTCGGCCATCGCGTCGATCACGTCGTCGGTGAAGGCGGCGGGATGCGGGCTGGTAAAACGAATACGCTCGAGGCCGCTGATGCCCCCTGCCGCGCGCAGGAGCTTGCCGAAGGCCTGACGGTCGCCGAATTCCACGCCGTAGGAGTTCACGTTCTGCCCGAGGAGCGTGACCTCGATCGCTCCGTCGTCGACAAGCGCCTGGATCTCGGCGAGGATGTCGCCCGGACGGCGATCTTTCTCCTTGCCCCGCAGCGCCGGGACGATGCAGAAGGTGCAGGTGTTGTTGCAGCCCACCGAGATGGATACCCAGCCGCTGTAAGTCGACTCGCGCTTGGTCGGCAGTGTCGATGGGAATACGTCGAGCGACTCGAGGATTTCGAGCTGCGCCTCCCCGTTGTGCTTCGCCCGCTCGAGAAGCGCGGGAAGGGAGCCCATGTTGTGGGTCCCGAAGACGACGTCGACCCACGGGGCTTTCTCGAGAATGACGTTCTTGTCCTTCTGAGCCAGGCATCCACCCACGGCGATCTGCATGCCTTCGTGCTTCTGTTTGACCGACGCGAGATAACCGAGATTGCCGTAGAGCTTATTGTCGGCGTTCTCCCGCACAGCGCAGGTGTTGATGACCACGACATCCGCCTGGTCGCCGTTTGCGGGCACGTAACCGGCGGCTTCGAGCGAACCGCTGAGCCGCTCGGAGTCGTGCACGTTCATCTGGCATCCGAAGGTGCGCACCTCGTAGGTGCGCGGCCGGATCTCGGTGTGAGGGCGAAGCGGGGCGGTCAGGGTCATGATGCGTCAAGCCTAACGCGCGAGCGCGAGCCGCAGCCGAGTCGACGGCGGCCGCTCTAGCGGAAGCGAACGTTCGAGGATCGCGAGGACAGCGCCTCATCGATCGCCGTGCGGACTACGGCGGACGAATAGCCCTTTCTCATGAGGAAGCCGTTCAGCCGGCGCTTGGCGGTTTCGAGATCGTAGGAGCTGAGCTGCCCGGCCCGCTTGACCGCGAGCTCGGTCGCGCGCGTCTGCTCGTCATCGGCGTCGATCTGCTCGAGGGCCACGTCGATGTGCTGCTGATCGATGTGGCGGCGGCGGAGTTCGGCGGTGAGGGCACCTCTGCCGAGGCCCTTACGCTCGTGCTGCGTACGCACCAACGTCTCGGCGAGCGCGGCATCGTCGATGAGCCCGACGGCCTCGAGACGCTCCAGCTCGGCCGCGACCGTCTCTTCGTCGAGCTCGCGGGAGAGATGGGTCTTCTCGAGCTCCCAACGCGACATACCGCGTCGGGTGAGCGCGTGCATGCTCACGTTCTCGACGCGCAACTCGCGTCGGTTCGGCTGGCTCCTCACGTCCCCCTCTACCTGCTGTTCTGGGGTGCCATCGGCCTGGCCGAAGAAACTCTCGAAGTCGGGCGGCTCGACTGTCGGCGCGACCCGCTGGGCTGGTGTCTCGTCGCGGCCAGCCGGTTCCGGCGACGCGAGCGGCACAACACCGGGCAAATAGGTCACCCTGGCCAGTCCGTCGCCGGAACCCATGGCCTAAGCCCCGACCGCGGTGCGGTCTTCGAACGGGGCGGATGCCTCCAGGTCTGCCGCGCTTACCGCTCTGCTCTTGGTGGAAGCCGCCCTGGAAGCCGCGGCCTCCGTGAGAGACGCGGCCCTGAGGTCGGCCGCGGCAGCGGCAGCGACCGCCTTCGCGTCGACGATGATGCCGAGCTTGGCCTTGATCTTCTCTTCGATCTCGTTGGCGACTGCAGCGTTCGCGATGAGGAACTTGCGCGAATTCTCCTTGCCCTGGCCGAGCTGGTCGCCGTCATAGGTGTACCAGGCGCCCGATTTACGGACGATTTCGTGCTCGACACCGAAGTCAATGAGGCTGCCCTCGCGGGAGATACCCGTTCCGTAGAGGATGTCGAATTCGGCCTGTTTGAACGGCGGTGCCATCTTGTTCTTGACGACTTTCACGCGCGTGCGGTTGCCGACGGCATCCGTTCCCTCCTTGAGGGTCTCGATGCGGCGAATATCGAGGCGGACAGACGCGTAGAACTTGAGCGCCTTACCGCCGGCCGTGGTCTCCGGGCTGCCGAAGAACACACCGATCTTCTCGCGCAGCTGATTGATGAAGATCATGGTCGTGTTGGTCTGGCTCAGGCCGCCGGTGAGCTTGCGCAGCGCCTGCGACATGAGGCGGGCCTGCAGACCGACGTGAGAGTCGCCCATCTCGCCCTCGATCTCGGCACGGGGCACGAGCGCGGCGACCGAGTCGATGACCACGAGGTCGATCGAGCCGCTCCGTACCAGCATGTCGGCGATTTCGAGCGCCTGCTCCCCCGTGTCGGGCTGGGAGACGAGAAGAGCGTCGATATCGACACCGAGCGACTTGGCGTACTCGGGGTCGAGGGCGTGCTCTGCATCGATGAAGGCGGCAATGCCCCCCGCACGCTGGGCGTTAGCGATGGCATGCAGGGTGAGGGTTGTCTTACCCGAGGATTCCGGACCATAGATCTCCACAATCCGACCCCGTGGCAGGCCCCCTATTCCGAGCGCAACATCGAGGGCGATCGAACCGGTGGGAATCACGGCGACGGGGGCGCGCTCATCACTGCCGAGGCGCATGACAGAGCCCTTGCCGAACTGGCGGTCGATCTGGGCGAGGGCGGTTTCCAGGGACTTTTCGCGATCAGCAACTGATGGCATGTGATGCTCCTTTATCAATCGTGCAGTGGTGCGCCTATAGGCTGCCGTTTCGCCGATGAACCGATCCTGCAGGGTTCATCCGACCTGCGACAAGGCTGTTGTTGGCGGCTAACTCCAACGAGTCCGACAGTACGCTCGGCCGGGGACATTCCCCCGAAACGCCAGGCGCACGGTGCAGAACTCGTTGGAAATCACCGCTGTGCAGGAGCCTAGTCGCATCCGAAGACATGTTCGAATGTTTTCACTCGGCGTGTTGCGGTCGTTCGAATTTACGGCTTGGGCAGCCGCTGACCAACGCCGTACCAGCGACTCTCCGGAACGTCGGCGGCACGACACAGGGCGAGCCAGGTCTCACGGATGCCATGGCCCTTCTCGAGAGCCTGCTCGGCCGTCATGTCACCGAGTTCGGCGAGCACGAGATCGTGCGTAAGGGCGCGGCCATAGGCGAGACCGAATTCGTCGCCAACGGCTGTCCAGAACTCACTCAGTCGCATGCATTAAACCTAACCCGGTCTGGCGGGCGGTCATGTCCGTGGGCCCAAGGGAGGACCGCTTAACGAAAGATGCCCGGCTCGATGAGCCGGGCATCCATGCATTCACTCCCGATCGTGGCACACCGTCCACGTCGAGCTAAGCCTTAACGAAGCGGTTCAATCAACGACTGACCAGTCCCGAATCGAAGTCCGCGACGAGATCGTCGGGGACGGTATCGGGAATCACGTTGATTCCCTCGATCACGGCGAGGCGGTCACCCACCTCACGCATGATGACCGAAATCGGTGTTTCGAGTGCATCCGCAACCGACGCGAGAATCTCGGAGCTGGCCTCTTTCTGACCGCGCTCCACCTCGCTGAGGTAGCCGAGAGCAACAATTGCCTTGCTCGCGACCTGACGAAGTGTACGTCCCTTCTGCAGGCGGAAGTCCCGGAGCACGTCACCGATTTCTTGACGAACTAGAACCATTGGACCCTCCTCCTTGACACGAAACGCAAATTGACCACCGGATGAAACTGGTCGACGGTTGAGTAACACTACAACCACCGATAAGCAAACTCTAACCAGCCACATCTGTGTGACGCTTGTGAATCACTGTGATGTAACGAGATCGAAACGCGAAAGATTCCCGCCGGACCGGTCAGCCAGCGCTCAGTGCTTCTTTCAGGCGCAGAAGCGATTCGAAGACGACGCGGTTACGGATGGTCTGACGATCGCCGACGAGATCGAGACGAAGTGAACTCACATCATCGCCGAGTGCGAGCCCGAGGAAGACGGTGCCTGGCGAATGGCCGTCCTGTGCTTGCGGCCCGGCGACCCCCGTCGTCGACAGCCCCACGTCGGCACGACGACCATCCACCGCCAATACCTCGCGAACCCCGCTCGCCATCTGCCGGGCGACCTCCGGATGCACAGGACCGTGTTCGGCGAGCAGCGCGGCATCCACGCCGAGCACGCTGTGCTTCAGCGCGGTGTTGTAGGCGACCACACCGCCGAGGATCACGGCGGAGGCTCCAGGGATCCGAATGAGTTCCGCCACGAGGAGCCCTCCGGTGAGCGACTCGGCGACGGCCACGGTGAGCCGGCGCTCGCTGAGGAGCTCGATCAGCTCCGCCGCGTCATCCACGATTCAGCCCGTGCGTCGGTTCTGCTGCACGTACTTGATGACGAAGTCGACGCCGGAAACGATGGTCAGCACGAGGGCGGCCGCCATGACGACCCAGCCGACCCAGAGTTCCCAGGTACCGAGGAAGGTCCAGAAGGGGAAGAGGAGAAGGGAGATGCCGACCGCCTGCAGCACCGTCTTGAACTTGCCACTCGCAACCGCGGGGATGACCCGGGTGCGGATCACGATGAAGCGGAAGATCGTGATGCCGAACTCGCGGACGAGGATGACGATCGTGACCCACCACCACAATTCGTCGAGGATCGACAGCGCGACGAGTGCTCCCCCGATCAGCACCTTGTCGGCGATGGGATCAAGGATCTTGCCGAAGTCGGTGACGAGGTTCTGGCGACGGGCGAGGATGCCGTCGACGGTGTCGGTGACGACGGCGACCACGAAGAGCACCGCGGCGATATAGCGCAGGAGCCCGAGCTGACCGGCATCGGCGAGCAGCAGCCAGATGAAGACGGGTGCCATGAGGATGCGGACGACGGTGACGATGTTCGCCACGTTGCCGGTACTCGCCGGCGTGTCGCCCGATCGCGCGACCCGGCCGCGCATGGGATTCGGTTTCTTCGCGGCCGGCTCGACAGGTTCAGGCAGGGCCACCAATTACTCCCTGTCAGTCAGCTTCCAGGCATCCTCGTCCGAAGATCCGTCGACCTCATCGTAACCGGTTGTCATGTCTCCTACCGGATCGGCGGAGTACCGATCGTCCGTCGCCTGGGCTGCCGGACCGTCCTCGCCGCGCAGGCGGGCGAGCACCCCGGGGAGTTGCTCTGGGGCGACGAGGACGTCGCGTGCCTTCGAGCCCTCCGACGGGCCGACGATCTCCCGCGACTCGAGCAGGTCCATGAGCCGACCCGCTTTGGCGAAACCGACCCTGAGCTTGCGCTGCAGCATGGAGGTGGATCCGAACTGGGTGCTCACGACGAGTTCTGCCGCGGCGAGCAGCACCTCGAGGTCGTCGCCGATGTCGCCATCGACCGCCTTCCTCTCGGCGGCGGCCGCGACATCCTGCCGGTATTCCGGACGAGCCTGGCGCGTGACGTGCTGCACGACCGCGCTTACCTCGCTCTCGGTTACCCAGGCGCCCTGCACACGGATGGCCTTCGACGCCCCCATCGGCAGGAAGAGGGCGTCCCCCTGGCCGATGAGCTTGTCAGCACCCGGTTGGTCCAGGATGACCCTCGAGTCCGTCATGCTGGACACCGCAAACGCGAGCCGAGACGGGACGTTTGCCTTGATCAGGCCGGTGACGACATCCACCGACGGCCGCTGGGTCGCGAGCACGAGGTGGATTCCGGATGCCCGCGCGAGTTGGGTGATGCGGACGATCGAGTCCTCGACGTCGCGGGGCGCCACCATCATCAAGTCGGCGAGTTCGTCGACCACGACGAGGAGATACGGGTAGGGCTTGAGCGACCGCTCGCTGCCGACCGGCAGCACGATTTCGTTGGCGACGACGGCGGCATTGAAGTCGTCGATGTGCCGGAAACCGAAACTCGCGAGGTCGTCGTACCGCATGTCCATCTCCTTCACGACCCAGGCGAGCGCTTCCGCCGCCTTCTTCGGGTTCGTGATGATGGGCGTGATGAGGTGCGGAATGCCGGCGTACGGCGCGAGTTCTACGCGCTTCGGGTCGATGAGCACCATGCGCACCTCTGCCGGCTTGGCGCGCATGAGCAGCGAAGTGATCATCGAGTTGACGAAGCTCGACTTGCCAGAACCTGTCGAACCGGCGACGAGAAGGTGGGGCATCTTGGCGAGGTTGGCGACGACGAAACCGCCCTCGACATCCTTCCCCAGCCCGATGGTCATCGGGTGGGAGCTCGAGGTGCTCGCCTTGGAGCGCAGCACGTCGCCGAGCGACACGATCTCACGGTCGGCGTTGGGGATCTCGACACCGATCGCGCTCTTGCCCGGGATCGGCGAGAGGATGCGTACCTCGTTGCTCGCGACCGCGTACGAGAGGTTCTTGGTGAGTGCGGTGACCCGCTCGACCTTGACCCCTGGGCCTAGCTCGATCTCGTAGCGCGTCACCGTCGGACCACGGCTGAAGCCGGTGACCTTCGCGTCGACGGAGAACTGCTTGAGCACTTCGGTGATGGAGGCGACGATCGTGTCGTTGGCCTCCGAGCGCGACTTGGGCGGCGTTCCGGGTACGAGAGTGGATGCCGCTGGCAGTCGGTACGGCGCGGTCGGCGGGGTGAATCTGGGGGTTGCCACCCCGGTATCGAACTCGCCAAGCTCGCCCTTGACGGAAGCCTTGTCTGAGAAACCGGGAAGGAGGTCGGCGATGAGCGGACCGCCGTCGTCACGGATGCCGGTCACGGGCGCGCCGTCGACTTCTCCGGTGAAACGCTTGACGGCCTTCTCGGCGTTGGCGAGTTCGTCGAGCAGCTCGGTGCCGAACTCGTCTTCCCGCCGGGTGTGGTCGATGACCTCTGTGACGTTCGCATCCTTGGAGATGACCGGGGTGTCGAAGGCGGGGTCGCCTTCGCGCTGGGTCTTGTTGCG
>JAODMH010000099.1 GCA_025465035.1 Microbacteriaceae bacterium | reverse complement strand
GTCGGCATCGTTTCTTCGGAACCCGCCAACCAACAGGTCTACGACAGCCTCCTGCTTCTGCAGCACCGCGGTCAGGACTCCACCGGAATAGCCACGGCGGAGGGCCGCGCCTTCCACATGGTCAAGGCCAAGGGCCAGGTGCGGGAGGCCTTCAGAACCCGCGACATGCGGAACCTCCCCGGCACCATGGGCCTCGGACACTGTCGATACGCCACCAAGGGCAACGCTGCCAACGAGCAGGAGGCGCAGCCCTTCTACGTGAACGCGCCATACGGCATCGTGCTCGTGCACAATGGCAACCTCACCAACACGCGCGAACTCACCGAAGAGCTCTTCCACATCGACCGTCGCCACCTCAACACGACCTCGGACACCGAACTGCTGGTCAATGTCCTCGCGCACGAGCTGCAGGAACAGGTCACCGGTCCGGACCTCGATCCCGGCCAGATCTTCGCGGCGGTCGAGCGGGTACACGAGCGGGTCGAGGGCTCCTATGCGACCATCGCGATGATCCCCGGATACGGGCTGCTCGCCTTCCGCGACCCCTTCGGCATCCGCCCGCTCGTGCTCGGAAAGCGCACCAGGGGCTTCGTCGGGACCGAGTGGATCGTGGCATCCGAATCCCTCGTTCTGGAGAGTGGCGGCTACGACTTCGTCCGGGATGTCGCACCGGGCGAGGCGATCTTCATCGCGGTCGACGGCGAGATGACCTCCAAGCAGTGCGCGGCGAACCCCCGCCTGGTGCCGTGCTCATTCGAGTACGTGTACCTGGCCCGCCCCGACTCGATCATGAACGGCATATCGGTCTACGAGGCCCGGCTGCGGCTCGGCAATCGGCTCGCCGACACGATCGCGAAGTACACGCCGACGGGCGACATCGATGTGGTCATGCCGATCCCGGACTCCGCCCGCCCAGCCGCCATGCAGGTCGCCCAGAAGCTCGGGGTCGAATATCGTGAAGGCTTCTACAAGAACCGCTATGTCGGCCGCACCTTCATCATGCCCGGCCAGGCAGAACGCAAGAAGTCGGTCAAGCAGAAGCTGAACGCGATGGGCAGCGAGTTCAAGGGCAAGAACATCCTCTTCGTCGACGACTCGATCGGGCGCGGCACCACCTCGAAGGAGATCGTGCAGATGGCCCGCGAAGCCGGCGCGAACAAGGTCACCTTCACCTCCGCGGCCCCCCCGGTGCGCTTCCCGCACGTCTACGGCATCAACATGCCGTCCCGGCAGGAGCTCGTCGCGCATGGCCGCAAGATCCCGGAGATCAATACCGAGCTCGGTTCCGACTACCTCATCTACCAGGAGGTCGCGGACATGCAGGCCGCCATCCTCGAGGGTTCGAACGTCGAGGCACTGGAGATGAGCTGCTTCACCGGCGACTACGTGACGGGCACCGTCACCCCGGAGTACCTGGCCTGGGTGGAGAAGACGCAGCTCAGCTGAGCGCCCGCAGCCCCCGTTCGACAGGACACAGCCTCCGCATCCGGGCCCGCGCCGGCGCCTGACAACCGTTGCGGAGGAGACTTCGGGCGAGTCGGATGTCGAGAGGACGGGCTCGCCGCGCGCGATCCTCCGCAACGGTTCGGGAAGCCTCAGTCCGACTGGATTTCACCCTCGACCGGCGGTGAATCGATAGTCGTGTGCTCCGCGTCGAGCGTCGTGGCGCGGCGGCTCGACACCCGGTCGAGCACGATGGCGACGACAGCGCCGACGACGGCACCGGCCGGGACGCCGTACAGCGCGAAGTATCCGAAGAGCGCTCCGAATCCGACGGCGGGATCGATCGGAAAGAGCGCCGTGAGAATGAATACGATCACCGCGCCGAGTCCCGCGCCGAGGATGATGAACACGGGGTACTTGGGCGCGCGGCGTATGCTCACACGCGCCACGGCGGTCGTGGCCTGCGGCTCCTGGCTCTCGGGCTGGTCGGTCATAGGACTATTGTCCACCGTCGGAGCGGTCCCACTCGATCGGCAGGTTCTGGCTCAGATCCGCACGGGATCCGGATGCCGAGATGCGGCCCTCCCGGAGCATCGTCGCCCATTCCTCGCCGCCGGTCGCGATTGCGAGCCAGGTGAGGGCATCCATCTCCACCACGTTGGGCGGAGTTCCCCTGGTGTGGCCGGGACCCTCGATGCACTGGACTGCGCCGAACGGCGGCACGCGAACCTCGACGGAATTGCCGGGGGCTTCTTCCGCGAGCCGTTGCAGGAGGTAGCGCACCGCCGTCGCTTCGGTGTCGCGATCGGCCACCGTCGCGAGCGCACGGCGCACCGCGTTGCCGCCGACCGCATCCGAGATCTTGGGGAGAGGCATACCTCAACGCTAATGCGTGCGCCGGGCCCGTGACCCTCCCGGCTTGGGTACGCTTACCGGGTGAGAATCCTCGTTCTTGGCTCCGGTGCCCGCGAACACGCCATCGTCACAGCCCTCCTCCGCGAGAACGCCGGCCATCAGATCACCGTTGCTCCCGGCAACGCAGGCATCGCCGCCGATGTGCCCGTCATCGCCCTCGATGCGACGAATCCCGCGGTCGTCACCGAGTTCGCGCTCGACAATGACATCGACCTCGTCGTCATCGGGCCGGAAGCACCACTCGTGGCCGGGGTCGCCGACAAGCTTCGTCAGCGCGGAATCGCCGTCTTCGGGCCAGGCAGGGCTGCGGCGGCGCTGGAAGGCAGCAAGACCTTCGCCAAGCGGATCATGGACGAGGCTGGCGTGCCGACGGGCCGTGCGGTGCGCGTCGGCACTCTCGACGAGGCCGTCGCCGCCATCGATGAATACGGCGCACCCTACGTCGTCAAGGCGGATGGTCTGGCCGCCGGCAAGGGTGTGCTCGTCACCCCGGACCGGGACGCCGCCATCGCCCACGCGACCTACTGGCTCGGTCAGGGCAGCGTGCTCGTCGAGGAGTTCCTCGACGGCCAAGAGGTCTCCCTCTTCCTGCTGAGCGACGGGCACAACGTGCTTCCACTCGCCCCCGCGCAGGACTACAAGCGGCTCAGCGATGACGACGAAGGGCCGAATACCGGCGGGATGGGGGCGTACTCCCCGCTGCCGTGGCTGCCGGCCGGGTTCGTCGACGAGGTGATCGAAACCATCGCGCTGCCGACAGTGCGTCAGCTTGCGAGCGAGCAGACGCCGTTCATCGGCCTGCTCTACTGCGGACTGATCGTGACCGATTCCGGCATCCGCGTGATCGAATTCAACGCACGCTTCGGCGACCCGGAGACCCAGGTGGTGCTGCCACGTCTCGTAACCCCCTTGAGCGGTTTGCTGTTCGCGGCCGCGATCGGCGGCCTCGGCGGGCTTCCCCGTCCGGAATTCTCGGATGACGTCGCGGTCACCGTCGTCCTCGCGAGCGAGGGCTACCCGGAGACGCCGGTGACGGGACGCACCATCGCTGGCCTCGACACCGCGTCCGCCATCCACGGCGTGACGATCGCGCATGCGGCGACCGCGCATTCCGACGGACGCCTCGTGGCGACCGGTGGTCGCGTTCTGAGTGTCGTCGCAATCGGGACCGACTTCGCCGAGGCTCGCTCGCGCGCCTATCGCGCCCTCGAAGCGATCGACCTCGAGGGCGGTCACTACCGCACGGACATCGCGGCCAGGGTCGCCCGGTGACAGAGCAACTTCCCGGCTGGACGCACGCTTACTCCGGCAAGGTCCGCGACCTCTACATCGACGAGGATGCCGCCGACCTCGCCTCTGCCGGCCGAGTGCTGATGGTGGCGAGCGATCGCGTGAGCGCCTTCGACTTCGTGCTGTCGCCTGGCATCCCCGGCAAGGGCGAGCTGCTCACGACGCTGAGCCTGTGGTGGTTCGACCAGCTGGTCGGCATACCCAATCACCTGATCGCCGATCACGAACTCCGTGGCGGTGACACTGTCGCCGACCTGATTCCGGATGCCGTGGCCGGCCGCGCGATGCTGGCCAGAACACTCGACATGTTCCCGATAGAGTGCGTGGTGCGCGGCTACCTCGCCGGCTCCGGCTGGCTCGAATACCAGCGGTCGCAGAGTGTGTGCGGCGTCCCCCTTCCGGCCGGACTGCGCAACGGCGACCGGCTCCCCGAGCCGATCTACACTCCCGCCTCCAAGGCGCCGATGGGCGAGCACGACGAGAACATCCCCTTCGAGCGCACCGTGGAGCTGGTCGGTGCCGAGGTGGCCGAAGTGCTCCGCGTGCTCAGCCTCGATGTGTTCAGCCGAGCATCCGCGATCGCCGAGGCGCGGGGGGTGATCCTGGCCGACACCAAGTTCGAGTTCGGCGCCAACCGGGACAACGGTGTGATCACGCTCGCCGACGAGGTGCTCACGAGCGACAGTTCTCGCTACTGGGATGCGGAGCTCTACGCGGCGGGCGGAAGCGAACGGCTGGCCAGCTTCGACAAGCAGATCGTGCGTGACTGGCTCAGCGCGAACTGGGATAAGGCCGGAACTCCCCCGGAACTGCCCCGGGATGTCGTGGAGCAGACAGCTGCACGCTACCGGGAGCTGATCGAGCGGCTCACGGGCGCGTGATCATCCGGGCGACCGACTGGGACGATCCCGCAGCAGTTGCGTTGCGGGCCGCCCAGCGCGCGGAGATCGCGGAGCGTTACGGCACGCCGGACTCGGAACCCGGTATACCCCCGGGTGCGGCCGCCAGCACCGTCTTCTTCGTTGCGTTCGATGACGACGGCACGGCCATCGGCTGCGGCGGTCTCCGACGACTCGACGGGACAGAAGTCGAGGTGAAGCGGATGTTCGTGCGGGCGGAGGACCGCGGCACGGGCGCTTCGACGGCCATCCTGGAGCGGCTCGAGGAGTATGCCAGGGAAAGCGGGTTCACCCGCATCGTGCTCGAAACCGGCGATCGGCAGCCGGACGCGGTCCGCTTCTATCAGCGACAGGGATACGCGCGCATCCCGAACTTCGGCCACTACGTCGGCGTCGAGGCGTCGCTGTGCTTCGGAAAACCGCTCGTCGCAATCGATCCGGCGAGCGATGTCGCCTGCGAGGGGTGCGAATAGCAGACCAGCTATCGGGCCCTGAGTTCCCTATGGAGGTCGGGATCGAGAGCGGTACTGCCGGCCAGCATCGCGAGCAGTTCCTCCAATTGCGCGGCCTGCTCCCGGCTGAGTGGGGACAGCAACTCCGCTTCGTGCTCTTCGGCGATGCGGCGGAGTTCGGCCAGCCGTTCCTCTCCCTGGCTCGTGAGCCTCAGCTCGTAGTTGCGTCGGTCCATGCTGCTGCGCACCCGCTCGACGAGCCCGCGAGTCTCGAGGGAGTCGATGAGTGACACGATCCGGCTGGGAACGGCTCCGAGCCTGTCCGCGAGAGACCGCTGGCTCAAGCCGGGTGTTCGCCCGAGAAGGCGCAGAACGCCGGCATCGCTGGGAGTGAGGCCGATCTCCCTGGTCCGCTCGGCGAACCGCGACGACGCAAGCGAACCGACCTGAGACAACAGAAATGCGGTGCGCCTGGGGAGGCCGTCACGATCATTCATACCCACAGGATACAGGCTTGACAGAATGATTCCAATAGTGAATCATTCTGTACATGATGCAGTTTGAGAGGACCGACCATGACCGATGAACTGACAACCGGCTCCGTCCCATCCCATGGGTCCCGCGGGCCCAATCCGGGCGTACTGGCGCTCGTCAGCTTCGCCCTGCTGGTGATCGGTCTCGTGCTGGGAACCATCGTGGCGAACGGTCAGACCTTCGTCTCGCCGTTCTCGACGGCGACCGACGTGGTCGGCTATTTCCGCGGCAACAGCGCCGCCGTGCGGCTGAACGCGTTCTTCCAGTTCGGATCTGCCGTGCCACTGGGCATCTACGCCGCCACCGTCTACGCGAGACAGCTGCGACTGGGGGTCAGGGTGCCTGGCCCCGCCATCGGGTTCTTCGGTGGAATCAGCGCATCGGTGCTTCTCATGGTCTCGGCGTTCGTCACCTGGGTACTCAGTCGTCCCGAGATCACCGGCGACGCCCCCCTCACCGTCGCACTGTCATTCCTCGCGTTCGCCGCCGGCGGGTTCGGCTACGTGGTGAGCATCGGCCTTCTGGTCGCCGGGATCGCGGTGCCGGCCCTCATCCTGCGATTCGTTCCGCGGTGGTTCGCCTGGACGGGGCTCATCATCGCCGCCCTCTCCGAACTGAGTTTCCTCGCGATGGTGATCGAACCTCTTCAATTCCTGCTGCCCATCGGACGCTTCGGCGGCATCCTCTGGCTGATCGTCGCGGGCTTCCTGCTTCCACGGACCCGCGCGGCGGCGAACCGGGAGTTGCAGTCATGACCGCCCTCGAGAACAGCAACGCCCTCGTGCTCGGCGCCAATGGCCTCATCGGCAGTGCGATCACGCGGGCCCTCGCCGCGGCGGGCGCTCAGGTGACCATCGCCGGACGAGATGGCTCACGCCTTCGTGAGCTGGAGGAGGCGCTGCGCGTGGACGGCCTCGAGTGTTCGGTCACCGTCGCCGACGTCACAGACGATGGGTCGGTGGCGCGGTTGGTGGATGGCCTCACTCGCGACCGGCCACTCGACATCGCGATCAACAACGTTGGCGTCAGTCATCGACCGGCGCCGCTGGCAGAACTGGAACTTTCCGAGTTCGACCGGGTGATCGCCGTCACCCTGCGTGGGGTTGCCGTCGCCATGAAACACGAGCTCGCTTCGATGACTGCTGGCGGCAGTCTCGTGAATATCGCCTCCAGCGCTGGCCTCGATGGCGCGCCGGGCATGTCCGCATACGTCGCCGCGAAACACGGGGTCATCGGACTCACCAAGACGGCGGCAATCGACTATGCCCGGCGCGGCATCCGCGTGAACGCCGTCGCCCCGGGGCCCATCGAATCCGGGCCCATCATGCATCAGCCCGCCGAGGTTCGCGGCACGGTCGGTCAGTACGTGCCGCTCGGCAGAATGGGACGTCCGGATGAGGTCGCCTCAGCCGCACTCTGGCTCGCCTCCCCTGCATCGTCATACACCACGGGCGCCGTGCTGACGGTCGACGGCGGCAAGCGAGCCTGACGCGTACCGCCGCTGGCTAGTCGCCGCGACGGATGAAACCTGCGATCAACTCTCCGATCAGCACGGCCGTTGCCGCGGGTCCGCGCGTCGGTGTCGTCGGCAGGATCGAGGTATCGGCCACGCGCAGGCCCGTTACGCCGTGCACCCGGCCATACTGGTCGACGACCGCAGCTGGATCGTCGGCCGCGCCGAACTTCGCACTCCCGCAGAGGTGGATTGCCGTGCCGAGGTGCAGCAGCATCCACTCGTCGAGTGCGGTGTCGTCATCCAGAACCGCGTCAGTCAACTCGGTGAGACGCCGAAACAGTGGCCGGTATGCGTCCGTCCGCAGGAGTCGGACCGTCGTGCGAATCACCTCGCGCATCCGACGCCGGTCACTCTCTGCTGACAGGTAGTTGTAGTCGATTCGAGGTTGCACGTCCGGGTCGGCGGAGTCGAGGGCGATCTGCCCCCGCGAACTCTCCGCCTGCACGGCGACGAGGAAGGCGAGGTCGCCCTGGTGCGCGACCTGATGGGAGAACCGCTTCAGCGACACTCCCCTCATCGCCCTGGCCGATCGCAGCGGATGGCGCAGGAAGGTGCCGGCACCGCTGATGGTGCCCCGTGCGCTGCCGGTGAGCAGGTAGCCCATCGGCTTGATCATGGGGAGGATCTCCAGGTCGCCATCGAACCTGGAGTCGGTGGCCGTGAAGTTGAGGCAACTCGCCATCGACTGGCTGGTCGAGTAGTCGACGATGTCGCGCCTGGGTTGCCAGCCGACCGCGATGTCGGGGTGGTCGCTGAAATCCTTGCCGACGCCGGGGCGATCGCTGATCACGGGGATGCCGAAACGCTCGAGCTCGGCCCGCGGGCCGATGCCCGATACGAGCAGGAGGTGAGGGGACTTGATCCCACCGGCCGACAGCACGATCTCGCCTGCGTCGACAACCCTGACCACCCCGTCATGCAGCACCTCGACGCCGACCGCGCGCCGGCCGTCGAACACGACCCGGCGAACGTACGAATTCCCCTGCACCGTCAGATTCGGCCGATCGCGAATCGAGTTGATGTACGCGATTCCCGTGTTCAGCCGGATGCCGTCGATGGAGTTCATCGGAACGGGACCGTATCCAGGCTCGCCCTGGTCGTTCTTGTCCGGCTCAGCCGCGAATCCGAGTTCGGCGGCGGCGCGCTCGAACGCGACGGTCGCCGGGTGCCCCTGAGGCGGCCGGGAAACCTTCATCGGCCCCGAGCCGCCGTGCACAGCGCTCTCGCCGTAGTCCAGGTCGTTCTCCAGTTTCCGGTAGAGCGGCAGGACCTTCTCCCAGGTCCATTCGTCGTTGCCCCCCGCCGACCAGCGCTCGAAATCCTGCCTCCTGGCACGAATGAAGTATGCGCCGTTCACCGTCGACGAGCCGCCGAGAATACGGCCGCGTGCAATCGAGTATGGCAATGACGGGGTCAGGTGGCCCAGGAACGACCAGTTGTCTGGATGGCCGGGCATCGCTCCCTGCACGGTGCCGGAGTCGAGCAACTCCCCGGGGAATTCCTCCGTGCTTTCCGGGACCGGGCCGGCCTCGAGCAGCAGGACCGATCGCTCCGGATCTTCGCTCAGTCTCGCGGCGATGGGCGCGCCGGCCGCTCCCGCACCGACCACGATGACGTCGTATCCCACGCGGAGTCGCTCCATCCCTCGACCCCCAGTATCACCCCGCGGCGCGCGCCTCAACGCTCGCGAAGATGCTCCTCAGCACGACGAAGGCCGACTCGAGCAGCTCGAGCAGGTCGGCATCCTCGTGTTTGAGCCACTGCTCGTACGCGGAGAGGGATGCGCCGAGAAACGCCCACCCGATGGTCTGTGGTTCGAGACCGTCGCTCGCGAGGCCGAGACGCGACGCCGCGTAGTCGGCGACGACCTGACGCCACGCCGCATACCGCAGGGTGGAGTGTGCGACGAGCGCCGGAACGTTGAGCAGCAGGTCCATCCGCTCGCGGTGGAAGGGGATCTCCTCCGGCGGAAAACGATTGAACTCGACGACGGCCGATGAGAGGGCGTCGACGAGAGGAGTGTCGGCCGGAAGCATCCGCAGGTAGGTCCGCATCTGCTCGAGTCCCGCGTCGAAGTCCCCCCACGGCAGGTCGTTCTTCGAGGGGAAGTATCGGAACAGCGTGCGCCTGCCGATGCCGGCGGCCGTGGCGACGGCATCCACCGTCGTGTTCTCGAATCCGTTCTCGATGAAGAGTTGCAACGAGATGTGGCTGAGTTCTGCGTGGGAGGTCGATGGCTGGCGCCCGATACGTGCCGACGCTTTCGGCGCATTCGAAGCATCCATAGAGGTTCACCTCTTCCCTTCGGCACTCAGTGTCATTAGTCTCAAATGAGTAACGGATATTCGCCGCTGTAGTCGATTTCTAGCACGAGGAGGACCCAATGGGACCCACCGAACAGTCAACCACCGAGGCCGTGGGCATCGAGCCGGTCGAGGAAGACACCCTGGTCGAGGAGATCTCGATCGACGGCATGTGCGGCGTCTACTAAGCCGCCGACATGTCAGACCTGGATCTTGACCGCGGATGGGACCTCCATCCACAAGTATCCGTACGACCTGAGCCGTTCGGTGCCCTTCTCTACCATTTCGGCACACGAAAACTCTCGTTCCTCAAGGACACGACCCTCCTCGCGGTCGTGAAGTCCCTCGCGGAGTCTCCCTCCGCCCGCGCGGCCTGCGTCTCCGCCGGCGTCGGAGAGTCGGATCTTCCCCGCTATCAGCGGGCGCTCGACACGCTAGCCCAATCCTCCATGGTCGTCGAAAGGGCCTCGTGACACTCCTCGATTCCCCACGGACCGCTTCTGCCGCACCTCCGAAACCGCAGAGACTGGTCGACCTCTTCGAGTACGGCCTCGATGCTCCGATCTGTCTCACCTGGGAGCTCACCTACGCCTGCAACCTGTCCTGCGTGCACTGTCTCTCCAGCTCCGGTCGCCGCGACCCTCGCGAGCTGACGACGGATGAGGCGAAGAGCGTCATCGACGAACTCGAGAGGATGCAGGTCTTCTACGTCAATATCGGCGGCGGCGAACCGACGGTTCGTTCCGACTTCTGGGAACTGGTCGACTATGCGTCCGCCCATCATGTCGGAGTGAAGTTCTCCACCAACGGCGTGAAGATCTCCCCTGAGATCGCGCAGCGGCTGGTCAAGAGCGACTACGTGGACGTGCAGATCTCCCTCGACGGTGCGACGGCAGAGGTCAACGACCACGTACGCGGGCCCGGCTCCTACGCGACGGCGATGCGGGCCATGCAGAACATGTACGACGCCGGCTTCAAGGGATTCAAGATCTCGGTGGTCTGCACCAGCCAGAACATCGGCCAACTCGACGAGTTCAAGGCGATCGCCGACCGGTTCGACGCTCAACTTCGTCTCACCCGCCTGCGTCCGTCCGGCCGCGGCGCCGATGTCTGGGACGAGCTGCACCCGACGCAGGCCCAGCAGCGCGAGCTCTATGACTGGCTCGTCGCGCACGGCGACGGCGTGCTCACCGGTGATTCCTTCTTCCATCTCTCGGCCTTCGGCGGTGCGCTCCCCGGCCTCAATCTCTGCGGTGCCGGACGTGTCGTCTGCCTCATCGATCCCATCGGCGACGTCTACGCCTGCCCATTCGCCATCCACGAGGAATTCCTCGCCGGCAACGTGCGCTCCGCTGGCGGCTTTCAGGAGGTGTGGCGACACTCTGAGCTGTTCACCCGCCTGCGCCAGCCGCAATCCGGCGGTGCGTGCTCCTCCTGCCAGTTCTTCGACACCTGCAAGGGCGGCTGCATGGCCGCCAAGTTCTTCACCGGCCTTCCCCTCGACGGACCGGATCCCGAGTGCGTGCAGGGCTATGGCGAGGAACTGCTCAAGAACCGCAAGGTGAAGGATGGCGGTCCCGTGCTGCCGACGTCGTCGATCGTCGACCACTCGCACCGCACGACGCGGGCGGTCCGCTCCGGGATGGGACCGGTGCAGCTCACGTTGAGCCGCAAGCCCGACCTGGCCGCCCCGCCGGTCACCGCGTGTGAGGACGACCCGCTGGCGGGCTTCAGTCCCGCTCAACCTCCGGTGAGCGCCTGCGACGAAAGCCCGCTCGCCGGGATGAATCTTCTGGGAAATTCGGATGCCGCCTGCGCCTGTGGCGGCGGAGGAGAGGGTGCCTGCGGCTGTAGTTGAGGCCTGATTCGCAACGCGGGTCGACGCACGAGCGCCTGGTCCGCTCGCGACGGAGAGCCACGGATCGATACCGCGATCCGCGTTGGGTGAATCGAAAGGAGCACGCGATGGGGCGTGTAGAAGGAAAGGTGGCGTTCATCACGGGCGCCGCACGAGGACAGGGCCGCAGCCACGCGATCCGCCTCGCTCAGGAGGGCGCCGACATCATCGCCGTCGACATCTGCGAAGACGTCGAGGGCACGCCGTACAAGGGAGCAACCGAGGCCGACCTCGCGGAGACCGTGCGGCAGGTCGAAGCGCTCGACCGCCGGATCGTCGCGACGAAGGCCGATGTGCGCGATTTCGCCGCGCTGAAGGCGGCGGTGGATGACGGGGTCGCGCAGCTGGGACGGCTCGACATCGTCTCGGCCAATGCCGGCATCCTGACAAGTCCCAGCAAGGCGGAGGATTTCTCCGACGAGACCTGGAACACGATGATCGATGTCAACC
>JAODMH010000141.1 GCA_025465035.1 Microbacteriaceae bacterium | reverse complement strand
ATCACGGCAGTCGTCCAGACGGCGACCACCGCCCTCATCTACCTCGACCGCCGTATCCGCAAGGAGGGCCTCGACCTCGAACTCGCGCGGTTCGTCGAGGCCAGGCAGGCGGGGAACACGAGCATCGTCGACCCGCTGTTGCACTCCGCGTCGCCCACCGCGCCCGTGCCGACGCTGGGCGTCCCAGCTCCGCCATCGGACGGTTCGCCCTGGTCATGATCGCATCGTGGCCCCTCGATGTCCCCGTCGATCCGACTGCCCCTGAGGCGCGAGACTGGATCATCATGGAGCTGTCGAAGCCCGAATACCGGGCGGCGCAACCCACCTGGTTCGACCGGTTATCATCCGAATTCTGGGCCTGGCTGACATCCCTCAAGTTCGGTGACGGCGTCACCACACAGGCGCCTGTGCTCCTCATCGCCCTGGCCGTGATCGTCGCCGCGCTCGTCGCGGCCTTCTTCATCTTCGGCCCACCGCGCCTGGGTCGGCGCAGCGTCGTGACCGGCTCGCTGTTCGGCGCGGATGACCAACGCAGCGCCGCGGACATCCGGCGGGCGGCGGAGGATGCCGCATCCCGAGGCGAGTGGACGGTCGCCATCGAGGAGATGTTCCGTTCGATCGCCCGCGGCCTGGCCGAACGCACGATTGTCACAACAAGCCCTGGCTCAACCGCGCGGGACTTCGCGGCGAGAGCGGGGGCACAGCTCCCTGGTTTCGCCGATGCACTCGCATCAGCCGCCGTGGCGTTCGACGAGGTACGCTACCTCGGCCGCGATGGCGAGGAGCGGGCCTACCGCAGTTCGGCATCCCTGGAAAGCGAGCTGCGTTCCACCCGGCCAGCGCTGACTGCGGTGACCGGTGCACCGCGGTGACCACGAACACCACGCTCACCCCGACCATCCGCCGGGCGACGCGAAAGTCGCTGTTCTGGATGCTCGCGGCCGTGTTCCTCGTCGTCGTCGCACTCACCGTCGTGTCGCTCACCGGAGCGGCGAACAGCGGAGGCACCCCGTTCTCCGCCACCAATGCCGGCCCCGCTGGAAGCAAGGCCGTGGTGCAAGTGCTGAGGCAGCGGGGCGTGACAGTGAGCGTGACCGGTAGCCTCACCTCGACGATCACCGCCCTTGGACGGGATCGCCGCGCCACCCTGTTCCTCTACGATCCGAACGGCTACCTCGATCAGGCTCAGCTGCGATCGCTCACCGGCTCCGCCAGGCACATCGTCGTGCTCTCCCCCACCTTCGCCCAGCTCGCGGCGCTCGCCCCGCAGGTCGCGCTCGCGGGCACGGTCACGAAGAAGTCCCTGGCGAGCAACTGCTCGCTTCCGGCGGCGAACCGGGCGGAGTCGGTCACGGGCAGCGGAACCGGCTTTCGCCTCATCGACAAGACCGCCGACGCCCAGCAGTGTTTCGGCAGCGGCAAGCGGGTGTATTCGCTCATCGCCGTCGAGCACCTCGACGGAACCGGCGTAAGCCTGCTGGGGACGACGGATGTCCTCAGCAACGAGCACATCGCCGAGCGGGGCAACGCGGCTCTCGCCCTCAATCTGCTCGGTGACAGCACGAGGCTCGTCTGGTACCTGCCCACGATCGACGACTCCGCCGTAACGGGTGGACCGAGCATCGCCGACCTGACCCCGCCGTGGGTGGGACCGACGATGACGCTGCTCGCCATCGTCGCCATCGTCGCAGCCTTCTGGCGCGGTCGTCGGATGGGCCCGCTGGTCGTCGAAAACCTGCCCGTCGTGGTGCGGGCAAGCGAGACCATGGAGGGTCGCGCTCGCCTGTACCAGAGGGGAGCAGCCAGGCTCCGGGCGCTCGACGCGCTCCGCGTCGGAGCGATCGACAGGCTCGCGGCGCAGACCGGGCTGCCGCGCCTTGCCGGCGTCGACGAGGTGATCGGGAGGGTCGCCACCCTCACCGCTACCGATCCTGGCGACATCCGCCTACTGCTGCTCGACGCCGTGCCTGCCACCGACGGCGAACTCGTGCGGCTGTCGGATTCGCTGCTCGAACTCGAACGAGCCGTCGAGCGGGCGACCCGTCCATCCTGAACCATCGAAGCACCAGGGAGAATGAACGCATGACCGACTACGCCACGAGTTCGACGACGGATCTTCGCGCCCAGTTCTCGCGAGTGCGCGCCGAGGTCGGCAAGGCCGTGGTCGCCCAGGACGGTGCCGTTACCGGCCTCATCATCGCCCTGCTCGCCGGCGGCCATGTGCTGCTCGAGGGCGTGCCGGGCGTCGCTAAGACACTCCTCGTGCGCAGCCTCAGCCGCGCGCTCCACCTCGAGACCAAGCGCGTGCAGTTCACTCCGGACCTCATGCCGGGCGACGTCACCGGCTCGCTGGTCTACGACGCCAAATCCGGGGACTTCGACTTCCGCTCAGGGCCGGTGTTCACCAACATCCTGCTCGCCGATGAGATCAACCGCACGCCGCCGAAGACGCAGTCCGCGCTCCTCGAGGCGATGGAGGAAAGGCAGGTGAGCGTCGACGGCGAGACGCGACCGCTGCCCGTGCCGTTCATCGTCGCGGCGACGATGAACCCGATCGAATACGAGGGGACGTACACGCTGCCGGAGGCACAGCTCGACAGATTCCTGCTCAAACTGGTTCTCGATATTCCCGAGCGGACGGATGAGGTCGAGGTCCTCACCCGAAGCGCCGCCGGCTTCAATCCGCGCGACCTTGAAGCGGCCGGAGTCTCTGCCGTCCTCGATGCCGACCAGCTCGCCGCCGCTCAGGCCGACGTCGCGAGAGTGGGAGCGAGCATCGATGTGCTGTCGTACATCGTCGACCTCGCCCGCCGTACCCGGCAGAGCCCCTCCGTGAAGCTCGGGGTGAGCCCGCGTGGCACAACCGCTCTGCTCAGCGCCGCGAAGGCCTGGGCCTGGCTCAACGGGTTCGACTCCATCACCCCCGACCACGTGCAGGCGATGGCGCTTCCGGTCTGGCGGCACCGCATCCAGCTACGCCCCGAGGCGGAACTAGAGGGAGTCTCCCCCGATTCGATCCTGCGGTCGATCCTGCAGCAGGTGCAGGTGCCGATCTAACAATGGCCGTCTCCGGGTGGTTCGTGCTGCTCCTGGCGCTCGGCGTCCTGCCGGTCGTCGTACTCGGCGACCCCGGATGGCTGATGGCCTGGCTTGCCATCGTCGCAGGCGTCGGTGCCATCGATCTGGTCATCGCCGGTTCGCCGCGCCGGCTGGTCCTGGAGCGCGAGCTGCCGAAGCGGGTGCGGCTCGGCGAGACGGTGCCGTCCACCCTGTTTCTCACGAATGCCGGCCGCCGCCGGGTGCGCGGCATCGTCAGGGATGGCTGGCAGCCCTCCGCGGGCGCGAGTCCGTCGCGAGCTGCCCTCGACGTGCCACCCGGCGAACGCCGCTCGATTGTCACCAGCCTCACGCCGTTCCGTCGGGGCGAGCGGGCTGCGGCGGAGGTGACTGTGCGCTCCTTTGGGCCGCTCCGGCTCGCCGCCCGCCAGGCGAGCATCCAGGTTCCTGGCACGATCCGGGTGCTGCCGCCGTTCAACTCCCGCAAGCATCTGCCGTCACGGCTCGCCCGGCTGCGCGAACTCGATGGGCGCACGAGCGTGATGATCCGCGGACAGGGCACGGAGTTCGACAGCCTGCGCGACTACGTGCGCGGCGACGACGTGCGATCGATCGACTGGCGGGCGACGGCGAGACGCAGCGACGCCTCGACGGGCTCTGGTCCCCGGCTGGTGGTGCGGACCTGGCGACCGGAACGCGATCGCCGGGTGGTCATCGTCATCGACAGCGGACGCACTTCGGCGGCGCGCATCGCCAACGAGCCACGCATCGACACCGCCTTCGAGTCGTCGCTGCTGCTCGGCGCGCTCGCGAGCCGAGCAGGCGACCGTGTCGACCTCGTGATCTACGATCGGCGGGTGCGCGGCAGGGTGCAGGGCACGACAGGCGCAGAACTACTCTCGCGCATGGTCGACGTCATGGCGGCGGTCGATCCGGAGCTCATCGAAATGGACTGGGCGGCCGTTCCGGGTCTCGTCCGTTCGGTCACCAACCAGCGGGCGTTGGTCGTTCTCATGACATCGATCGACGCGCCGGGAGCATCACGCGGACTGCTCGGGATGCTGCCGCAGCTGACCAGGAAGCACACGGTCGTGATCTCGTCGGTGACCGACCCATCGGTCCTGGACGCCTCACGCGCTCGGGGCAACCGCGACGAGGTCTATCGCGCCGCCGCCGCGGAGCGAGCGATGCTCGACACGACGAGGGTCTCCACCGCCATCCGCCAGCTGGGCGCGGACGTCGTCACCGGCGCCCCCGCCGACCTTCCGCCCGCCCTGGCAGACCGGTACATCGCGCTCAAGGCCGCCGGACGTCTCTAACCGCAACGAGGCGGCGAGCTTCTCTCACTGCGACACGAGCCTGCGCTAACCTGCGAGAACCCGATCTCAGTACGCCAATTCACTCAATCTGTACAGAAGGACCGTCAATGGCTGTCACCAGCGAAGCTCAGCACTCACTCGTCTCGCGTCTCTTGGCGGAGGCGTTCGGCACGTTCCTGCTCGTGTTCGGCGTCATCGGCACAGCACTCTTCACCTCGGGAAACACGGGAATCCTCGGGGTCGCACTGGCAATCGGACTCACCGTGGTCGTCGGCGCCTACGCCTTCGGCCCGATCTCCGGAGCCCACTTCAACCCCGCCGTGACGCTCGGCGCCGCAGCAGCCGGGCGGATCCCGTGGCGGGACGTCGTGCCGTACATCCTCGCCCAGATCGTCGGCGGCATCGTGGCATCCAGCCTGCTGTTCGCGATCACGGCTGGCGGCCCGAAGGGCTTCCTCACCAGCGTGCTCAAGGGCGGCTTCGCGTCGAACGGCTTCGGCGATCACTCCCCCGCCGGCTTCAGTTTTCTCTCCGTGGTCCTCGTGGAGTTCATCCTGACGGCCTTCTTCCTCTATGTGATCCTCAGCGTCACGCATCGCCGCGCAGCCGCCGGTTTCGCGCCGCTCGCCATCGGACTCGCTCTCACCCTCATCCATCTCGTGGCGATTCCGATCAGCAATGCTTCGGTCAATCCGGCTCGCTCCATCGCCACGGCGATCTTCGGCGGGCCGGCCGCACTCGGCCAGCTGTGGGTGTTCATCGTCGTCCCGATCGTCGGTGCGCTCGTCGCCGGATTCAGCTACAAGGCACTGTTCGACCGTACCCCGGTCGTCGAAGAGTCCTACCTCGAGCCACTCGACCTGGCCGGCGACGCCGTGAAGGCCTGATCGCCGCCCCGGGGTTTTTGTTCCCGTTTGTTAGGTTTGTGCCTGCTCGAGCAGACACAAACCTAACAAAGTGAAGCAATCACTTGCGGGCAGAACGGATGCCGCGGCGGCTACTCTGGGACGCCCACCGGCTCCGCGGCCTCGTTGGCGGTCTCGCCTGACCGCGAGAGGTTCGCGCGCAACCTGGCCCCCAGCTCCGCATCGACATTCGTCCAGTACTGGAGGAACCGCTCCGCGATCTCCGGGACGGTCAACGCCGTGCCCTGGCCGGTGAGGGTCTCGAGGAGCCGCGCCCTGGCCGCGTCGTCGAGGACCTCCCGGTAGAGCGTGCCCGGCTGGCCGAAGTCGTCGTCCTCCGCATGGAGGGTGGCCGCGGCCCGCACGAGCGCGCCATCGCTCTCCCAGGTCCCCTCGCCTGCGGCCGCGGCATCCGCCACCGGCCCTCCGAACGAGTTCGGGGCGTAGACGGGAGCGCCCGCCGGCTTGAAGCCGTGCCGCGCCGCACCATCCTGCGAGTAGTTGTGCGTGGCGTTCTTCGGGGCGTTGACCGGGATCTCGGTGTAGTTCGTCCCGACGCGGTACCGCTGAGCGTCCGGATAGGAGAAGATCCGAGCCATGAGCATCTTGTCCGGGCTGATGCTGATGCCGGGCACGGTGTTCGCCGGCGAGAATGCGGCCTGCTCGATCTCGGCGAAGAAGTTCTCCGGGTTGCGGTTGAGCGTGTGGGTCCCGACCTTGATGAGCGGATAGTCGGAGTGCGGCCAGATCTTCGTCAGGTCGAAGGGGTTGAAGCGGTAGGTCTTCGCGTCCTCGTACGGCATGACCTGCACGTGCAGATCCCAGGACGGGAAGTTGCCGGCGGCGATCGCCTCGTAGAGATCGCGGCGGTAGTGGTCGGCGTCTGCCCCCGCGATGATCTCGGCCTCGGATGCCTCGATCTCCGCGTTGCCCTGGTTGGACGTGAAATGGTATTTCACCCAGAACTGCTCGCCCGCCGCATTGATCCATTGGTAGGTGTGGGAGCCGAAGCCGGGCATCTGCCGCCAGCTACGCGGGATGCCACGGTCACCCATGAGATAGGTGACCTGGTGGGCGGACTCCGGCGAGAGGGTCCAGAAGTCCCACTGCATGTCGGCGTCACGCAGCCCAGATCCCGGCAGTCGCTTCTGGGAGTGGATAAAGTCGGGGAACTTGATTCCGTCACGGATGAAGAACACCGGGGTGTTGTTCCCCACGATGTCGTAGTTGCCCTCCGCGGTGTAGAACTTCACCGAGAATCCGCGCACGTCGCGCCAGGTGTCAGGACTGCCCTGCTCACCTGCGACGCTCGAGAAGCGCTGCAGGGTGTCGGTGGCCGTTCCCGGCTGGAACACCGCGGCCCTGGTGTATCGCGAGACGTCTTCGGTCACCTCGAAGGTGCCGAAGGCTCCGCCCCCCTTCGCGTGCACGATCCGCTCCGGAATGCGCTCACGGTTGAACTGGGCGAGCTTTTCCACCAGGTAACGGTCGTGAAGGGCGGTCACCCCGTCGACGCCTGCGGTGAGCGAGTGCTCGTTGCTCTCCACCGGGGTCCCGGTCTGAGTGGTCAGTGAATTCGTCACGATATCTCCTTCATTTCGTCTCTTTCGTCGATTGCAGGTCTGCAGTTGGGGCAGAGGCCCCAGAAAGTCACTTCGGCCGCCGAGACCAGATAGCCGTTGGTGTTGCTCGGTGCGAGGCAGGGCGCGGCACCGTGCACGCAATCCACGTCGGCCACGGCCGCACAACTCGAGCAGACCACGTGGTGGTGGTTGTCGCCAACCCGGCGCTCGTAGAGGGCGGCAGAACCGGCGGGCTCGATGCGGCGGATGAGGCCAGCCATCGTGAGGTCGGCGAGCACGTTGTGCACGGACTGTACCGAGATCGAAGGGAGGTCGGCCAGGACGAGTTGACGGAGGCTCTCGGCGTCGGAGTGCGGCTGTCGTTCGATGGCGGCGAGCAGTGCCATCCGCCCCGACGTCACGCGCAGTCCGGCACCGCGAAGCTGATCCCCCCGGCCGTTGTGCATGCCCCAAGTCAATCAGTTATCGTGAACGACTCAAAATTAGTTCGCACCGTTACGGCACATTACCGGCGTTTCCTCAGCCAGCGACAATCCGTCGCGCGCCCGCCTCGAACTCCTCGAGGTCACCGGTTTCCCCGGCTAGGCTCGCTCGACGACCGATCACCCACTGATAGAACAGAAATGCACTGAGGGCGATCGTCCCGATTCCGATCTTGACCGCCCACGGCCACCCCTGTCTGGTGACGAAGCCCTCGATGATCCCGGAGACCAGCAGCGAGAGGATGAGCCCGATCGCCACAGTGAAGAGGGAGCGGCCCTCCTCCGCGAGTGCCTGACCACGCGTTCGTGCGCCGGGCGCCATCCAGGACCAGAAGATCGCCATCCCAGCGGCCCCCGCGACGAAGATCGAATAGAGCTCGAGCTGACCGTGCGGGGCTATATAGAGGAAGAAGATGTCCAGCCGGTCGTGCGAACCCATGAGGGCGGCCGACAGGCCGAGGTTCTGCGCGTTGCTGAACAGCAGATAGGGCGCATAGACGCCGACGATTCCGAACGCGACGCACTGGGCGGCAAGCCAGGCATTATTGGTCCAGACCTGGCCGGTGAACGATGATGGCGGATGCTCGGAGTAGTAATTGACGAAATCCTGCTCGACGAACTGCCGGCGAAACTCCTCCGACCCGAAGTTCGCGAGCACGCCGGGCGTGTTGAGCGCCCACAGAGCGTAGAGCGTAGCGACGATGGCCGTGGCGAGCGCGACAGCGATCGACAGCCAGCGGATGCGGAACAGCGCGGCGGGCAGTTGCGCACCGAAGAAGTCGGGCAACTGGCTGAGCACGTTGCGGCCGGCCCCCGTGAAGCGCAGGCGCGCCCTGGACAGCGACAGCGACAGCCGATCGCCCTGAATGGACTGGCCCGCAGTGGTCTTGATGGCGGAAAGTTGGCTCGCGCCGGACTGATAACGCTCGATCAGATCGTCGGCCTCTGCCCCCGTGAAGCGACGTTTCGCACCGAGCCGGGCAAGCTCATCCCATTCATCGCGGTGAGCGGCGGAGTAGGCGTCGAGGTCCATCTGCTTAAATACTAGACATGGTCTCAGATCCGCTTACGACGACGGCTGGCGCGGTCTACGACGAGGCCGAACTGATGACCGGGGAGGCGGTCGGGCTCGACCTCCGCCCCACCGGTTTCGTGCTGAGGGCCGCCGGGGCGATCATCGACTTCCTGCTCGCGATGGGCCTCTGGCTGCTCATCCTTTTCGCCATCTCGACACCGTTCTTCTCCGGAATGCTCGACAGCGCGAGTGGGGCCGCCGTGACGATCGCCGGACTGGTCTTCTGCATCGTGATCGTTCCGACCACCGTCGAGACCGTCACGCAGGGCAAGTCGCTCGGCCGCCTCGCGGTCGGGGCACGCATCGTGCGCGACGACGGTGGATCGATCGGATTCCGCCACGCCTTCATCCGCGCCCTCACCGGGGTGCTCGAGATCTTCTTCAGCCTCGGCGGAATCGCCGCCATGGTGGCCATGCTGAACGGTCGATCGAAGCGGCTTGGAGACCTGCTCGCCGGGACCTACAGCCAGAACGAGCGCATCTCCCGGGCCATGCCGCCGATCTTCGGGGTGCCGACGGAACTCATCGAATGGTCGACGACCGCGGACGTGGCACGGATGCCGGACGGGCTCGCGAGGCGTGTCGCCCAGTTCCTCGGGCAGGCCTCGCACCTCACCCCTGACGCCAGGGAGCGCCTGGCCAGACAGCTCGCGAACGAGACGTCGCGTTACGTGTCGCCAGTGCCGCATGAGAGCGCGGAACTCTTCCTCGCCGCCGTGGTGGCTGTACGCCGCGACCGTGAGTACCTCGCACTGCAACTCGAGCGGCAGCGGCTCGAGCACCTAGAACCGACGCTCACCGGGATGCCGCACGGGTTCCCCGAGCGTTCCTAGAAGGAGCACCGCGACCGAGACTAGTAGCGGTAGTGGTCGACCTTGTAAGGACCGTCGACGCTGACACCGAGGTACGCGGCCTGCTCGGGAGTGAGCACTGTGAGCTTCACGCCAAGGGCGTCCAGGTGCAGCCTGGCGACCTTCTCATCGAGGTGCTTTGGCAGCACGTAGACCTTGGTCTCGTAGTTCTCGCCGTGCGCATAGAGCTCGATCTGAGCGAGCACCTGGTTGGTGAACGAGTTGCTCATGACGAACGACGGATGCCCGGTCGCGTTCCCGAGGTTCATCAGCCGCCCCTCTGAGAGCACCAGCACGCTTCGGCCAGAGGGAAGGCGCCATTCGTGTACCTGCGGCTTGATTTCGATGCGTTCGGCCCCTGGCAACTTCTCGAGGCCAGCGATGTCGATCTCGTTATCGAAGTGGCCGACGTTCGCCACGATCGCGAGGTGCTTCATGCCGAGCAGGTGGTCGACGGTGATGACGTTCTCATTACCCGTTCCCGTGATGAAGATGTCGACCTGCCCGAGCACGCTCTCGATCGTCGTGACCTGGAATCCGTCCATGGCCGCCTGAAGCGCGTTGATGGGGTCGACCTCACTCACGATGACGCGAGCGCCCTGGCCCTTGAGAGCCTCAGCCGCGCCCTTGCCGACATCGCCGTACCCGGCGACGAAGACGACCTTCCCGCCGATCAGAACGTCGGTCGCGCGGTTGAGTCCATCGGGCAGCGAGTGACGGATGCCGTACTTGTTGTCGAACTTGGATTTGGTCACCGAGTCGTTGACGTTGATCGCGGCGAACTGCAGCTCACCAGACTTCGCCAACTCGTAGAGGCGGTGCACCCCGGTGGTCGTCTCCTCGGTCACGCCCTTGATCTCGGCGGCGATGTTGATCCAGCGATCCGACGACGTGGCGAGGGACGCGCGGAGGGTATCGAGGATGACGCGCCACTCGTGGCTGTCGTTCTCCGTGGCATCCGGAACCGCGCCGGCCAGCTCGAACTCGCGCCCCTTGTGCACCAGGATCGTCGCGTCACCGCCGTCATCCAGGATCATGTTCGGACCCGAAAACCCTTCGGCAGTCCAGTCGAAGATCTGTGATGTGCACCACCAGTACTCCTCGAGGGTCTCGCCCTTCCAGGCGAAGACGGGGATGCCAGTGGGTGCCTCACGAGTCCCGGTGGGTCCGACGGCGACGGCCGCGGCCGCCTCGTCCTGGGTCGAGAAGATGTTACAACTCGCCCAGCGCACCTGCGCGCCGAGAGCGACAAGGGTTTCGATGAGCACCGCGGTCTGCACCGTCATGTGCAGCGATCCCGCGATGCGGGCGCCGTCGAGAGGCTTCGATTCCCCGAATTCTGCACGAAGTGCCATGAGGCCAGGCATCTCGTTCTCGGCGAGACGGAGCTGATGACGTCCGGACTCGGCGAGCGCAAGGTCGCGGACCTTGAAGGGCAGGGCGGTGCTGGTGGATGCGATCGACATGGCTCCATTGTCGCAGGGGACAGGGGCACCCGCGGAATTACGCGCGAATGAGATCGAGTACCTCGTCGCGTATGCCGTCCATCGCCTCCTGAGTCGCCGCCTCGACGTTGAGCCTGAGCAGCGGTTCGGTATTGGACGGCCGGACGTTGAACCACCAGAACGGTTCATCCGCCGACACGATTCCGGTGATAGTGAGGCCGTCCAGCTCGTCGAATTCGCCGCGGCCGTTGAAGGCCTCGACAATCCGGTTGTAGGCGGCCGGAATATCCTTGACTGTCGAGTTGATCTCACCGCTGAGGGCGTAGGGCGTGTACTTCTTCGAGATGGTCGAGAGCGGTCCGGGCTGCGAGCCGTATTCGGCGAGGAAGTGCATCGCGGCGAGCATCCCGTTGTCGGCGCCCCAGAAATCACGGAAGTAGTAGTGGGCGGAGTGTTCGCCGCCGAAGATCGCGCCCGTCTCCGCCATCTGATCCTTGATGAGCGAATGGCCGACGCGGGTCCGCACCGGGATCGCTCCGGCAGCCTCGATCGTCTCTGGCACGATGCGCGAGGTGATGAGGTTGTGGATCACGAAGATGTCACCGTCCGGCTGCGTCTTGCGTACCCGGGTGATTTCGCGCAGCGCGACGACGGCGGCGACCGCGGATGGCGTGACCGCATCGCCCTTCTCGTCCACCACGAAGCAGCGGTCGGCATCGCCGTCGAAGGCGAGACCGAGATCCGCTCCGTGAGACACGACGGCCTTCTGCAGATCGACGATATTCGCGGGGTCGAGCGGGTTCGCCTCGTGGTTGGGGAACGTACCGTCGAGATCGAAGTAGAGCGGAATGATCTCGATCGGCAGCGCGGGCAGTCCGGCCGCGACACCGAGAACGGCAGGTACCGTGAGGCCGCCCATGCCGTTGCCCGCGTCCACGACGATGCGGATGGGCCGGATGCCGCTGAGGTCGACGAGGAATCGCAGATACGCCGCATACTCGGCCAGCACGTCCAGATCGCGGTATGAGCCGGGTGTCGCGACGGCGGGCACTCCCGAGGCCAGATACTCGGTCGCCCGATCACGGATCGCCCTGAGCCCCGTGTCGAAACTGATGCCACGCGCGCCGCGGCGGCTGAACTTGATGCCGTTGTAGGTGGCGGGGTTGTGCGAGGCCGTGAACATCGCAGCAGGGGCGTTCAGGTGTCCGGAAGCGAAATACGATTCGTCCGTCGAGCAGAGTCCGATCGAGACGACGTTGGCGCCGCGCGCCTGGGCGCCGACGGCAAAGGCGGTTGCGAACTCCGGGGAGGAGTCCCGCATGTCATGGCCGACCACGACATCGATGCCCGCCGCGTCGACCTCGTCGACGAACGCGGCGGCAAGTGCCGTGACGACCTCGGCGGTGAGCTGCGAGCCAACCAGGCCGCGCACGTCGTATGCCTTCACGAACGGGGTGAGGTCGATCGGCTCGGTGGCAGGGGCATTCATACCCCCAACTTACCGTGCGCCCGCAGTCAGCTCCCCAACGAGACGTGCCGGACGACCTGCCAGCCCTGCGGCACAGAGAGCCGATCGGAGTGCTTCTCGCAGAGGTCATGGCTGTGCGGCTCCGCGCGGCGACTGAGCGGTCCGAGCACTGCCATCGAATCCGTATAGACCCAGGTGAGCGTGGATACAGCGTCGTTCGTACAGGCGACTTTGCTACACGGTCTTCCGTCCATTGACTCCACACTAACCACCGCAGCCGGCCGAAGCAGAAGCCTCGCCGGATAGAATCTTTCTATGGCCCGACAGAGAAGTACACGTGCCTCGGCGCGGCCGGGCTGGCGGGATCGTCATGGCCGCGGCATCCGCTCTGCGGTCACCGGGCCGCACCTGCCTCTGCTTCACACCCGCTCCGACCTGTTCGACATGACGGTCGCCTCGACGGCCGAATACCTCAAAGACATGTGGCCGGATGAACTGGCCGCCGTCACCTTCGAGGTGGCGGGTCTTCCGAGCGAGGTCGATGCCGCGGGAGGGATCGAGCGATGGCACGTCTCGGTGCCGGAGCGCAAGGTCATCCTCTTTCGGCTCCCCATCGAGCGGCTCGCGCGGCTGCATCGCCACGATGAGCTCCATCGCCGCATGCTGATCGAGAGCTGCGTGTTCCGTGCCGTCGCGGAACTTCTCGGCAAAGACCCGTGGGACCTGGCACCGGAACGCTTCCGGCACCTCTGAACGCTGAGCTGGCCCTAGCGGTAGATCGTGATCCGTCCCGATGCGGGTGCCGATGGGCTCACGGAGAACGCCGAGAGCTGTCCGTCGCCGAGGTAGCTCATCGAGACGGCGAGACGGTCGAAGCCGCCGAGCGTGTAGGTCGCGGAACCCGACACGGGCAGTGAGACGGATCGGCCGGCCGGCACCGCGACCGTGCCGGCCAGGACGCCGCCGGACGTGAGCGTCACGGTGGCGGGCTTGCGAGTGGGGTTGTCGAGGTGCAGCACCGGCGAGGGGCCGGGAGCGACGGTGACGATCGCCTGCTTGTCGATGGGTGTGGCGGCGGCGAGCCAGGCGAAGTCGGTCTGGCCCGTCGTTCCCACAGTGGAAACGCGCGCCCCTGCGACGACCGGCTGGTCGCTGGCGATCACGACCGAGTAGTTACCGTCCGGGAACGAATCGAGCGGTACATCCGTGACGACTCCGGCCTCGACGACGACGCTCACTGTCGTGCCGCTGCCGGTGCCGCTCTCCGGGATCACACTGATCTCGGTGTGCGCCTGCTTCGTACCTGGCACCAGGAGCCGGATGACCGAACGGAGGTCCTGATAGCCGGGCTCGGCCTCCCTGGCCGACAGTGCCGCGGAACTCGACACGACCAGGCCGGGGATGACATTGGTCAGCGACGGCTTGTTGGCGGCACCGACGATGTCCACGCCGCCCGGCTCGAGGGTACGTACGGTCGACTGCTGCAGGTTGGCGACGACCTGGCCGCCCCGGCTCTGCACTCGCACCACTGGCGAGGAGACGCCGGGGGCAAACCCGGCCAGCGAGAACACGCGCTGCCCTCCCGGAGTGACGACGATGCCGCTGCTGCCCGCAGCCGAGATGGTGCCGGATGGTCCGTAGAGGCTCAGTGAGACGGTCGCGCTGACACTGCTCGGATTGCTGAGGGTCACGAGTGTCGTGCGGCCGGTGTCGGTCGCTCCGCCGACCAGCCAGGTGTCGCTCGTTCCCTCTGAGCATTCCGCGGTGGCGAACCCCACCAGGTCTCCCGTGGATGCCGTCTGCGACTGACTCCCGGTGAGGAGCGGCGGTTTCGTCGCCTGCTGCGCCGCCGGGGGAAGCGTGAGGACTTCTGGCGCGACGCCCGTCGCGTTATCGGTCGTCGACAGCACGGATGACGCTGCCTTGCCCGCCGTCTGCCCGTAGCGCACCGCCGGTCGCCCGACAGAGGACACGATCGTGGCGTCCTGACCGGAATCGTTCCCGAGCCTCAGCAGGGGGCCAGCGCAGACCCGCTGCTGCGCCGCGGGCACGGGGGTCACCGTGGTCGAGGGTGGAGTCACCGTGTGAGACGGCAGCGGTAGCCAGGCCGCGGCGGCGATCGCGAGCGCGGCAACGAAAGTGCCGACCGTGCCCGCCACGATCCGGGCGCTGACGATAATGGCCCCGCGCGTGCGGTTCTTCTGCGGCTGCTCGTCGGCCTGCACCGCTGGCTCCTCTGGTTCGGACACTGGATCAGTCATGATCGTCCTCGTCGAAGGTTCCTGCCGGCCCGTCGAGCACTGAACCGCTCACCGCTGTCCGCCGGCGCCTGCGGGCGGTGGGAATCCCGAGCAGCAGGGTGAGCCCGAAGACGATGGCCTGCCCGAGCAGGATGGCCGTGCCGAGCGGCGTTCCGGTATTGCCGACGGGAGCCGCGGCATCCGTCTTCGGGAGATTCTGATAGCGCCAGAGCAGGCCGTTGTCGGTGGCCCCGACCGGGGTGAAAAGCGCGTTGCTGTCGAGGGCTTCAGAGGTGCGCGCATAGGCCGCCGCACCGGTGTTGGCCGGCGAAAGGAGCACGAATCCGATCGAGAGGCGCGAGAGATCGGAGGCCGCGTCATACCCGCTATGCGAGGCGAGGTTGCCGGTCATTCTGGCGAGCGTGCGATCATCGGCGCTCAACGTCGTCGCCGTCGACGCGAGCGTCGACTGGTCGTCGAGGGTGGTGCCGGTTCCGCGCTCGAGGGTCGCGGACAGGCCGCCGCGTGGCTGCGCCGTGAGCACCAGAGTGCCGATGTTCGGATGTCCCTCCGCCTGTGCGGTCACGACGGCGGGCAGGATGCGTCCGCCACCCTGCACGATCGCCGTGCCGAGATACATCGTTCCGAGCAGTGGAAGGGCGAGGAGGATCGAGGTGACGCCGGCGAGCAGCCCCAGAGGGACGGATGCTCGGCCGAGCGCGTCCAGCCCGACCATGGCGCTGCCCAGGAGCCCCAGCCAGAACAGACTCAGGCCTGTGCCGGCCCAGATCGGCGTGGACGAGCCGTCCAGAACCGTGACCTGGATGTGCGTGCCGATCACGGCGGTGGCGAAGCCGAGCAGGGCGATGACCATGGAGGGGATCGCTCGTCTCGAACCGGGAACGAAGAGCGCGAGGATCGCGAGGACCCCGACCGGCGCGAGCAGCACGGCAACCAGGACAGCGGATCCGGTCCCCGGCAGCGACAGGTTGTTCAGGACGGAGGTCCAGCCGTGCATGCCGGTCCCGGCCTCTGCGAGCGCGAGACGCAGGCCGGAGGTCTGACCGGCGGCGGTCGGAACGCCTGGCTCGGCGAGCAGTGCGAGCGGATCGCCCCTGAGCACCTGTTGCACCACGAGTGGCGCGAAGAGCGCCAGCGCGGGGAACGGGATCGCGATCAGTCGGTGAATGCTCTTCGGACGGGAGACCATCCAGGCCAGCCAGCAGAGCAGCAAGGCCGGCACCAGCACGGGCGCCGACGCAGCCGTTGCGGCGAAGAGCAGGGCGGCCCCGGCCGCCGCCGCCCACGACCGCGATGCCGAGAGGCCGGCCAGCACGAGCCAGGGAAGCAGCAGGTGCGCGATCACGGCCCCGAGATGGCCCGCGGACATGGAGCCGAGGAGGGGCGGCGCTACTGCCCAGAGGATGGCGGCGAGCACCGGCAGCATGGGCCGCGTCGTGACGTGTCGCGCGGCGAACCACGCACCGAGCGCCGCCAGCGGCATGGCGAGCACGTAGAGCAACACGATGCTGAACGATGGCGCCCAGAACGTGATGGAGCCGAGGACCGCGAGCAGGTAGGCGAAGGGATCGGATGCTCCGACAAAACCGACGCCGACCTCGCGCCAGCCGTACCCGACGTGCGACCACAGTTCGCCGACGGTTGCGCTGAGAGACGTCATCGTCCCCCCGGCAACGGAGGTCGCGCCGAGAAGCTGCCCCCAGGCGATCACACCGATGACGGCGACGACGAGCACCGTCCAGAGCCCGCCGTGGGTGACGAACCCGGCCGCCGCTGCCGGGGCCGAGGCGGCTCCGGTGCTCGCGCTGTTGGCCTGCTCACGGAACTGCCTGCGCCGCTCGCGTGCCTCGGCCGGCGGCATCCTGAGCGGTGCGATGGATGCCCAACCCACCTGGCGATTGGCACGGAGGTTCCGGCGCGCCTGGCCGATGCCGCTCCCACCGAATGCCGCGGAGAGCGCGGTCGTGAATTCGCCGCCGACGGCGCCAGGTCGCTTGGCGACCAGCTGCCCGGCCGCCCGCAGAACCGCGAGCGGAAGGAGCGAGAGCCAGTGAAAGGGAAGCGCCCCACCGGGAGAGTAGACAAGCCGACGGTGAAGTTGCGCCGACCTGGCGATCCGCACGCGGCGGCGATCGGGCACCGACCTCCTGCCGAAGAGTTCCGGCCCGCCGACGCTCGCGACCTTGGCACCGGGAACGACCACGACGCGGTAGCCCGCCAGCCTGGCCCTGATCGAGAAGTCGAGAGCGGCGTCGATGCTCGGCAGCCCCGGGTCGAAGCCGCCGAGGGCGGTCCAGAGGGAGCGACGCACCAGCATTCCGCCTGCCGCTACGCCGAGTACATCGTCCTGCACGTCGTGCTGGGCCTGATCCAGTTCGCCCTCGACGAGCGCGATGGACGCACCGAACTGCGTGATCGTCTCACCGAACTCCGCGATCACGTCCGGCTGCTCCCAGCGCATGAGCTTAGGGCCGGCGATCGCCACCGATGGCGCGATCTCGACGGCGGCCAGCAGCTGTTCGAGGGCGGTCGGTGCGGGCGCGTTGTCGTGCGCGAGCAGCCAGAGCCATTCGCCGTCCGTTGCGGGTGGAGCGATTACCTGGACCGCCCGCGCCACCGCGGCGCCGAAGTTGACGGCCGGCGCTGATACCAGCTGAAGGGGGCCGGACGCTGCGAGCAGGTCGGAGCTGTTATCGGTCGAGCCGGCGTCGACCGCGATCACCGAATCCGGCTGTCGGGTCTGGCGGGCCAGGCCGGAGAGGGTGCGCTCAAGGTACGCCACCCCTGAGCGGGCAACGAGTATCGCAGTGACTCTCGCTTGCATCTGATCGAGACTAAGCGCGCGAGCGGATCAGATCAGGGATGACACGCAGTGCCACGGCACTTGAGTAGCACTCGAGTCGGACTCCAACACCTCGACTACGCTCGCTTGCGGAGTTTGCGGCGCTCCCGTTCGGAAAGCCCACCCCAGATGCCGAAGCGCTCGTCATTCTGCAGCGCGTATTCGAGGCACTGAGAGCGCACCTCACAGGAGGAGCAGATCTTCTTGGCGTCGCGAGTCGAGCCGCCCTTTTCGGGAAAGAATGCCTCTGGATCGGTTTGAGCGCAGAGCGAATCCGCCTGCCAGGAGAGTGCGTTGTCGTCATCGATGACCCGTCGGACTCCCGGTACACCCAGATGGACCGGGTCGACGAACCAGTCCTCGGGTACACCTCGGCGGTGTTCGTCGATCGCCATATCACAGTCTCCCCTCCGCGATGCGTACGGCATGCGCAAACGCGTTAGGGATAATTACACCTGTGTAGTTCGGTCACGTCAAGTCGCAAATCGTAAAGGCTCAATCCTGCATCGAGGGTTCACGACGCGCCGAGACCCCCAAATGGGTGGCAGTCGAGCTTAAACCTCCGCCAACCGCCGCGCGTCCCACGCGCTGGAGATCATCTCGCGCAACGAGTGCCTCATCCTCCAGTCGAGATCGCGCGCGGCGAGTTCCCCGGAAGCCACGATCCGCGCGGGGTCTCCCGGCCTCCTGGGCGCGATCTCCGGCTCGAACGGGATGCCGGTGACCTCCGCCACTGTCGACATGATTTCCTCGACGGAGACGCCGTCGCCGCTGCCCAGGTTGTAGGCGCTCTCGAGGGGCTCCCCCGAGTCCAGTCGCTGTGCCGCCGCGACGTGCGAGACGGCCAGGTCGACCCCGAGGATGTAGTCGCGCACGTTCGTGCCATCGGGGGTCGGATAGTCGTTGCCGTTGATCTTCGGCGTGCGACCCGCGACGAGCGCGTCGAAGACCAGCGGGAAGAGATTGTGCGGACTGGTGTCATAGATCGACGGGTCGCCGGAGCCGACGACGTTGAAGTAGCGCAGCGAGGTGTGCCGCAGGCCGACGGCGACCGCCTGATCGCGCAGCAGCCATTCGCCGATGAGCTTCGATTCACCGTATGGCGACTGGGGGTTCTTCGGCGTGACCTCCGTGACGAGGTCGACATCCGGTGTGCCGTACACGGCCGCGCTCGACGAGAAGACGATCCTGTCGACGCCGCGGTCCTGCATCGCGGCGAGCAGCACCGCCGTACCTGTCACATTCTGCTCGTAGGTGTGGAGCGGACGTTGGACGCTCACCCCGGCGTACTTGTAACCGGCGACGTGGATCACACCCGTCACCCCGTGCGCGTCGATCGCCTCGAGCACCCGTTCGCCGTCGAGGATCGAGGCCCGCACGAAGGGAACCAGGGGGGCGACGAAGCTCTCGTGTCCGCTCGAAAGGTCGTCGAGCACGACAGCCGGGAGGCCGGCATCCCGAAGCGCCCGAACGACGTGTGCACCGATATAGCCGGCTCCGCCGGTCACGAGCCAGGTCATGCACTCAGAGTAGTACGGGCCGCCCCGCCCCCCGTTGCACCGAAAACGCAGGAGATCTCCGCCGGACCTGCGATGGTCGTGACATCCGTCGCGATTTCGTCGCCGATCTCCTGCGTTTTTGGAATCGCAGGAAGCGGATGCCGCGGCCGAGGCACCCGAAGCTGCGGGCTCGCGTCACGCCGGGACGTCTGGCAGAATCCATACCATAAACTACTTTCTGCCACTCGGAGGAATCATGCTCAAGAAAATCGTGCTGCTTGCGCTACCCGGGGTTGCGCCGTTCGAATTCGGCGTCGTCTGCGAGGTCTTCGGAATCGACCGCTCCGACAGCGGCGGTCCGAAGTTCGACTTCACCATCGCCACCGCGACCCCTGGCCCGGTGCGCACGAGCCTCGGCTTCGACATGGTGATCGAGCAGGACCTCGGCGTCGCCGCCGACGCCGACCTGGTCGCGGTGCCGGCACACGCTATCGAGTCGATCGATGAGGCATTTCTCAAGGTCATCCGTGCCGCGGAAGCCCGCGGCGCCTGGGTGCTCAGCGTGTGCAGCGGAGCTTTCGCGCTCGCCCAGGCCGGCATCCTGAACGGGCGGCGCAGCACAACGCACTGGATGCACGCCGACAGGCTCGCGGCCCAGTTCCCCGGGACGATCGTCGACCCCGACGTGCTCTACGTCGAGGACCGCAAGGTGGTGACGAGTGCCGGCACTGCTGCGGGCATCGACGCCGCCCTCCACGTCGTGCGCAAGGAACTCGGCGCCGCAGCCGCGAATGTCATCGCGCGTCGCATGGTCGTGTCACCGCAACGCGATGGGGGCCAGGCGCAGTACATCGAATTCCC
>JAODMH010000137.1 GCA_025465035.1 Microbacteriaceae bacterium | reverse complement strand
CTCGGCGGCATCTGTGGATCCGACCTGCATTACTGGCAGAACGGCCGCGTCGGCACCTCGGTGCTGCGGGAGCCGATGGTACTCGGGCACGAGGTGGTGGGCGATGTGGTGACGGCTGCAGCTGACGGCACCGGCCCCTCAGTCGGGACTCCGGTGTTCGTGCACCCGGCGAGCACGTGCGGTCGATGCCGGTACTGCCTCTCCGGGCGCCGCAACCTCTGTCAGGAGATGCGTTACCTCGGCTCGGCCGCCCAGTTCCCACACACGGCGGGCGGCTTTGCCGACCGGATCATCGTTGGAGCCGACCGTCTCCTCCCGGTAGACGGGATCGGGCCGCGCGACGCGGTTCTCATCGAGCCGGCCTCGGTCGCCTGGCATGCCGTTGCGCGGATCGCCGTCGTCGGCGGATCAGTCGCTGGAGCGCGCGTCGCAGTGCTCGGTGCCGGTCCGATCGGCCTGCTCTGCGTCGCGGCGCTCAAGGCCGCCGGTGCCGCCGAGATCCTCGCGACCGACCTGCACGAACGCCCGCTCCGTCTCGCCCGCTCGCTCGGTGCGACTGCAATCCTTCGGGCAGATGAGGCGGACGCCCTGCGTGATTGGTCGCCTGATCACGTGATCGAGTCGTCTGGCAGCGGTCAGGCCATGCGCAGCGGACTGGATGCGATCGCCTCCGGTGGTGTGCTCGTGGCCGTCGGGCAACCGCCCGTTCCCCGGGACGTCGACATGCCGCGGGTGGTGTCTGGGGAACTCACCATCTCGGGTTCCAGCCGTTTCGTCGACGACCCCACTGAAGTAGTAGCAGCGATCCGCGATGGACGGCTCCGTCTCGACGGCATCGTGAGCGACATTCTGCCCGCGGACCGGTTTCTCGATGCGTTCGCGCTCGCTGCCGACAGCGCCACGTCGAGTAAAGTCCTTCTCGAATTCGCCTGAGGCCGGTGTCGAGCCGCCCTCGACGTCCGTCCGCGCCATAGGATGACGCACACGATCGAATGGGAGCGCTGCATCGATGCGACCGACTACGGCTCCGGCCTCACTGCAGCGGGTCGTCGTCACCGAACTCGGCAGGGATATCGCCGCCGGTCGCCTTCGCGCGGGCGAGGTAATCGTTCCAGACGAGGTCGAGAAGCGCTTCGATGTGTCACGCACGGTCGTGCGCGAGGCATTCCGTTCGCTGGAGGCGCGGGGGATGATCCGGGCCAGGCACCGTTCCGGAACCCGCGTCGAGCAGGAGCAGTACTGGAACCTGCTCGACCCCGATGTCATCGACTGGCGCGGTGCCGGTCCGTCGGCACAGCGGCAGCTGGAAGAATTGCTCGTGCTGCGAGAGGCGGTTGAGCCGATGGCCGCGTCCCTCGTCGCCCTGCATGCGAGCGCCGACGAGGTCGCCGCGCTTCATGATCATGCCGAGCGCATGGCGGCGGCAGCACGCGACAACTCGCCGTCTGAGTACATGCTGGCTGACGACGACTTCCACACCATCCTGGTCGGAGCCTCGGGTAACGGGGTGCTCGCGCAGCTCCTGCACACGATCAGCGCGACTCTGCGGAGCCGCTATGGCGGGGCCCTGCCGGTGTTCACCGATGCCACCGCCCGCGCGGTCGAGCGGCACCAGCGCCTCGCCGCGGCGGTCGCCGCGCGAGATGGCGAGACCGCGGCCGAGGAGGCTCGCGCCCTCGTGCGCGAGGCCCAGGCCGAGGCCGTCGGGCGCCTCGCACACTGATCCGAGAGTCGATGGCGGCAGGCTGCATCTGCCCGACTGTGGATTCATGCCCGGACGGCTCGGCTTGCGTTATCGTCCAACTAGTACTACTAATAGTACTCGACGCGCTTTTGGCGCCGACCCCTCACATCAACGTCGATCCCGCCGTCAGCGGGCAAGAGAGGTACCAATGAAACTGCGCACAGCACTCGGCATTGTCACTGCAGCCACCCTCACCGTTACGGCTCTCGCGGGCTGTTCCGCGACATCCGGTGGCGGATCAGTCAAGCCCGTGATCGGGATCTCGGTGAAGACGATCACCAACGACACCTTCCAGGAAGCGTGGGTCCACGCTGCCGAAGCGGAGATCAAGAAAGAAGGCGGCACCTCCGTACTCCTGACCGCCGGTGGCCAGACTGCGGTCGCCAACCAGGTAAGCCAGGTGAATGACCTGGTCTCACGCCACGTCAAGGCACTCATCGTCGACCCGATCGACGGCCAGGCGATCGTCCCGGCCCTCAAGCGCGCCAAGGCCGCAAATATCCCCGTGGTCGTCGTCGACTCGGCCGTCGCCTCCGGCAACGATGCGCTGTACCAGACCTACATCGCCACCAACAATGTCGAGGCGGGCAAGCAATCGGCCGAGTTCCTCGTGAAGGCGCTCAACGACCCGTCGCCTCAGGTCGCGATCATCGAGGGCGCTGCCGGTTCCGTGCCGGGAGACCAGCGTCGCGACGGCTTCATCGCTGGCCTCAAGGAGGGCGGGATCACTGCTGTCGCCTCCGCCGCTGGTGACTGGGCGAGCGACAAGGCGCTCACCGCTACCGAGAACATCCTCACTGCGCACCCCAAGGTCACGGCGATTTTGACCGCCGGAGGACCGATGGTCGACGGGATCGTGCAGGCCGTCGCGGGCAAGCCCAATATCAAGGTAATCACCATCGACGGGTCGAAGGAGAGCATCCAGTACATCATCGACGGCAAGGTGTTCGCGCTGAACACCCAGGATCCGGTGCAGATGGGCAAGCTGGGCGCCCAGGATGCTGTGGGCCTGGCGAAGGGCAGCATCAAGTCTGGCTCGCTGAAGAAGTACATCGACTCGGGCACCAAGACCATCTCCGCCGACAACGCAAAGGCCGCTCTCGCGAATGCCTTCTGATCGATCTGACTCCCTGGTGGCCTCGCGTCGCCAGGGGGCCGCGGCGATCCCGATCCTTGTCCGGATCGGGATCGTCGTGGTGCTGCTTCTCGCGGTGAGCCTCAGCGTTCCCTATTTCGCGAGCGTCGACAACGCAATGGGCCTGCTCGCCCAGGCGTCGATCGTGGCGGTCGCCGCGCTGGGTCTCACCCTCGTCATCACGACGGGCGGCATCGACCTCTCGGTCGGCGGCGTCATCTCGCTCTCTGGTCTTGTCGATGTGATCCTCATCGGCGCGCACGTGCCGTGGGGCGTGGCAATCCTGATCGGCATGCTGCTCGGCGGGGTGATCGGAGCGGTGAACGGCGCCCTCGTCGCCTTCCTGCGCGTGCCGGCATTCGTCGCCACGTTCGGAACCCTGGGCATTGCCGCCGGCCTGGCGCTCTTCATTGCAAACGGTCGTCGCACGACCGTACTGCCCGACTCGATGATCGAGTTCGGCAACGGCACGGTGCTGCAGTTGCCGTATCTCGTCATCGTCGCCGTGGCGGTTCTCATCGTCCTCGAGGTCGCTCTTCGGGTCACGCCCTGGTCGATGCGACTGCGCGCCACGGGCGACAACTTTCGCGTCGCTGTCCTCGTCGGCGTTCCCACGCGGCCAATCCTCATCGGTGCCTACGTCGCTTCGGGTGCTCTTGCCTCGCTGGCTGGCGGCATGCTCACCGCGCAGCTGTCGACGGCCGGCCCCCAACAGGGCGAGCCGTACACACTCTCGGCCATCGCCGCCTGCGTCGTCGGCGGGGTCGACCTCATGGGTGGTCGCGGCCGGCTGTGGGCGTCGTGCCTTGGTGCCATCTTCCTCGCGGGGCTCGGCAACGTCATGAACCTCGAGGGCGTCCAGCCGTTCATCCAGGATCTCGCAACGGGCGTGCTCATCGTCGTCGCCGTGCTGCTCAGCACACGTGGTCGCGAGTGGGTCGCCCGGTTCGGCGAATCCTTCCGAAAGGCGGGACTGCGTTGACGACCACCGATACCACGGGCCGGATGACGCGCTCCGGCAATGCTGTGCTGGGAGCTGTGCGCCGCGCGACTAGTCAGGTACCGGCTCTTGGCCTTGTCGCGCTGCTCGCGATCATGTGGATGGTCGCGTCGTTCACCGTGCCCAACTTTGCGAGCGCCGGCAACGTCGGCAACATCCTCCAGCAGAGTTCCGACCTGGTCGTGGCCGCGACCGGTGTCATGTTCGTGCTCCTAGCGGGCGGCATCGACCTCTCGATCGGCAGTGTGTACGGCATCGGATCCGTCGTGCTGTCGGGTCTCGTGCTCGGCGGTGTCGAGGTGTTTCTCGCCATCCTCATCGCGGTCACGGTGGCGGGTGTCGCCGGATTCGTGAACGGCGTGCTCACGCACTACGGACGCATCCCATCGTTCATCATGACGCTTGGAATGTACTACGTCCTGTTCGCGGTCGCTCAGATCCTCTCCAACGGGCAGACGCTCAACCTGCCGCCCGGCACCGTCCTGCAGACGCTGGCGCGAGGCAACGTCGCCGGCCTCCCGATCACCGTGATCGTCGCCGTGTTCGCCGCCGTCGTTGCGTGGCTGCTGCTCAACCGCACGGTCTTCGGGCGACGGCTGGTCAGCGTCGGACTCAACCCGGAGGCCAGTCGACTGAGCGGTATTCCGGTCGGTCCCGTAATAGTCGGTGCCTTCGTGCTCTCGTCGCTATTCGCGGGAATCGCCTCAGTCATCCTCACGGCTCGAGTGCAATCAGGCACGCCGGCCCTCGGCGGTCTCGACTCGAACTTCGAGGTCATCACCGCGGCGGTTGTTGGCGGCACGAGCCTGTTTGGCGGCCGCGGCACGGTACTCGGCGTCGTCGTCGGGGCACTGATCATCCGAACGATCGGCAACTGCATCACGCTGCTCGACATCAGTCCGCTGCTGTACCAAGCAGTCATGGGTTCACTCATTCTGATCGCCCTCATCGTGGAGGCGATCCGCACCCGGCAGGAGGTCAGCTGATGGCGACCGTTACGCCACTGCTCCGCGCGAGCGGCATTGACAAGTATGCGTATGACGACAACGGGCAGGCGATCCGCGGCACGACCGTGCAATTGCTGCACGCGGTCGAGCTCGAGGTCGAGGGCGGTGAGATCCACGCGCTCATCGGCGAGAACGGTGCTGGCAAGTCGACCCTGATCAAGGTGATCGGCGGAGCCATTCCTTCGGAGGCGGGGACGGTCGAGCTCGGTGGCGAAAAGGTGCGCTTCGGCTCGAGCCGCGACGCGCGCCGTCAGGGCGTTTCGGTCATCTGGCAGGAATTCAGCCTCGCGCCGAAGCTCACCGTGCTCGAGAACATGTTCCTTGGCGAGGAGCCGACAGTCGCCGGGCGCCTGGACCGCGCGACCATGCGCCGCCGCGCCGCTGCAGCGTTCGCCCGACTCGGGGTGAGCCTTCCGCTCGGGGCGGTGGTGGCATCCCTCTCGACGTCGGAGCAGCAAATCGTCGAGATCGCCAAGGCACTCGATCGTGATGCCCGCCTGCTGATCCTCGACGAGCCCACTGCGAGTCTCACGAGCGTGGAGGCGGAACGTCTCTTCGCGGTGCTGCACGAGCTGCGTGCGAAAGGTCTCGGTATCGTGCTGGTGACCCATCGTTTTGACGAGGTCTTTGAGATGGCCGATCGCGTCACCGTCATGAAGGACGGGCGCACCACCGGCGTGCACACGGTCGCGGAGACCACGCGCGAGGAGCTCATCGAGCAGATGGTCGGACGCGCGCTCGAGTCGTACTTCGTGCGGCCAAAGGCGATGGCTGGCGACGCGATTCTCGAGGTCGACCGCGTGACTCGCGGCACCGCGGTGCGCGACGCATCGATCGTGGTGCGCACGGGCGAGATCGTGACCCTTGCGGGTCTCGTGGGCGCCGGACGTACCGAGCTGTGCCGGATCATCATGGGTGCCGACCGCGCCGCGACCGGTGCCGTGCGCTTCGACGGCCAGGACGTGAGCCGCTGGTCGATCGCGCGCCGGCTCGCCGCGGGCATGGCCTTCGTGCCCGAGGACCGCAAGAGCCAGGGCGTCGTGCTAGCGATGAGTGTGCGACGCAACATCGGGGTGCGCGGCTGGCTGCGCATGAGGCGCGGCCCGCTGCTTGTGCCGCGCCGCGAACGAGAGTTGGCACGTCGGCAGATCGATAACCTGAGAATCTCGGTGAACAGCCCCGAACAGCTTGCATCGACGCTCAGCGGAGGCAACCAGCAGCGAGTGGCGATCGCCAAGTGGATGGAGCCGGCCGGCAGGCTCTACATCTTCGATGAGCCGACGCGCGGCGTCGACGTCGGTGCCCGCCGTGCGCTCTATGCGCTCATCGCAGGGCTCGTCGAGGGCGGCGCCGGAGTGCTCATGGTGTCGTCGGATCTGCCCGAGGTGCTGGGCATGAGCGACCGTGTCTACGTCATGCGAGGTGGCGCGATCGCGGCGGAGGTGCCGATCGCAGAGGCGAGCGAGCAGCTGCTGTTGGGGCTCATGCTGCCCGCTCACGACAACGCGGCCTGAGCCTGCCGCGGGATCTTAGCCGAACAGGAAGACGAGTTGGGCGACGATCTCGTCCGCGAGCGCGGCAGGCGTACGAACGACGTCGACCACAACGCCGCGCTCGTCCGCGGAGAGCGGTTCGAGCGCCGCATACTGCGAGTCGAGCAGCGTCGCCGGCATGTACTCGTGAAGCCGGCGGGCGAGCCTTCCGCCGATGACCGACTCAGCACCGGTGAGATGCACGAAGACGGCGTCCGGCGCCACAGCGCGCAGATGGTCGCGGTAAGCAAGCATCAGCGCCGAGCACGCGACGACCGGGGCAGGGGCGGCAGCGAGCCGAGCGCCGACGGCGTCGAGCCAGGGCCGACGGTCCTCGTCGTCGAGCGGGATACCTGCCGCCATCTTCACCTTGTTGGCCACATGATGCAGGTCGTCGCCATCGACGAACGGCATGTCCAGTCGTTCGGCGAGCAGTGTACCGATCGTGGACTTGCCGCTGCCGGAAACCCCCATGACGACGAGGGGTGGCATCCCGCTGCCCGCCATGTCAGCCCGCGAGTCCCTCGTACGCGCGGCTCGGGATCTGGGTCGCGAACTTACCGCCGCTCACATCGATGAGCGCGCCGGTGATGTAGCCGGCAGCGTCGCTGGCGAGGAAGCAGAGCAGGTCGGCGACATCGTCGGGCTTCTCCCAGCGGCGCAGGCTGAGGGTGTCGAGCAGGCGGGATTGCGCGGCCTCGGGCATCTCGGCGAAGCCGTTCATTGCCGTCGGGATCATGCCTGGTGCGTAGGCGTTGACCGTAATGTTCCAAGGCCCGAGCTCGCCGGCGAGCACGCGCGTGAACTGCACGACGGCGGCCTTCGACGCTCCGTAAGCAGCTGCGCCGATGCTCGGGATGATCGCCGCGAACGAGGCCGCGTTGATAATCCGACCGTGTCCCGCAGCCTTCATGATCGGGATGACGGCCTGCGACAGCAGGAAGACGCCGAGCACGTTGACGTCGAACGCGGACTTCCATCGCGCAGGGTCTAGCGTCTCGACGGTTCCCTCGACGTTGATGCCAGCGTTGTTGACGAGCACGTCGAGACGCCCGAACCGTTTCACGACATCCTTGATCGCCGCGCGGACCGATTCGGCATCCGTCACATCGCACGTGATCGTGGCGATCCCGTCGGGCAGCCCATCCCCGTGCAGGGGGTCGGGGAAGGCGAGGTCGAGCGCGGCCACCTGTGCGTTCTCGGCGGCGAAGCGCTCGACGAGGGCGCGCCCGATTCCACGGCCGCCTCCCGAAATCACGACAACTTGTCCGGTGAAATCAATCAGCATTGTGCCTCCAATAGTCATACTATTCAAGAAGACTGTAGCAGCGGAGGAAGAGTGATGAGCGAACGGAACGACGGAAAGGTCGTGTGGATCACAGGAGCGGGCTCGGGCATAGGTGCGGCATCCGCGCGGCTGGCCGCCGCCGCAGGATGGCGGGTGGTGCTGAGTGGCCGACGCGCCGACGCGCTCGATGCGGTCGCCGCCCAGATCGCGGAGGCCGGACGCGAGGCGTTCGTGCTGTCCCTCGACGTCGGTGATCGGGATGCCATCGCTTCCGCGCGCGACGAAATCATGGCGCGCTGGGGGCGCATCGACGCGCTCGTGCTCGCCGCGGGCCTGAACAGTCCCCGGCGGCGCTGGGCCGACCAGCGCATGACTGAGTTCGACGACATCCTGCAGACCAACCTCGTCGGCCCGACGTCGGTCATCGACGCAGCTCTACCCCAGTTGCGTGCGCACGCCGGGGTCGCCGTGGTCATCTCGTCGTACTCCGCCTGGGCCTTCAATCCGATCGCGGGAGTCGCTTACAGCGCTAGCAAGGCAGGGCTAGGACAGCTCACGCGAACCCTAAACGCCCAGGAGGCGGCATCCGGTGTGAGGGCCTGCCACCTCTGCCCGGGAGACGTCGCGACCGAATTTCTCCAGCATCGGCCCAACGTGCCTGACGTAGCAGCGCAAGCGAAGATGCTCACTCCGGATGACATCGCCCGCACAGTGCAGTTCGTGCTGGATGCGCCATCCCATGTGCGCTTCGACGAACTCGTCGTGTCACCGATCTCACAGACCTGATCGTGACCACCTCCGACGGCGCGGCATTTCGCCAGGTGCTCGACAACCTGGGTCGCGCGATCATCGACGGGCGCATGGCAGCGGGCGATACGGACACGGTGGATGCGATCGTGGCGCGCTCCGGCGCATCCCGGCCCGTCGTCCGCGAGGCCACGCGGGTACTCGTGTCACTCGGGATGCTGACAGCGGGCCGCCGCGTCGGCCTGCGAGTACGCCCGCGCGCCGAATGGGACCTGCTCGACCCGCAGCTGATCCGCTGGAGGCTCGCGTCGCCCGACCGCGAGACGCAGCTCGACGAGCTGCGCGGACTCCGTCTTGCGGTCGAGCCCGAAGCCGCCCGACTTACGGCAATCAGAGGGATCGGGGCCGAAGAACTCAGCGGCATCGCCGATCAGCTCGAGCGATCGACCCTCGAGCGCGACGGGCCGGCCTTCCTCGACGCTGACCGGCGCTTCCACGCACTACTACTCGCTGCAGCCGGCAACGGCATGCTCGCCCGGCTGCGCGACGTCGTTGATGAAGCGCTTCGCGAGCGGACGCCTGGCGATCCAGCGCACTGGCAAGCGGCGCCCGGCGACATCGCGCTGCACCGCGAGGTCGCGACCGCGGTTGCCGCCCGTGATGCCGAGCGCGCAGCGGTGGCGATGCGGCGCATCCTCGCGACCTGATGCCTCGGTCCAGGTCGGCAGTCGTCCACATGTGCGCGAAGACCGAAGATGAAACGTAGGCCGATGTCAGCGTGCCGCCGTACTTGACGCACGACACCGAAGCTGGCGGACTACATCGAGGCGGGCACTCCGAGGTGCCCGCGGGGCGTCCTTGAGTTGCGCCGCGCGCCGCTCAGACGATCCGGCGCACCGCGTCGAGTGACTTCCGGGCCTTGGCTGCTGGATCGGGCCCGGCTGAGTAGCATTTTTCCTTCGCACATCCGGCCAGGTTTCGGCCGTTCTGACACCGGCTGGAACGTAGATTCGAGGTCGGCTGGCGCCAACCGGATCAGCGCTCACGGTCGGGCCCCGGGCGAAGGCTTTTCGCAGCCACCAGCGAGCTTTCATCATGAGTCTCATTGCAGGTTCCGTCCTCCGGGCCCAGTTCTCAAAACCGTGTGGTGCGCCGGCCTCGACCTCCAGTTGTGCGCTGACGCCGGCCTGTTGGAGCCGGTGGGCGTAGTCCGTGTCCTCTGCGAGGAACAACTCAATGTCTCCGACAGCAATGAAGGTTGGCGGCAAGCCGGAGAGGTCTTCTCGCCTGGCCGCTGCGGCGTATGGCGGGAGCGTGTCTGCGCCGGTCGCGCCGGCCAGGGAGCTGGCCCACCCGACTCGGTTGGCGCGGTTGGTCCACACCAGTGCTCGATCGCATCCAGTGACTCGTCGGCGGCCGTCCGGTCATCGATCATGGGCGGTGGCCTACCGTGAATGGGCGGGCAGGGCTCATGGGGTGGCCCTAGAGCGTGGCTTTGCTCGCCGGCCTCGGCTGGTAAGAACCAGATCTATTTCGCGGTTTGCTTCGATTTTCCCGGGATTCCGGGCCAAATCTCGCCGGATGGGGGCCGAAGTCCCCCCTCGCGGACAGGATAAGTCAGGCTAATTTTGACGTGCTCGGATTAATCCTTTAGAGTTCACGCAATAGACCTGATGTATCTCA